>JAJDOA010000145.1 GCA_022340405.1 Desulfobacteraceae bacterium | reverse complement strand
ATGCGTCCGAAGAATAGATCCTGTCTCCACATTCGGATTATCGTCAAAGGTATAGGAAGAGCCGGGTTTTCGGAAACGGGGATTCGGCCGATCGGCGGAGACGGGAAACAAGGATCCGACGCCGAGATGGTTCCGCCTCGGGCGGTTGGGCGAAGGAGCAATTTGGGGATCGGTTCCAGCCGGGTCCACCCGGAGACGGGGATTACGCCCCGCCGAACGGTATTCGGTAATGCCAGGGAGTCCGGATCATGGCGAACGGGCTTATCCGCCTGATCGCGGGGCTCGGCAATCCGGGAAGCGCCTACGCGCAAACCCGGCACAACGCCGGCTTCATGGTCGTGGACGCTCTTGCCGAACAGTACGGAATACCATGGAAATCGAGTCGTTATGATGCGGCGTTCGGCCGGGGTCGTGTGGAAGGCTGCGACGTTCTTCTCGTCAAGCCGATGGCCTACATGAACCGAAGCGGACCGCCGTTGCGACGGGTTGCCGATTATTTCCGAATTCAATGCGGGGAAATGTTGGTCGTATACGACGACATGGACCTCGCTTTTGGCAGAGTAAAAATCATGGAGAAAGGGGGGCACGGAGGACACAAAGGAGTCAAGTCGATTATGGACGCCTTCGGCGGTGGAGATTTTCCCCGCCTTCGAGTGGGAGTGGGGCGTCCGCAGCCCGGTCAGGAGGCCACCGACCACGTGCTGCGCCGTTTCGACGAAGCGCAGCAAGCGGTGCTGGGTGAGCTCATCGGCCGTGCGAGTGAGGCAGCGGTGACCGTTTTGTGCAACGGAACGGTCGAAGGGATGAACCGGTTCAACGACAAAAGAATGCAAATGTCGTAAACACCCCAAACCTATTCCCTGTTAACCAACAATACGGAGGTGAGAATGGAAGTGTTACTGCACAATCTACCATTGGCTTGCACACTGGTGGGCGTAATCGGCGTCGTGTACGCCATTATCATTGCCGGGGTCGTAAAGGGCGCACCCGCTGGCAATGACAGAATGAACGAGATTGCCGAAGCCGTTAAAGAAGGCGCTGTAGCCTACCTGAACCGTCAGCTGAAAAGCGTTGCGATCGCCGGCATCATCATCTTTGCGGTGATCTTTTTCGGACTCGGCGGAAAGGCAGCCCTGGGCTTCCTGATCGGAGCTACGGCCTCCTATGCGGCCGGCTACATCGGGATGCGCGTATCGGTGCTGGCCAACGTGCGCGTGGCCCAGGCCGCAAAAAAAGGCCTGGCCCCGGCGCTGGCCCTGGCGTTCAAAGGCGGCTCCGTGACCGGCATGATGGTGGCCGGACTGGCCCTGACGGCCGTGGCCGGCTATTACTCGTTCACCCATGACGTCGTATCGCTGGTGGCCCTCGGTTTCGGCGGCAGCCTGATTTCCATTTTCGCTCGACTGGGCGGCGGCATTTTCACCAAGGGCGCCGACGTCGGAGCGGACCTGGTGGGCAAGGTCGAAGCGGGCATTCCCGAGGACGACCCGAGAAACCCCGCCGTCATCGCCGACAACGTGGGCGACAACGTGGGCGACTGCGCAGGCATGGCGGCCGACCTTTTCGAGACCTACGCCGTCACGGCCGTGGCAGCCATGCTCATCGGCCACCTGATGTTCCCCAAAGTCGCCATCGCCACCGAATTCCCGCTGGTGCTCGGTGCCATCTCCATCATCGCTTCGATCCTGGCCTCCTTCATGGTCCGCCTGGGCCGCAGCGAGTACATCATGGGCGCCCTGTACAAGGGAATGTTCGGCTCGGCCATCCTGGCAGCCATCGGTTTTTACTTCGCCACGCAGAAGCTGTTCGTGGGCGTGGGTGACTTCGCCCCGATGAACATTTTTTATGCGGTGCTGGTCGGCCTGGTGCTCACCGTGGTCATCGTCATCATCACGGAATTCTACACGGGCATTTATTCCCCGGTGAAAGCCGTCGCCGAAGCTTCCACCACCGGGCACGCCACCAACATCATCGCCGGTCTGGCCGTCAGCATGCAGGCCACGGCCGCTCCGGTGCTGGCAATCTGCCTGGCCATCTATACTTCCTACCACTTCGCCGGGCTCTACGGCATCGCCATGGCGGCCATGTCCATGCTGTCCATGACCGGAATGGTCATCGCCATCGACGCCTACGGACCCATCACCGACAACGCCGGCGGCATCGCCGAGATGGCGGAGATGGACGAAAGCGTCCGCGCTGTCACAGACCCCCTGGATGCGGTGGGCAACACCACCAAGGCCGTCACCAAGGGTTACGCCATCGGATCCGCCGGACTGGCAGCCCTGGTGCTCTTTGCCTGCTACGTGTACGAATTCCAGATTCAGGGTGGGAAAACCACGGATATCAGCTTTGACCTGAGCAATGTGAACGTGGTCATCGGCCTGTTCATCGGCGGTCTGCTGCCCTACCTGTTCGGCTCCATCGCCATGAAGGCGGTCGGCCATGCCGGCAGCGCCGTGGTGGAGGAAGTCCGCCGTCAGTTCCGCGAAATCCCGGGGATCATGGAGGGAACTGCCAAACCCGACTACGCCAAGTGTGTCGACATCGTCACCAAGTTCGCACTGGGCGAAATGCTGATTCCGGCCCTTCTGCCGGTCGTGGCTCCGCTGGTCGTCGGCTTCCTGCTGGGCAAGGTCGCCCTGGGCGGACTGCTCATCGGCAGCATCGTCACCGGCCTGTTCGTTGCCATCTCCATGACCACCGGCGGCGCGGCCTGGGACAATGCCAAGAAATACATCGAAGACGGCCACCTGGGCGGCAAAGGTTCCGACGCCCACAAGGCCGCCGTCACCGGCGACACCGTCGGCGACCCCTACAAGGACACTGCCGGACCGGCCATCAACCCCATGATCAAGATCCTCAACGTCGTGGCCCTGTTGATGGTGCCGTTCCTACTGTAGCAAGACGTATCTGAGGCTTGCCTCGTTCGAAAAAGGGACCGGCGTTTCGGCGCCGGTCCCTTTTTTTCTCGGCCCAATGCGAATCCTTCGCAGCGCAGAGCCGGGATCCGGCCGTATCCACCGCCCGCGGAGCGGCGAGGCGGAGTGGGGGCGCGGGAAGCCGTTTTGTATTGCCCGGGCGGCGGAGCTATGGTATAGTTGACTTGTTGTCGTTTTTATGACCGTAGCGGTTTGATGCCGAACCGGCCGTCGTGTGAGGATCCCGCCTTCTTTCAAGCGCACGAGGAACCTGCCTCGCGGGAAAAAGTGGCTTGCAAACCCACGGAAGTCGAAAATACTCTGAATGCCCGGTGTAATCAAAATGACCAAAAAAAAGGCCAAGCAGTCCGCGGCTGAAAAAAGAAAAATGCAGCGGTTTCAAGTCGGCGATCTGGCGGTGTACCCGGCCCATGGTTTAGGACGAATCGAAGCCATCGAAAGCCGCGTAATCAACGGGGAAACACACGATTTCTATATCATGAAAGTGCTGGAAAACGGCATGGTCAACAAGATCCCCACCGACAACGTGGAATCGGTCGGTCTGCGGGATGTCATCAGCAAGAAAGAGATCCCCAAGGTGTTCGCCGTCATGGAAAAAAAGGACGCGACACCGATGGAAAGCCAGACCTGGAACCGGCGCTATCGGGAATACATGGACAAGATCAAGACCGGCTCCCTCTATGACGTGGCCGAGGTTTTCCGCGATCTGTCCCTTCTCAAGCAGACCAAAGATCTTTCCTTCGGAGAGAGAAAACTGTACGACACGGCTCAAGTGTTGCTGGTCAAGGAGCTCTCCACCGCAAGGAATACCGACGAGGAGAGCGTGTCGACAGAGCTCGAATCGCTCTTTCTGGCCGACGCCGCCGAAGCGTCCGAGAGCCCGGAAGGATAGGTCCTCCCGCCACGTCCCTGATCCCCCGCCAGCCGCGGGGAGTTTCGACCGCACCGAACCGATATGCACGATAGTCCGGAAAGAGACGCCCGCTCTTTTCGCTTTCGCGTGAAGCGAACGGAGGCCGGCCAACGCCTGGACTGTGTTGCGGCGGACAACCTGCCGGACCTTTCGCGCACCGCCTCCGCAACTTTGATCCGCAATGGGCATCTGACGGTGGACGGAGAGCAGAGAAAGCCCGGCTACCGGGTTCGTCCGGGCGAAGAGATCTGCGGCAGCCTTCCCCTCCCCGACCCAGTCGACTGCCAGCCCGAGCCGATTCCCCTTTCCATCCTTTTGGAGGACGAACACCTTCTGGTGGTCGATAAACCAGCGGGGCTGGTGGTGCATCCTGCCCCTGGCCATCCGAACGGGACACTGGTCAATGCGCTGCTTTATCATTGCCCTGAACTGGCCGCCGAGGGGGAGGATACGAGGCCCGGCATCGTTCACCGGCTGGACAAGGACACCTCGGGCATCCTCCTCGTGGCCAAACAACCGGCGTCGCAACGGAGGTTGTCCGCCGATTTCAAGGCGCGGCGGGTGCAAAAGACCTACCTTGCCCTCGTTCACGGACGGCCGGAACGGGAATCCGGCACAATTACCCTGTCCATCGGCAGGCATCCGGTGGACCGGAAACGCATGTCCACCGTTTCACGCAAGGCACGAGATGCGGAAACAACCTGGAAGCTGCGGGAGCGTCTCGACGGCGGCGCTCTGCTGGAGGTGGGTTTGAAGACCGGTAGGACCCACCAGATACGCGTCCATTGCGCATCCATGGGGCACCCGGTGATGGGAGATCGGGTGTACGGACGAAGGGCGACGACCGCTCTGCCAGCCGCTATCCGACCAGCCCGGCAGATGCTGCATGCATGGCGCCTGTCTTTTCGCCACCCGGTTCACGACAACAAAATCGACATCACCGCGCCGCTGCCGTGGGATATGATTCGTCTGTGGAAAGCCCTGGGGGGAAACATCCGGCTGGAAACCCTTTGACATCCGGCTGGGGAATCCAGACCGGCGGATCTACCGGAGACGGCATTCCTTGTCCCACTCGGGACAGGCTTCGGACCTTTCCTTTTCAAACGCCGCAAGACACTCCCCGCATTCCAGCTGGAACCGCTCGTCGTCTCCATACTTGGCACGGATCTCCTCTTCGCTGAGAACCGTCAGGTAGGAGCAGCCGCACTGGGGACAGGATGATTTGACTTCGTAGCGTTTATCGCTCATGGGAGCCTCCTTCGTTGAAAATCTGTGCCAGTATCGAGTCCGAAACGACGTTCTCTTCACGGGCCACATCCGGCACGCTTTTGTCCTCGGCATACGCTTTCTTGGCGATCTCTGAAGCACGGTCGTAGCCGATGTGAGGAACCAGGGAGGTGGCCAAAGCCAGACTCCCGCGGATATAACCTTCGCACACCTTTCGGTTCGCCGTGATGCCGTCGATGCACTTTTCGGCAAACGCCTTTGCCGATGCCGCGAGCAAAGCGATGGATTGCAACAGGTCATAGGCGATCAGCGGCAACATGACGTTGAGTTCGAACACGCCTGACTGGCCGGCGAGCGTAATGACCGCATCGTTTCCGATGACCTTCGCCGCCGATTGCAGGACGGATTCCGGAATGACCGGATTGACTTTGCCCGGCATGATGGAGGAACCCGGCTGCAGGGATGGGATGGTGATCTCGCCGATGCCGCAACGCGGACCGGAGGCCAGCCATCGGATGTCGTTGGCGATTTTGGTCAGCGAAACGGCCAGGGATTTCAAGGCGCCGCTCAATTCTACAGCCCCGTCCTGCGCGCCTTGCGCCTGGAAATGGTTGTCGGTTTCCACAAACACCAACCCCAGCTCGTCGGAAAGCCTCCGGATGACGCGGCTTGCGAACTCGGGATGGGTGTTGAGTCCCGTACCCACAGCCGTTCCGCCCAGTGCCAGCTCCTTCAGCCGAGCCTCCGCCGACGCCAAGCGCGCACCAGCCCGCTCCATCTGCCCGGCATAGCCGAGAAACTCCTGACCCAAGGTCATGGGGACGGCGTCCTGCAGGTGCGTTCGGCCGATCTTGCGGACATCGCGGAACGCCTCGGCACGCGATGCCAGAGCAGAGCGAAGGCGGTCCAGAGAGGGGTACAGCCCACGGTGCAAGGCCACGCGCGCTGAAATGTGAATGGCCGAAGGAATCACGTCGTTGCTGGATTGGCCGAGATTGACGTGGTCGTTGGGGTGGACGGGCGACTTACCACCCTTTCGCCCCGTCCGCAGTTCGTTGGCGCGGGAGGCGATCACCTCGTTGACGTTCATGTTGGTGGATGTGCCCGAACCGGTCTGGAATACATCCACCACGAACTGATCGTCGAGACCTCCTTCCGCCACTTCCCTGGCGGCCGTCTGTATGGCCTCGGCGCTTTCCTTCTCCAGAAGTCCCAGATCCGCGTTCACCTGGGCGGCGGCCCATTTGATCCGGGCCACCGCATGAATGAAGGCAGGCGGCAGCCGCAGACCGCTGATGGGAAAATTTTCCACCGCACGCTGTGTCTGCGCTCCATAGTAAGCTTCCGCCGGAACGAGAACGGTTCCAAGCGCGTCTTTTTCTTCACGATGGTTCATAGGCGTTGCCTTGTTCGGCAAACAATGGAAACCGGCCGCTATTCGTTCATTCGCTCGATATTGCCGCGGAGTTGAGCGATTTCAATGCCCAGCCCGACGCACTTTTTGCCCAGCATGCAGGAGTCGGCATCGTTGTCCTCCAGATAGGTCTTGAGCCGCTGCCCTCCCTTTTTCAGATCGACCACCCAGGCCTTTTGGGCCTCGTCATATTCCACGTCCACGTCGATGCCGCACTCTCCGATATCCGGATACAGCTCTCTGATTTTATCGCACAGTTCCGCCTTGTCGATCATGGATACCCCCTTCCTGAAGCTGGATGAATGGTGGTTCGCAACGGGCGTCGCTTCCGCAACCATCGGGCGATCAACCCCTCTATGCACTGCCCGGAGATGTGCCACAATAGTATAACAGGATTTCGGGATTGCAAATCACCAGGCCTCTTCACTTTCGATCGGCGATCATGGAATCCGGCATGCGCACCGCAACAACCTCCCCACGGGCGCAGACCTTCCCCTCGGCCGTGACGGTGGTGGACACCACGACCTTGCGCCCCTTGATTTCCTTCACCGTCGAACGCAGTTCCAGCAAAACGCCGATGGGGGTAGGACGCAGGTAATCCACGTGAAGAGCGCCGGTGACATACCGCAGCGTCGGTTCCGAATCCATATCGCGGTTTTCCGCCCGATAGGCCGCCGCCGAGGCCGTTCCGGTGGAATGGCAGTCGATCAGAGAGGCGATCAGTCCGCCGTAGACGAAACCGGGCATGGCCGTGTGATGCGGGGCCGGGGTGAATCGGCAAACGGTTTCCTCCCCGTCCCAGTAGCTTTTGATCTGGTGCCCCTGCGGGTTGAGTCGTCCGCACCCGTAGCAGTGGGCGAGGTCCTCCGGGTAATGGTCCTGAAAAGCTTTTTCCGACATGCGTCTCTCCTGTTCCGGTTGTGTGGGTGGTGGGAGTCAGGCGGACGACTCGAATTCAGGGTTTGACGGTGGTGTGCAGCTTTCCGTATTCCCGCATCACGATACCGCGGCGCAGAAAACCCGAAAGGACGTCGTCGTAGCTCTCCCGGTAGGCTCCATCGAAATAGAAATCCACCGTTTCGGGGAACCAGTGTGTTTTCATCAGGTCCGGGAAGAACCGGTGCTCCGGTACCGCCCCTCGCATCATCAGCGTATAGACGATGATTTTCTTGAGCAGATCCCGGCCAATAAGCTGCGGCCGGTCCAGATATCCTTCCAGCCGCTTTCGGGCGGTGTGCAGCGCCGCCTGAAAATCGGAAAAGGGTCGACCGTGCCCAGGATACACCCTGCGTACCTCCAGCGATGCGATGCGATCCAGGGAGGACAGCATCGTGAACACCGCGGCCGATCCTTCGACCCGCAGGTTGATGACCGCCATATCGCTCTCCCACAGAAGATCCGAAGAGATCAGCAGTCGCTCTTTGGGGTGATAGAGCACCGTGTGATCGGCGGCGTGGCCGGGCGTGTGCACCACGGTGAATTCATGGCGTCCCACCGCAACTCGGTCACCGTCTTCCAGCGCGACGGTGGCGTCGAAAAACGAGGCCTTCTGCTGGAAATAGCGCCACCATGGGGACCAGTCGTCCCCCGTGTCCATAAAGTGCTTTCCGATGCGATGCACGGCGATATCGCACCCGCTCCGCTGCTGGACAAGCTGGTGGCCGCCGATGTGATCGCAATGGCAGTGGGTGGTGATGATGCGGTCGACCCGTCGCGAATCCACCCCCACAGACGCCAGGATCCGTTCGGTTTCCTCCCAGTCTGCCAGATAGGCCGTGTCGATAAGCACCGGAGAATCGGACCGGAGGGCAAAATGATTGGCGTTGAGATACCCTCTTTGGAAGAAGAACAGATCCGGCAGCATTTCGATGGGCGGCACGGGGGCAGAATCCTCTCTGAGTGACGGGTACTGGATTGAAGACTCCCCGCCGCAATCAGCGGGGATCCTTCCCGGTAAGGAATTCTCCTTATCTGGATTCGCTCGCTAACCCCGCAGCAAGCTGCGGGGAATGCGCTCGCTGTTGCCGGTTCATAGCAGATGGATGCGCCGGCCTGCAAGCGGGACCGGAGCGGATCGCCCGCTGCGGGAAAATCCGCTGTAGGGAGGCACCTTGCCTGATCGTTCGGATTGCATTATGGTGGACGGCCTCGACACGAAAGGAACACGATGAAAAAGGCCGAAATTCCCGCCGAACATGATCCCATGCGCTCGGCCGCTTACGGCGGTCCGGGATGGGTCCCCCGGTCGGCGACCCTTGCCGAAGATATCGGAACGCTGTGGACTTCCTGCGGTGTCTGCGCGGAGTGGACCCCGCTTCGATCGGTCCTTTTGCACCGTCCAGGGAAGGAACTGGCGGCCTCGCGCAAGCCGGACGCCGTGCAGATGCTGTCCCCCCTCGATCCGGGGAAAGCGGCCCGTGAGCACGACGCGATTGTGGAGGCATTCCGGAGGGAGGGCGTTACCGTCCATGCCATAGAACCCGGGGTCGAAGCACCGCCGAATCTCATGTTTGCCGCGGACTTGCTGTTCATGACGCCGGAGGGGGCCGTGGTGGGCCGCCCGGCCTCCCGGGTGCGGGCGGGGGAGGAACGACACATGTCCCGAGCGCTCGGACGCATCGGTATTCCGATTCTGCACACGATCAGGGGCGACGGCACTTTCGAGGGTGCCGACGCGATGTGGATCCGACCCCATCATGTCTTGATCGGAAGAGGACTCCGAACCAATGCGCCAGGGGTCGCCCAGGTTGCGGCGGTACTGGAGGGGATGGGGGTAAGAGCCACGATCGTGGATCTTCCGGTGGGCACGATGCATCTGATGGGAATGCTCCGGATCGTGGACTCGGATCTGGCGCTGGTCTGGCCGGAGCGCCTCGCCTACACCGGGGTCCAGGCCCTTCGCGACGCCGGATATCGGGTGCTGTTTTTTCCGGATCCGCAGGAGGCCATGCACGGCCAAGCCTGCAATATCGTCACGCTAGCTCCGGGGCGGATTCTCGCACCCGACGGCAACCCCAACACCCTCGCCTTTCTGCGCGGCGAAGGTTTGACATGCGAAACCGTTGGGGTCGGAGAACTGGTCAAAGCAGCAGGGGCCATCGGCTGCCTTACCGGAATCCTGCACAGGGATCCGCCTTGATCGTCCCATGGAGGGCCCGGAGGAACGCAAGCTGGAGGCGGTGCAGGCCTTTGCGTATTGACAGGTCACCGGGGATTGGGCAAAATGTCGGCGTTTCTCCTTCGGCCGCCTTTTCGCCGGAAAACCACGGCAACGAACAGACGAGAGGACTCTTTTTTGGAGCGGCGGATCCAATTCGACAACGATGCCGGCGAAAGCTTGTCCGGCACCCTCCACCTCCCCGAAAGCCCGGTCGAAACCGGTGTGGTTCTCTCCCACTGCTTCACATGCTCCAGGCACACCTCCATCCTACGATGGATATGCGAAGCGCTGACACGGGAGGGAATGGCTGCATTGCGGTTCGATTTTTCCGGCAACGGACAAAGCGAGGGAGATTTTACCGATTCCAACTACAGCAAAATGATGGATGAGATCGGCAGCGCAACCCGGCGTCTCGAACAGGAAGGCGTTCGGTGGATCGGCCTCCTCGGCCACAGCCTGGGGGCCAGCGTTTCGGTTCTGTACGGTGCGGATGCAGATCGGATCCGCGCCGTGTGCGCCATAGCCGGCCGCTTGTCGGGAACCATGGCGGATCGGATCTTGAGCCCCTTCCAGCAGCAGGAGATGGAACGCACCGGACAGGTGGCGTTCACCAGCCGCGGCAGGGATCTCACACTCACCCGCTCCTTTTTCGAGGATGCACGCCGATTCGATTTACCGGGCGCTCTTCGCCGTATGCACAAACCCCTGCTGGTGGTGCACGGGGATCGGGATGAGATTGTCCCGGTGATGGAGGCGGACCGCGCCGGAAAGGAAGCCGCAGGAACCGTGACGGTGGAGATCGTACCCGGTGCGGACCACATGTTCAGCGACGATGCCCAGCGGCGAAAGGTGACCGACATGGTGGTCTCCTGGTTCCTTCGGCAGAGCCGCTCCTAAACCCGCACGTTCTTTTGACCGCAACAACGACAAGGGATCGGTCATGAGCATATCCGAATCGTTGAACGTAGACCTCATCGACTCCCAGTACAGACGATGGAAAGCCGATCCGGATTCCGTGTCCGAGGACTGGCGGTATTTTTTCGAAGGCTTCGACATCGGGCTCGGCCGCGGTACCGGCACGGAGGAAGGCGTCGACGACGAATCGGCGGCTCGACAGGTCCGGGTGGAAGCCCTGAAGCACCGCTACCGGGACATCGGCCATCTGCTCAGCTGCATGGATCCGCTGGAATCCTGCCCCACCGAGCACCCCCTCCTCGAGCTTTCGGCTTTCGGCCTGGAACCGGAGGATCTGAACCGGTCCTTTCCCACCGGGGATTTGCAGGTCGGAACGGAAACGGCCGAGCTCAAGGAGATCGTGCGCCATCTGAAGGAAACCTACTGCCGTTCGGTGGGGGTGGAGTATCTGCATCTGCAGGATCCGGAAGAACGGCGGTGGCTCCAGGAGCGCATGGAAGCCAATCGCAACCGCGCCGAACTGAACGCGGAGCAGCGCCGCCGGATCCTTTACAAACTGCAGCAATCGGCTATTTTCGAGCAGTTTCTCAACAAGAAGTATGTGGCGGTGACACGGTTTTCGCTGGAGGGCGGCGACGCCTTGATTCCGATGCTCGATGCCGTAGCGGACCACGCCACCGCCAACGGCTGCGGCGAAATCGTTCTGGGCATGGCACACCGGGGCCGGCTGAACGTGCAGACCCACATCCTGGAGCGCCCCTACGAACACATCTTCAGCGAGTTCGAGCACTGTTACGACCCGGACAGCCTTGTGGGCGCCGGGGACGTCAAATACCACAACGGCTACCTGGCGGATGTGGAAACCGCCGGCGGTCGCCCCCTCCGCATGTATCTGGTCAACAACCCCAGCCATCTGGAGGCCGTGGGCCCGGTGGTGGAAGGCATCGCGCGCGCCCGTCAGGACCTGCTCGGAGAGGATCGGCGGCAGAAGGTTTTGCCTTTGCTCCTTCACGGAGACGCGGCGTTCGCGGGCCAAGGCGTGGTCTTCGAAACCCTGAACCTTTCCCAGCTTTCGGGATACCGAACGGGAGGGACCGTGCACGTGGTGATCAACAACCAGATCGGGTATACCACGCTGCCCGACGATGCAAGGTCCACCCGCTACGCGACGGACGTGGCAAAAATGTTGATGGTGCCCGTATTCCACGTCCATGGAGAAGACCCCGAGGCGGCGGTTCACGTCGCTCGGCTGGCCGTGGAGTACCGGATGGCCTTCGGCAAGGACGTCGTCATCGACCTGGTCTGCTACCGCCGTTACGGGCACAACGAGGGAGACGAACCCTATTTTACCCAGCCCCAGATGTACGAGCGTATTCGCCAGCGCCCGTCTCTCCACCGCATGTATACCGACCGTCTCGTCGAGGAGGGCGTGGTCGACGGGCAGGAGGCGCAGCAGACCGAGAAAGCGATCGGGGGGCGAATCGAAGAAGCCTACGATGAAATCCACGACAGCGCCTGTGCCTTCCCCGAGGCCAACTTCTACGAAAGCTGGGAGAAAATCGGCGGCACCTACGATCACCGGCCGCTGGAAACCGGCGTGGACAGGGACCGGCTTGTGCGTCTCGGACGTTGCCTCAACACCGTACCGGAGTCCTTTCATCTTTACCAAAAACTGAAGGGTCTGCTGGAAAAAAGGGCTTCGGCCGTGGAAAAGGGCGAGGCTCTGGACTGGGGAAATGCGGAGTCGCTGTGCTTCGCGTCTCTGCTGACGGAAAAGATTCCGATCCGGCTGAGCGGCCAGGACAGCGCCCGCGGGACCTTCTCCCAGCGGCACAGCGTGTTGGTGGACACCGAGACCGGCGAAACCTACACGCCGCTGAACCACCTCGAAGAAGACCAGGCGCTGTACGAGGTCCGCAACAGCCCCCTTTCGGAGTATGCGGTGTTGGGTTTCGAATACGGCGTATCCCTGGTGCGTCCGGAGATGCTCACCTTGTGGGAGGCACAATTCGGCGATTTCGTCAACAACGCCCAGGCAATCCTCGATCTGTTCATTGCCAGCGGACAGTCCAAATGGCAGCGCCTGTCGGGACTGACGCTGCTGCTGCCGCACGGATACGAAGGACTGGGACCCGAGCACTCCAGCGCACGGCCGGAACGCTTTCTGCAGCTTTGCGCCGAGGACAACATCCAGGTCTGCTATCCGTCCACTCCTGCACAGTACTATCACCTGCTCCGAAGGCAGGTGCTTCGGGATTTCCGAAAACCGCTGGTGGTGCTCACCCCGAAAAGCCTGCTGCGCAACCCGAAGGCGGTCTCTTCTCTGGAGGATTTGGGTTCCGGTCGTTTTGGTGAAGTCCTCCCCGATGGCCAGGCTCCCGAAAATCCCAAACGTGTTCTTCTCTGCTCCGGGAAAATCTTCTATGAACTGCTGCAGAGACGGGAGGAAGTCGAGGAGAAGGAGACGGCTATCGTCCGTGTGGAGCAGTTCTACCCCTTCCCGGAAACGCAGCTGGAGGAAACTCTCTCGACCTTCTCGAAGGTCAAAGAGTGGGCCTGGGTGCAGGAGGAACCGGAAAATATGGGCGCCTGGCGGTTCATGCGCCCCCGGCTGGAGGATCTCCTGCAGTCGCGGCTTTCCTATGTCGGGAGGCCGGCCGCGGCGAGTCCCGCCACCGGGTTTCCGGTCAAGTACAAACAGCAACAGAAGTCCATTCTGGAAACGGCCCTGCCCTGACGCCGACCGGGCTGGGGTCCGGGTGAGGCGATCGCCAGGCGGCAGCCCTCGGACCGGGCATGCCGGATGGGTCACCATCAGTCAAAAGGAGCGCAGGATGAGCGTCGATATCAAAGTGCCCAGCGTCGGTGAGTCGGTTCAGGAAGCGGTGCTGGCCGAGTGGTTCAAAAACGACGGCGATCCGGTGGAAAGGGATGAGCCGCTGTTTGTGATCGAGACCGACAAGGTTACGCTGGAAGTGGTTGCGGAAGCCGCCGGCATTCTGTCCATAAAGGTGGCGGCGGGCGAAACCGTCGCCATCGGCGAGGTGGTTGGAACCATCGACACCGAATCCGGCGCAGCGGAGGCTGCTCCGGAGAAAAAACCCTCAGAACCGGCGCGGGAAGCCTCTGAGGAAAAGATCGAAACGGGAGAGGATCAGGGGAGGCCGGAGCCCGTCGATTCGACGAAACCGGTGGCGGCCAAACGGGAGTCCGACCGGTTCATCGCACCACCATCGGTCCGGCGCCTGGCATCCGAAAAGAACGTGGATCTGTCACGGATCGAGGGTACCGGCCCTGGAGGACGCATTACCAAATTGGACGTCATCTTGCACCTGGAATGCGCGCCCTCCGGGGTTTGTGATGAAGGAACCGGAACCGAACAGGTGAAAGCGGGTTCCGACGGCATCCGCAGGAAGACCATGAGCCCGATTCGCAGGCGCATCGCCGAGCGGCTGCTGGAGGCTCGCCGCAACACGGCGATGCTGACCACTTTCAACGAAATCGACATGGGCCGGGCCATGGAAATCCGAAAAGAGTACAAGGAGGCCTTCCAGAAAAAATTCGATGTCTCGCTGGGGTTCATGAGCTTTTTCATCCGCGCCTGCGTGGAAGCCCTGCAGGAGTTCCCCGAAATCAACGCGTTCATCGACGGTGATGAAATCGTCTATCACGACTACCAGCACATCGGCGTCGCCGTCGGCTCCGAGCGGGGCCTGGTGGTGCCGGTCATCCGGCATGCGGAGAGGCTGGGATTTGCCGCACTGGAGCGAGCCATCGTGGAGTACGTGAAAAAGATCCGCGAAAACAGGTTGGAAATAGCAGACCTGGAAGGAGGCACCTTTACCATCAGCAACGGAGGCGTGTACGGGTCGCTGCTGTCCACCCCGATTCTGAACACACCGCAAAGCGGTATTCTGGGAATGCATAAAATCGAAAAACGGCCCGTGGTCATCGGAGACGCCATCGAAATACGTCCGATGATGTACGTTGCCCTCAGCTACGACCACCGCATCGTCGACGGTCGGGAAGCGGTACAGTTCCTGAAGCGCGTCAAGGAATTCATCGAAAACCCCGAACGCATGCTCTTGGAGATATAGCCATGGCGAAGACCGAGCGTTTCGATCTGGTGATCGTCGGGGCGGGTCCGGGTGGGTATGTGGCGGCGGTGAGAGCCGCACAACTCGGATTGAAGGTCGCCTGCATCGAGAAGGAAAAACGGCTGGGAGGCGTCTGCCTGAACGTGGGATGCATTCCCAGCAAGGCATTGTTGGATTCCAGCGAGTACTACCATCTGGCCAAAGAGCATTTTGCCGGCCACGGCATCCAGACGGGAAAAGTGAAGCTGGACCTGCCGTCCATGATGGCCCGCAAGGATAAGGTGGTGGAGGATCTGACAGCAAACGTCCGGAAGCTTCTCGAAGGCAACAAAGTGGAAATCTTCCATGGCACCGCGCAGCTGATGGAACCCCATCGGGTATCCGTTGCCGCGGGGAAGAAAGATTCACGTGATATCGAGGCGGATGCCGTTTTGCTGGCGACGGGCAGCAAGCCGGTTTCGGTTCCGGGTCTGGACTTCGACGGAGAGAGGATCATCGACTCCAGCGACGCGCTGGCACTCGGTGAAGTCCCCAAGCACCTGGGTGTTGTGGGTGGCGGTTACATCGGCCTGGAATTGGGCTCCGTGTGGCTGCGTCTGGGGGCAAAGGTGACCGTGATCGAAATGCTCCCCAAGATTGCCTCCCTTCTGGACGGACAAGTGGCACGGAGGCTCGACAACCTTTTGCGACGGCAGGGGATGGAAATCCGAACCCAGACGAAGGTTTCCGAGGCCCGGGTGTCCGGCAAGACGGTGGAGGTCACCCTTGCCACCGGCGACAAGACCGAGTCGGTATCCTACGATCGGCTGCTGGTGGCGGTGGGACGCCGTCCCCTGACAGAGGGGCTGGGGCTGGAAGCGTTGGGAGTGGACGTCGATCCGAAAACCGGATGCATCCGGGTGGACGATGCCTACCAGACCTCCGTTCCGGGCATCTATGCCATCGGAGACCTCATCGACGGGCCGATGCTGGCGCACAAGGCCTCCGCAGAGGGAATTGCAGCGGTGGAAAAGCTGGCAGGGCGGCATGGGGAAGTGAACTACGACACGATCCCTTCCATCGTCTACACCTGGCCGGAAGTGGCCAGCGTCGGCCTGACCGAGGAACAGGTCAAGGAGCGAGACATCCCCTACTGCACCGGCAGTTACCCGTTTTCCGGGACGGGTCGCGCGCGTTGTATGGGAGAAACCGACGGGTTCGTCAAGCTGGTCGTCCATTCGGAGACAGACCAGATCCTGGGAGCCCACATCATCGGCCCCCGGGCATCGGACATGATCGCCGAATGCGTCCTGGCTATGGAGTTCGGCGCATCCTCAGAGGACATCGCCCGCACCGTACACGGTCATCCCACCTTTTCCGAAGCATTGATGGAGGCCGCCATGGGTGCCAGGGAGTGCTCCATTTACGCCTCCTGAGGCCAGATCGAAAAAGGGATGATTTCCATGAACCCAACGGACGGATCGCCGAAACCGCCGATCCTGCTGATGGTCGCCGGTGCCGCCGGAGCTGTGGCCAGCACGGTGGCCGCTGCCGTGGCGGCTGCATCCGAAACACCGTCAGCCGTGTTGCCCGCATTGACAACCGCCGACCGCTTTCCGTATCTCGGCAGCCCGCAGACCATGGCGTTTGCCGGATGGGATGTACCGCAGCGGAGCCTCACGGAAGCGTTGCGCAGTCATCGGGTGATTCCGGACGCGAAGTGGCGGGATCTCGATACGGCCATAACGGCCATGCCGCTGCTGGAGGCTCCGGATCCCGCCCTCAAATTGCGCGATCAGACGCAGCAACTGATGGACGAGATGCGATCGCTGCGGGACGCTCTTCCCCATGCCCATCCCGTGTTGATCAATCTGCTGCCCGCTTGCGAAACCTGCGGTACCGATGGGATTGAAAGCGCAGACGAACTCCTGGACCGGTCGGATCCGGCCGCCTTTCCCGACCTCGCCTATGTACTGGCAGCCATTCGCTCCAGCATCCCGGTGGTCAATTTCACCCCCAACGCGGTGGAAACCCCGGCGATTTGCCGTGAGGCGGTTCGCGCCGGCGTTCCCATCGCCGGAAGGGACGGAAAAACGGGCCAAACCTTCCTGAAGGTGGTGCTGGCTTCGGCATTCAAGGCCAGGCGCCTCACCGTGGACGGTTGGTACAGCCTCAATATTTTAGGAAACGCCGACGGGGAAAACCTCATGGATCCGGCCCGGGCCGCCGGAAAAATGCAGAACAAAACCCGCCTGTTGGACGAAATCCTCGGCTACGCGGTTGGGCATCGATACGGCGCTTCCACGCACAAGGTGCACATCGATTATTACCCCCCGCGGGGAGACGCCAAGGAGGCATGGGACGTCATCGATTTCTCGGGCCTGTTCGAACTCCCCATGAGCCTCCGTATCAATCTCCAGGGGCGGGATTCGATTCTGGCCGCACCCATGGTCATCGATCTGGCCCGCTGGTTGGCCGCAGCCCAGCTTGCCGGATTTTCGGGTCCGTTGGCCGACCTTGCCTTCTTTTTCAAGAAGCCGGTGGGGTCAACCCCGCCACTGCAGTTCCATGACCAGGTGGCCCGACTGGCCGAATTCGAGTCCGCCTGTGCACAGAGGGTCGGAAAGGACAATTCATGATTTTCGGCTACAGCACCAATGCCTTCGTAAAATACGACGTCTTCACATCGGTTCGGAAAATTGCCGCACTGGGATTTCGCGGCGTGGAGGTCATGTGTGACCGGCCGCATCTCTATCCGCCGGACTGGGGGCCGGCGGATCGTCTGCGGTTGAAAGAACTGCTGGATGCCGAAAAGCTGACACCCACCAATCTCAATAGTTTCACCCTTTTTGCCGTCGGGGACACCTACCTGCCTTCATGGATCGAACCGGAGGCGGAACGAAGGGAGATCCGGGTGCGCCACACCCTGGATTGCCTTGAGATCGCAAGGGAGATCGGGTGTGCGAACATTTCCGTACCCCCCGGGGGGCCAATCCCGGAAGGAATGTCCAGGGGGAGCGCCCTCTCCCTGTTTCGCAGAGAATTGGAGCGCGTCCTGCCGAAAGCGGAGGAAACGGGCGTTCGGGTCCTTGTGGAACCGGAACCGGATCTGCTCATGGAGCGTACATCCGAGATCAAACCTTTTGTCGAGGAAATCCAGTCTCCCTTCCTGGGCGTCAACTTCGACATCGGGCATTTCTTCTGTGCCGGCGAGAATCCGGAGGAGGCCTTCGAAGAACTGTTCCCATGGGTCGGGCACGTTCACGTGGAAGATATCGCCCCCACACGGATCCACAACCACCTCATTTGCGGCAAGGGCGCCATCGATTTTCGCTCCGTGTTTTCCACCATGGTTCGCCTGGGCTACCGGGGCCACATGAGCCTCGAGCTCTACCCTTACACCGACCGCCCGGAAGCGGCCGGTCGGGAGAGTCTCGAGTACCTCATGGGCATCATCTCCGAGACGGGGCTGCCTGTGGAGGGCGTTTGAGCGTCGATCCCCGGCCCGGCGAATCCACCCCAACGGTTTCCACCTCGACGATGTCGATATCGATGTGGCCGATGACATCGATGAGCGGGACCAGCGCGGCCGGCTCTTCACCCTCGATCAGTTTGATGTGCGTGGTGTCGGCCGGATACTGACCGAAAATCGGATCCACGGCGACCCAACGGCCCGCCAGCCGGTTTTCCGCCCATGTGTGATAGAGGAAACCCTGGTGGGCCGGGCTGTAGGTCACGCCGTTGACCACGCGGGTGGGGATTCCGACAGCCCGGCAAAACGCTGTGTACAGCAGGGCGAACCCCTGGCATTCTCCGCTTTTTCTCTCCAGCACGTCCAGCGCACTGAAAGCGTCCGTCGCCTCGGGCCGGATGTTCTGCTGCAGCCACTCGATGAGGAGGCGAACCATCGCCTCCTCATCCCCTACGGACCGGCCGGCGGCGGCCGTGGCGGCGGCGACGATTCGCGGATCCAAACTCGGAATCCGAACCGAGGACGCCAGATAGGTTTCATCAGCGACGGGGCCCGAAACCGGCGCCTTGCGTCCCCTTTGCGGGCTGCGCCGGAGATGGCATACCGTGCTGGTATCGCTTTCCCTTCTGCACTGCTGTCGGCTTTCCGTGGGCATGGAAAAGGATTCCGGCAATCCGGAGATTCGGACGACCAGACGGCGGATGGACTCCGGTTCCGGCAAGGGGGAATCCAGACGGATGCGACTGAAATCCAGCAGCGCTTCGTCCTTGCTGATTGCCGCCTCGGCCAGATATCGCTTTGCTGCCCTTTCCTCTTCCAGGTATGCGATGATCACACCCCCGAGAGACATCTCCAACAAAGGGCGCCCCTTGGCGTCCAGCCACGTGGTCACCTCCTGTCCCTGCAGGCGGGAGCGCATACGGAAAGCGCGCCCCGGGTACAGATCACTTTCTTCGTAGGCCACGATCTCCTGGGTGAGGGTTTCCACTGTCTGGGTTTCTCCGCTGAATACACGATAGTCATTCCGCCGTCCAACCGTCAGCCCCCCATATAGGGGAAGCAGGGTTGCGGCACTCGTCGGATACACTCCCTCCCCCACTGGAAACCGGCGGGTGGAGGTGCGCCCCGCCGCAGAGATCGATACGCGCAACTCCCCGTTTTCGACGATCCCCTCGATGTGCTGGTCGCTGCCGTCGATATGGTGGTCATGGGAAAACCGCCGGAGCTTCAAGTCCGGTCCGACCTGGTCACGTGCAATCATGGTCACCGTTTTGTCCAGGGCCAAAAAGCGGAAACGAAAATATCCCTCGCTCTCGATGTCGAAGTGTTCGGCGGTTTCCGAGGAAGGCAACAAGCGGAAGCGGCTGAAGCCAATTTTGCTGCCGTTGAAAACGATTCCCGTCCAGTATTCGGAATACGGCCAGTTGCGGAGGGTATACCGGATCGGCACATCGGATGGCGGGGGAGCCGGCCTGAAGTAGCGTCCCGTGCATCCCATCGTCATCCATAAGGCTGCAATGGCCGCGATCCCCCATCGAAACCACGGTACACACCGCAGTCCGACCGCTGTCTCGGCGTTGTTACCCGGGGTGACGGCGCTGCGCATCGTTACCCTCCCGGCCCGTAGAGCATTTGCCAAAAGGTTTCCCCAATTTGGAATGGCTTTTTCCCGGCATCGCTTGCAGGGCGAGGCCCCGAGACTCCGCACCGTCCGGGGATTGCCGCCGGCGGCGCTTGGAGGTCGCCAAGGCCTTCACTCCGGGTTGGAACCGTCGGCCGGGGCGCAGGATGGATCCGGTTTTCGAACGATCTCGTCCATGGCATCCATCACCTCGGCCAAGCGTTCGCCGAGTATCGAACTGATATTCAGGTTGAGGTGTGCGACAATGTAGGGGAACAGCTTGAGATCTTTGGCAATTTTGTCGAAGTCGAACCGAAGCGCCTCCACATCGGTGACCGCGCGTACGTCGGCGGTACGGAGCGTCTCTCGGATATACCCGATTTCACCGAATATCTCCCCTGGCCCCAGGACAGCGAGCACCTGGCTACCAGCGGAGCTGCGCCGCCGCACCTCCGCTTTGCCCTGCAAAATGAGATACATGCTTCTCCCCCGGGTGCCCTGTTCCACGAGCAGGTCTCCCCGGACAAACTCGTTGAGTTCCGATATGACGATGGATTTGCGCATCTGATAGTCGCTCATTCCGGAAAACAGAGGGCTTGCGCGCAGCACCTCCCGGTGCATGGACAAGGTCATGATCTGGTAGAGTCCCACCAGACGGGTGCGGGACATGATGATGGGTGTCACCAACAGGTTGGCAAAAAGGGCAAACAGCATGGTGGCGGCCGACAGCGCACCAAATTGGGCAACGAGCGTAAAGTTGGAAAACAGCAGGATTCCGAACCCCAGGGCCAGTGCGAGGCTCGCGGTCACCAAGGGCGTTGCCTCCTCGCGAACCGTGACGTCCACGGCGTGTTCGTAGTCCGACGTTCGGCGACACAGGTCGTTGTATCGAAAAAACAGGTGAATGGTGCCGTCGATGGCGATACCAATGGTGATCACGGCCACCATGACCGTTCCCGCGTTCAGCGGAATCTCCAGCATTCCCATAAGCCCGAACATCAGAATGATGGGAATCACGTTGGGCACCAGGGATATGACACCGCCCTTGAGCGATGTGAATATCGCCGACATCATCAGAAAGATCAGCACCAAAAGAGCGGCAAGGGACTGGAGTTGGGACACCATGAGACTGTCGGCCGCAGCGTTGATCATCAGATTTTCACCGACAACGAAGACCTTGATACCCTCACCGGCGATGTCCTCGGCCACTTCGCGAAGCTCCTGCACATGGCGGTTGAGGGTCCTGGAGTCGCTCACCGAGTGGCGCACGACGATATTGGCCCGACGGTAGTCGTGACTGATGTAACCCTCCGTATCCCTCCGATGGAAAAACAGCAGGTACTGACCCACCAGCTCACGTGAGTTCGGAACCGTCTGGTAGTCCGCGGATCCGCCGTGAATGCCGCTATTGACCCACGAAAGCAGATCCGCCAGCGAGACCGTTCGGTCGAAGATGCCCTGCTTCTGCATGAAGGATTGGATCGCCTCTATTTTTTTCAGGTTCTCCGGCTCCAGAAACGCGTTCTCCTCTTCGGCCTCCAGCGTGACGTAGAAGACGTTCATTCCGGACAGATTCCGGTGAAGCTTTCGGATGTCCTGCAGCAGCGGGAAGTCCCGCTGGAAATAGGAAAGAGGATCATTGGTCACATAAAGCTTGGTAAGTTGGTAGACGAAAAAAGCGCACAGCACGGCAGTGACCGCCAGCAGTGTTTTCGGAAAGCGGCGGTTGGTGAAGCGAAACAGACGGACAAACACTCCGGGAAGGCCGGAGACGGAGGCAGCGGCCGCTGCGGTGTTCGATCGCACGGGCCCCCATGTGGACAGCGCCATCGGAACGAAAAGAAGGGTGATCACACCGTTGGCGACGATGGCAAAGGAAATGGACAGTGCAAAGTCGCGTATGAGGCCTATTCCGCTAAAAATGTTGCTCGCAAACCCCATGGCCGTGGTCATCACCGTCAACACCAGGGGAAGTGCGGTGTGCCGCACCATGAACTGGGCGCTCGCCTGTCTGCCGGCCGCAGAGGGTTTGTCCAATCCCTGCAAATAGGTGGCGATCATGTGGGTGTCCTCCGTGGACCCGACGGCGATCACCAACGAAGGCAGCATGACGCAGAGAATATTCAGTGGTATGCCGGTCCAGCCCATCACGCCGAAGGTACACAGGATGCTCAGTCCCGCGGTGACCAGGGGAATGGCGGCTGCCACCGCGCTGCGCAGCAGTGCCAGGATCACGGTTACCAGAACAGCGGCCGAAAGAGGCCCGAGTCGCTTGAGGTCTTGAAAGAGAACACTGCGAAGCGCTTCGTTGATGCGCTGAGGCCCGACCTGAAAAACCTCCTCAAAAACGGATCGTGCCGGATCCAGCGCCTGCTCCAGCATCCGGTTTGTATCCCCGCTGTTGACATCGCCGAAGGAAGTCTCCTTCAGGGTAAGAACCAGAGCAGTGCTCGTTCCGTTACGGGACAGAAAGTTCCCAACTGCCAGCGGATGGGAAAGAGCCTCTTCCCGAATCCGATCGATCTCCGACGGGTCGGTGAAGGATTCCGGCAAAAGGGTTTGGACGGTGACGGAGTCCTCCGTACCCTTTACGGAGCGAAGAGTGAAAAGGCTCTCGACGCGTTCGACAAAGGGAAGGTTCTCCAGGGCGGTATGTAGCTTTCGCAGCGCGGCCAGTCGATCCAAGGTCCAGAGGCGGTCGTCACGAACGTAGACGAGGGTTTTCTGGTCGGATCCGAATTCCCGAACGATGCGCTCGTACACCGCACGGCCCGGCGCCTCGTCCGGTATCAGGCTCCGGAAGCCGGTGTCCACGCGAATTCGGGGCAAACCCGCTGCGGAAACGGCGGTGACAACGGCCAGCAGCACCAATGTCGACCACCGATGATGAATACCCAGCATGAACAGTCGGGAAAAAAAATTCACGGTTCCATCTCCCCGGCGGAGGCGTCCGGTGCGGGCGCCGGTTCCGCGTCAGGATGTTCCTGCGCAGTGCCGCTCCCGGATGAATCCTCCCCGAGACCGGCTGTTTGCCGAAAAAGCCGTCGATCGGGCCACGTAAGGTGGCGGTTGTTCAACAACCATGCGGAAGTGAAAATTTCCGCCGGAACGTAGGCCTGGGAAAAAATGCGGCGATGGATTTTGATGAGGGTTTGATGAAGATGACGACGGTTCTTCATCAAAATCATGTTGGGACGCCACATCTCCTTGCCCAGGCGTTTGAGATCGTGACGGCTCAGCGTTTTGATCAGTCGATGCCGACGGTCGTAGTAGTCGGTGCGAATGATGAAAAAAATGTCTTTTCGAATGGTATGCCTCCGGAACCCAAGGCCGGGGCCTTCTTCCGTCTCGCTGGCGACCGGAAAGGCATCGACCACGAAGCAGTATACGTCTCCGATCTTCTGATCTTCCCGCCGTTCGTATCGATGCTCGGACAACCGTTCCGGGATCAGGTCGGCAATGGAGAAATCGGTCCCCAGGAAATCCCCGCCTTCCCCATGGAGGGTCAAGAGCCGTTTTCCGTACGCAGGGAGATAAAGGCGCGCGCTCCTCTCCCCCCGGGCGTCCTCTACGGCCAGTACAGCCACGCCGCGTATTTCGGGAGGGTTTTCGAAAGTCATCAGAAACCGGACGCTGCCGTCCATCGCTCGACTGGAGAACCGCCGCACCTCCCGTATGTCCCGCCGTCCGGCCCGGTCGATGAGAATCAGCGTCTGCTCCTCGAAAACATGGGGAAACAACTCGTGACGACGTAAGGCTTCTCCCATGATAAAACGGGCAGTGAGTCCGTCTTCGTTGCCGGCTGAGCAGGGAATGATCCAGGTCGCGGTGAGCATGAGCGCCATCAAAAAGCATCCGCCGGCTGCGGAAGCTGGGCTCCATAAGCGCCTTCGGCGGTCCGGCATCGCGGAAATCCGATCACGCACGGGACCTTCCCCCCGTTCGTTCCGACACGGCCCGAGCAACGGTGTCGCTCAACTCGGCCAGCAGACCGCTCATGGCCGACACCATCGCTGCGTAGTCCGATGCGTCTTCGATCCGGGGGCTTTGCAGATGCGTGATCCGCGTCGTTCGCAGGGTGGGATCGGCGGTGAGGACAAGACCCCAATGCACGGACAATCGCACGCGCAGGTCTTCGCATCGCTCAAACTGCAGCACCTCCAGTTCGATGCGGACATCCGGCGGTTCGCCCGCCGGGGACGGGGCGATCCGCATGTCCGTTGTATCCAGCAGCGCAGCGAGATTCTGCATGAAAACCCGTGTCATGTTCTTGCGCAGGTTGCCTCCCCACTGATGGAATTCCGCTAGCTCGAGGCGATGGGAGCCGGTGCGGGTGACGATCTGCGGTCGGTCCAAATACTGCGGCACTCGGAACGGCACCACCTCCACAGCCAGCGGCCGGTGATTTGCGGCCCTGGGCTGGAGGGGTGCTTTCGCATCGGCCGTAAGTGTGTAGAAACGAGTGGCCGGTGTTGGGCCGGAGATGCAACCGGATACCATCCCCGCCGCCGTCAAAACGAGAACTATCATGGCCATCGGAATCGTGGAAACGGTTCGGTTCATGGTCCTCCTGGGGGATTCTTCCCGAAAATGAGGGAGTTGGGATTTCTTTCCAGCAGATCCACCAGTGCCCGGATGGAGCGCGCGGTTTCGGCCAGCTCCTCGCTCAGTTCAACAAACCGGTACTGCAGCGGTGAATCGGGCTGCAGCACGTCGTCGATGAGTTTCATGGTTTCCTGCGCCTTAACCAAGGCCTGTTGGCCAGCGCCAAGGGCATCGTCCAAATGCACGGTAACGGGTTCCACCTGCTGGTCCACTTTCTGCAAAATGCTCCGGAAGGCGGAAATGGCTGACTGTAGATCTTCGACCGATTGGCGCAGTTCCGGGCGGCGGATCAGTTCATCGGCACCGCTGGCGAAACGGTTGGCCGCCTGCAGCGTCTCCAGCAGTTCCGATCCGATGCGCTCTATGTCAACCGTTTCCAGATCGGCGAGGATGCTCTTGACGGAAGTGGCCATTTGCTCCAGGTTGCTCGGGATGGTGGGCAGTTCGGGAATCTCCTCCCTGTCTCCCACCAACTCGACCGGCGTATCCGGATGCATGTCCAGTTCGACGAAAAGCTGACCGGTCAGCAGACTGCCGGACTGCAGCTGGGCGCGCAGTCCGCGCTCCACCAGTGTCTGCAAGGTCTGATACGGCGAAACGATGGGCGAATCGCCCTTCTCGATGACTCTCTCCGGTTCGATTTCGATGAGCACCGGAATGCGGAAGGAGGAATCCCGACTGTCGTACTCGAGCCGAACGTCGATCACCGATCCCACCTTGATTCCCTTGAACTCCACGGGCGCTCCGACATTGAGACCGCGAACGGATCCGTCGAAAAAAAGGATGAAGGTGATTTTCCGGGTAAACGCCTGCTCCTTAATGCTTTGATAGTTCTCGTGCAGCGTGAAGACCAGATCGGCTATGTCCTTGTCCGCCGGCTTCAGGGTCTCGGGCGTCTCGAAGGCAATTCCCCCGAACAGGATGGTCCGCACCGACTCGGTGCGCAGACGGAGGCCGCCGGAATCCACGGAAACATCGAGTCCGGACACGTTCCAGAACCGGGTATTGCTCTGGACCAGCTCGTCATATGGGGATTTCACGAAAGCGTGGATCAAGATGCTCTTGCGATCGTTGGCCAACTCCCATCCGAGCACTTCCCCCACGGGGATCCCTCTGTAGTACAGGGGAGAGCCGATGTCGATGGAGCCGAGCGTTTTGGCCAACAGCGTAAATTCCGTGCCGGGCACATCCGACTTGACCACCGGCTGGTATTTCTCTCCTTCGAAATTGCGCTGAAAGGCGCCCTGCCCTGGTTCCATGTCGATGTACACGCCGGACACCAGGGTGCCGAGGTTGGATACGCCATAAAGACTCAAATGCGGCTTCACCACCCAGAACCGCGTCCCCCGCCGAAGCAGGGGTTCGGATTCCTTTGCCATGGCCGCCTCGAGGACGACATGGGAGAGGTCCCCGCTGAAATGGACGGCCTCGACGATGCCGACTTCGATCTCCTTGAAACGAATCTTGGTCTTCCCGGCCTCGATGCCCTCCGCCGTGCTGAAGGTGATGGTAATGCGCGGGCCTTGCTCGTTCAGGGTTTTGAATACGAGCCAGCCGCCGATCAACACGGTGACCAACGGGATCAGCCACACCAGCGAGGGCAGGGAGCGCTTCTGCACAACCGGCAAGGGAGCGATTTCGTTCTCAGGATGTTCATCTTGCGGCGGCTTCATCATTCGACTGGATCCGATGCCCTCCGCTCATGCGGCAATCGATGCTTCGGGCGCTTCAGGTAGAAGGTTCTTCAGCAGGCGGAACATTCCGCCGCCGTTCCGGTGCGGGATTCGGCGCAGCCGCATAATCCCAGATCAGCCGGGGGTCGAAGCTGTGAGCGGCAAACATGGTGGTCACCACGACCGCCCCGAAAAAAGTGGCGCCGATGCCGGGTCGTATGGTAGCCAAGGCGCCCAGGTTGACCAGAGCCACCAGCACCGCCAGCAGAAAAATATCCACCATGGACCAGGCGCCTATCACCTCTGTAACGCGGAACAGCAGGGTCCGGTCCCGTGGTCTCCAGGACGACCGGCGATGTAGGGTAATCAGCAAAAAGCTGAGCACGATCAGCTTCAGGATCGGGACGACCATGCTGGCAAAAAAGACGATCAAGGCCAACGGCCACATGCCGCCCTCGATCAGGTGCACGACTCCGCTGAGAATGGTGTTGGGTTCCCCCTGGCCGAATCGAATGACGGTCATCACTGGGTAGACGTTGGCCGGTATCAACAGCACAGCGGCGGCACAAAGCAGCGCCCACGTCCGGGAAATGCTGTTGGCTTTCCGCCGGTGCAGCGCGGTTCCGCAACGAGGGCAGCGGGCATGAGCCGGGATGCCTCCGACGGGGTCGGAAACCAACAGCCCACAGGTGTGGCAGGGGATCAAGCCCAACGACCGTGCGGTACCTTCACCGCGATGAAAAGCCGGCTGCATCCGGTTTTCGTTGGGCCACAGGGCCCTCGGGTCCAATTGGGTCTGGGCGGCGGCTGAAACCACCACCAGCGCGGCAAACGCATAGAAAGAGACCCCTGGGATGATGGTGGCCATGTCCAGAAGCTTGACAATGGCGATCAGCGTGCCGAGCAAAAAAACCCCCAGCAGGCTCCATGGGGCCACCGCCCGGACCACCCGGTGCACGGTTCCCAGGTGCCAGGGGCGGTATCCGAACCGCACCGGCAACAGCATATACAGCATACCGAGGATGGTCAGCAGCGGGAAAAGAAAGCTGGTGACAAAAACCAGCAAGCCGGTTTCGACCATGCCGTTCCGATACAGTGCAACGGCGCCGGAAAGCAGGACATTCTTCTCGATGCGCCCACTGAGTTTCAGAGAGATGAAGGGGTAAAAATTGGCCAGAAGAAACAGCAGAAGCGCCGTTACATTCAGCGCCAAACATCGGTTCAGGGTGTCGGACACCCGGTGATAGAGAAATGCACCGCACCGGACGCACAGGGCCTTGCCGCCGGGGGGAAGGGGTGCCACTCGGTGAAGCCGATCGCACTCGTGGCATGCAACCCACCGCGGTTCGGAAGCACTTTCATTCGGACCTGCATTCATGGTCGATGTGTCCGGCGTTTGGAATCGAAGAAGAAAAAGAGTACCATAGTTGGAACGGAATGAAAAGAAATGCCCGCCGGCCCTCGTTGCTTGTTTTCCCCGATTGCCTTGTGATAGGCTGACGCGGCGGATCTACCAGAAACCGACGTTTCCGATACTGCCACCGCCCGTCTCCACGCACAGCTACCGGTCCCGGTGCCCCTGTTTCGACACCACTGATGGAAAGGAACCCGCAATGGCCCACGCCGATCTTTCCCCCCGCATGAAGCGGAACCTCGATCAACTATTTGCAGACCATGGATACAGCGACTACCGATGGATCGACCCGAAACAGATCATCGTGGCGCAGTGGGTGCGAATGAAATGCATTTACGGGTGCGGAGAATTCGGACGCAGCGCCTGTTGCCCCCCCAACAATCCTTCGGTGGCCGAATGCGAGCGGTTTTTTCAGGAATACGCCCACGCCGTCGTCTTCCGATTTGAAAAAACGGTCGACAAGCCCGAAGACCGTCACGCCTGGACCCGCAAGGTCAACACCGGCCTGTGGAAACTGGAAAGAGAGGTGTTTCTGGCCGGAAACGAGCGCGCTTTTTTGTTGTACATGGACTCGTGCTGCCTATGCAAGGATTGCGCCGGCGATCGTACCTCCTGCCAGCACCCGCGGATGGCCCGGCCCTCACCCGAATCCATGGCCGTGGACGTATACTCCACGGTCCGCCGCTTCGGGTTTTCCGTAGAGGTCCGCACCGACTACGACCAGGCCATGAGCCGATTCGCCTTTTTGTTGATTGTCTGACCGGATCACTGGTCGGCGTCGACGGAAAAAACAATAGTGGACGGGTTCGGACAACCGTTTCTGGCATGACCGTCCGGCGTTCCGGCACATGGGGTCATTCGGCGATTTCCACATTTCGCCGGAATTCTTCCCAAACCATGCCGGGGCTCCGCTCTTTATAAATTCGGGTGGATCCGATATCATGGAGGACATCGATGTACCTCATTCGGCACCGGAACGCCCCCGGCGCCCTTCCCAATGGAAAAGACGGCCTGGCGACAGCGCCGCCGGTGAAAGGAGGCTTCAATGATGCGACGAGGGGATGCCGCTCCGGATGCGGCCGTAACGCTTTCTGACGGTACAAAAGGGCAACTCAAGGATTTCTGGGAAGATGCGCCGTTGGTGTTGGTGTTTTTGCGCCACTTCGGCTGACCGTTCTGCCGTGAGCAAGCGGCGCAGTTGCGCCAGCACAAAGACCGGTTCGAGGATATCGGAGCCCGGGTGCTGTTGGTGGGGATGGGCTCCACGGAAGAGGCGGAAGAATTCCGGAAAAGATTCGACCTTCCCTTTTCCATCGTCTGCGATCCGGATCGAAAGCTTTACAAACAGTTCACGCTCCAGCGCATGAAACCATGGGATCTGTTGTCTCCGGCACTGGCCCTGCGGGGGATATCGGCCATGGCGCAGGGTCATCTGATGGGAATCCCCAGTGGAGACGTGCGCCAGCTGCCGGGGGTATTCGTCATCGACAAGGCGGGGATGATTCGTTACAGCCACTATGCCAGGGACGCCGCAGACCATCCGGAACCGGATGAAATCCTGGAGGTGTTGGCCGGTGGCGATGCCGACTAGTATCTTGTCCCACAAGTTACAGGAAAAAAGATTCGGCCTCATCCGGGTCGAGCTTGAGGCTTCCGTCCACAAAGCACGAAATTCGAATGTTCAAAACAGTTTAGCACATGGATTCGACATCATAATGCGATCCGCTGTTTCGGTCATTGGATCATTCGTGCTTCGGATTTGTTTCGGGTTTCGGATTTCGTGCTTCGAATTTTTGCTTATTTCTGCCCCGGAAAAACAGCTAACAAACGGCCAACTTTTTGGTAAAAACCTCCGGGACACGATACTTGGGGCCTCCTCAAAACCGCTTGGATCGAAGGATATTGTACAC
>JAJDOA010000142.1 GCA_022340405.1 Desulfobacteraceae bacterium | reverse complement strand
TGTCAATGCCTATTTGCCGCCCAGGGCCACCTCCGCATTGGAAGCGGCCCGGAGCGGCCCGCGAACGGATGCCCTGCGGAAACCCTTGCAGCACCCCGGCCAGCCGGTTCATGGTGCTGGCATCATATTTGCCGACCAATTTGGCGCAAGGCCGTCCCGCCAGAAATCCCCGTGCCGGATTGCCGGGAGACGGGGTTGCGGATCCCACCAGGACAAGGAGGTGCGATATGGCCGCCCAAGACAGCACGCATCCGATACTCTCTTCCCTGCCCCCGCAGCGTGTGGCCAAGGGAAAGCTCGTCAGTGCGGAAGAGGCGCTTCGCGTTATCCGCGACGGCGACACCGTGGCTACCGGCGGTTTCGTGGGCACCGGCTTTCCGGAGGAAATCGCCGTGGCCTTGGAGGACTATTTCATCGAAAACGGACATCCCCGCAATCTGACCCTGGTATACGCAGCGGGCCAGGGAGACGGAAAGGATCGCGGCCTCAACCACCTGGGGCACGAGGGGCTGGTGAAACGGGTGGTGGGAGGGCACTGGGGTCTGGTTCCCAAGCTGCAGCGCCTGGCCTTCGACGAAAAAATCGAGGCCTACAACCTGCCCCAGGGCGTGGTCTCCCACCTGTACCGCGACATCGCCGCCGGGAAACCGCGGACCATCACGGCCGTGGGACTGGGAACCTTCGTGGATCCGCACAACGGCGGCGGCAAAATCAATGCCAAAACGACGGAGGACCTCGTCGAGAGGATCACATTCGACGGCCGGGAATACCTGGCCTACAAGACCTTTCCGATCAATGTGGCCATCCTCCGCGGGACCACCGCCGACACCAACGGCAATGTCACCATGGAGCGGGAGGCCCTGACCCTGGACTCGCTGGCCATGGCCATGGCCGCCAAAAATTCAGGCGGCTTTGTCATCGTCCAGGTGGAGCGAATCGCCGATGCGGGAACCCTCCCCGCCCGCCAGATCAAGATACCGGGCATCCTGGTAGACTGCATCGTGGTGTCCCACCCCGAAAACCACTGGCAGACTTTCGGAGACGTTTACAACCCGGCGCGCAGCTGTGAAATCAAAATGCCCCTGCAGTCGATTCCTCCCATGGAGATGTCTCCGCGCAAGATCATCGCCCGCAGGGCCTCCTTCGAACTGTTTCCGAACATGATCGTCAACCTGGGCATCGGAATGCCCGAAGGCATCTCCAATGTCGCCAACGAAGAGGGCATCTTGACCTACCTCACGCTCACGGCCGAACCGGGCGTGATCGGCGGCCTCCCCGAAGGGGGGCTCAACTTCGGAGCGGCCATCAACACCGATTGTCTCATCGATCAGAACACCCAATTCGACTATTACGACGGAGGGGGCCTGGACATCGCTTTTCTGGGCTTGGCGCAGGCCGACCGTCACGGAAATCTGAACGTCAGCAAGTTCGGCACCCGGTTGGCCGGAGCCGGGGGATTCATCAACATCAGCCAGAACGCCAAAAAAGTGGTTTTCGTGGGAACGTTTACGGCTGGAGGCCTCGCCACCAGCATGGCGGAGGGGCGCCTCGCCATCGATCAGGAAGGCCGCCAGATCAAATTCGTCGACCACGTAGAGCATGTCACCTTCAGCGGTGGATACGCACGGGAAAAAGGACAAGAGGTGCTGTACATCACCGAACGGTGCGTGTTCGCCCTGACCAAGAAAGGAATGGAACTGATCGAGATTGCACCCGGCATGGACCTGCAACACGACATCCTGGACCGAATGGATTTCACACCGATCATCCAGGACCCTCTGCCGACCATGGACAGCCGCATTTTCCAGCCGGAGGCGATGGGCCTGAGCCAGAGCTTCTTTCGCCTCCGGTTCGAAGACCGCTTCTACTATGACGCATCCGAAAATCTCTTTTTCGTCAACCTGGAAGGATTTGCGGTCAAGCGGACGGAGGATGTCGAACGCATCGGCAGGGCGGTGGAGCAAACGCTGGAGGGTGTGGAGCAAAAGGTCTACACCATCGTCAACTATGACAATTTTTCGATTCTCCCGGAATTGGAGGATGCTTACATGGACATGGTCAAGGACGTAGTGGACCGCTTCTACGCTGGAACCACCCGGTACACCACCAGCACTTTTCTGCGCATGAAACTCGGCCGGGGATTGGAAGAGCGAAACCTGGCTCCGCAGATTCATGAAAGCCCCGAAGATGCCATCCGCGCACTGAAAAACGGCGGGTGAAGGAACGCCCGGCGGGAAGGGACCAAGCCCCATGGAAAAACAGGAGTACCCAGCCAAGCCGGAAACGGTTTATTTTTTTGGCACCTGCCTGATGGACGCGATCTACCCCGATGCGGGGCTGGCCGCCATTCGCCTGCTCCGGCGCGAGGGGCTGTCCGTGCTCTTTCCGCAGGGCCAGTCCTGCTGTGGGCAGCCCGCCTACAACGCGGGCTTTGCCGGCGAGGCCCGGGCCGTGGCCCGAAAGCAGCTCGAGGAATTCCCGAAACCCTACCCGATCGTGGTTCCGTCGGGGTCCTGCGCCGGTATGATGAAACACCACTACCCCGAATTGTTCGCCGGAACGCCCGAAGAAGACGCTGCACGGGCTTTCTCCGACCGGGTCTACGAACTGTTTGAATTCCTGGTCCGGGTCCTCGATGTGCGGCTCGAAGATCGGGGGGAACCGGTTACGATCACCTGGCACTCCTCCTGTCACGCGCTGCGGGAGATGGGCGTCGTGCCCTACGCAAAGACGCTGATCGGCCAGTTGAAAAACGTCTCGCTGGTGGCCCTCGAACGCGAAACCGAGTGCTGCGGATTCGGCGGCACCTTCGCCGTCAAGCAGCCGGCGCTGTCGGCCGCGATGGTCGCCGACAAGGTAGCCGACATTTCCCGGACCGGGGCTTCCAAGGTGGTGGCAGGAGACTGCGGCTGCCTGATGAACATCACCGGTGCCATGGCACATTCCGGGGTGCGGATCGCCGGCCAGCACCTGGCCGAATTCCTGTGGGAGAGAACCCATGGAAGCTGAAAAGACCTTCGACTTCGAAAACAACATCGAAAAGGCGCTCCGAGACGACCGGCTGCGGAAAAACCTGAGAAACGCGATGGACATTCTTGTCGAAAAGCGCCGTTCGGTTTTTCCGGACCGTGAACATCTCGAGAGGCTCCGGGCAGCCGGAAACGCCATCAAGCGCCGAGCCCTGAAGCAGCTTCCCTGCCTGCTGGAGCAGCTCGAAGCCAACTGCACGAAAAACGGCATTCAGGTGCACTGGGCCGAAGATACGGCCGAGGCCAACGGCATCGTTCTCGACATCCTCCGCCGCCACGACGCAAAGGAGGTGGTCAAGGGAAAGTCGATGGTTTCCGAGGAAATGCACCTGAACCATTTTCTGCAGACCCACGGCATCGACGCGCTGGAAACCGATCTGGGGGAGTTCATCATTCAGCTCAACCACGAGACGCCGTCACACATCATCGTGCCGGCGATTCACAAAAACAGGGACGAGGTAGCCGCCATCTTCCAGGAGAAGATCCCGGACACCCCCTACACCGAAAACGTCGAAGAGCTGACGGCCATCGCACGCCGCGTGCTGCGCGAGCGGTTCGCCCGGGCCAAGGTGGGCCTCAGCGGCGTCAACTTCGCCATCGCCGAGACCGGCACCCTTCTGCTGGTGGAAAACGAGGGCAACGGCCGTATGTGCACCACCGTGCCGGAGGTTCACGTGGCGGTGATGGGCCTGGAGAAAGTCCTTGAAAAGCTCTCCGACGTGCCGCCGCTGCTGCGGCTGCTCACCGGGTCGGCAACAGGGCAGTTGATCACCACCTATGTCAACATGATCACTTCCCCACGCAGGCAAGGGGAGAAGGACGGCCCGAGGGAGGTGCACCTGATCCTCCTGGACAACGGGCGGTCCCACATCCTGTCCGACCCCGAATTCCGGCAGACCCTTCTTTGCATCCGATGCGGCACCTGCCTCAATCACTGTCCGGTATACGTCCGGATCGGAGGCCATGCCTACGGACACGTCTATCCAGGGCCCATCGGCAAGATTCTTACCCCCCAGATGGAAGGACTGAGACGGGCCGGCGTGCTGGCCACCGCCTCCAGCCTCTGCGGCGCCTGCGCAGAGGTCTGCCCCGTGCAGATCCCGATCCCCGCGCTCATTCGCAGGCTGCGCAGAGAAAGCTACGACACCGGGGACGGTGCAACGGTGGCGGATGCCGGCTACCGGAGCAATCTGGCCGAAACCTTGATCTGGAAAGGCTGGGAACTGGCCAACACCGTGCCGGCCCTGAATCGTCTGGGCACCCGCCTGGCCGGTGCTGTTGGAGACAAAATGCCGAATCGGGGACCGTTGAAAGCCTGGACCCGGGTGAGAACGGCACCGAAATTCGCTGCCAAGAGCCTTCACGACCGTGTGGGCAAAGAAGGGGTGAAAAATGAATAGCCAAGCCTCACGCGAGCGGATCCTGGCACGGCTCCGTTCCTCCGGAACGGAGCAAACGACGGTGCCCGTGGCGCCGGCACCCGAAGCGCCGAGCCTGGACCGCGAGGACAAGATCGCCCGGATGACCGAACTCATGGGGGCGATTCGAACCGAAGTGCATGTCGTTGCCGCCGACGACTGGCCGAACAAGCTCAAGGAATTGGCCCGGGAAAAGGGTTGGAAAAGGCTGTTATACGGTCCGGACTCACCCATCGGTCCGGACGTCGAAGCGGCATGGACGGCCGGCGGGGAAGACCACGGCGACGGTCTCCCGAAGCTGATTCCGTATACGGAGCCCGTGGAAAGGTTCAAGGAGAATCTTTTCGGGATGGATGCGGGGATCACCAGCTGCCGAGGAGGCGTCGCCGATACCGGGGCGGTGGTCCTGTGGCCCACTCCCGAGGAACCGCGTCTTCTCTCCCTGGTACCGCCGGTGCACGTGGCGGTTCTCGACGCCGACACCATTCATGATTCGCTGGCCGAAATGATGGCGGTGGAAAACTGGGCCGGCGGGATGCCCACCAACGCCCTGCTCATCTCCGGTCCGTCCAAGACCGCCGACATCGAATTCACCCTGGTGTTCGGCGTGCACGGACCCAAGGAGATGGTGGTTCTGATACGGAAATGAATAGGGGCCATAGAGGAGTTGTGCCATGATCGGTGAACGCCTGCTTGGCGAGTTCGAGGCTGTCGTGGGAAAAGAAAACGCATGGACCGACCCTGAGGATCTGCACACCTATTCCTATGACGCAGCGGTGGTGGATCCCTCCCGACCGGGAATCGTCCTGCGGCCCACGACCCCGGAAATGCTGGGACGGCTGGTGTCCTTGTGCAACGCCAACGGCGTGCCCATGACCGTCCGCGGTTCGGGTACCAACCTGAGCGGAGGCACCGTGCC
>JAJDOA010000130.1 GCA_022340405.1 Desulfobacteraceae bacterium | reverse complement strand
TTGCCGTATAGTCGGCGAGGAACCGCGGGTCGGTCTCGATGACCAACCGCACGCCCTCGTGGGTGGGAAAGTACCGTACAACCGAGGCCCATGGCTCGTTTACGAGGAGGCGGCGTTCTCCCGAATGCTCCTCCATGAACACGTCCGACAGATCGAAGACGACTTTCGCTGGATGAGGTAATGTAAAGGAGCGAAACCGCTCGATGGGCGCGCTGGCGGACACCCGGATCGCCCCGCCGTCCGGAGTATCCGTCGCCTGGACGTCCGTAAGAGCCAGTTTGTTCGCAATCTCTGCAGGTGCCATCTCCGCCGATGGCGCCGCTTGCCCTGCCGCCGATCCTTTCCTTTTGCTGAATCGAAATGCCACCCCCTGCGGAAATCGACGGATTTGCGGCTGACCGCCGGCGGCAAGGCGGATCTCCACCTGTGTGGTCGTCTTTTCTTTCTCGGACTGCCGGACCGTCACCGATTCCAGGACGGGGTTTCGAGGGACGGGCTCCGGAGCCAAATCCCCCAGCCGCGCGTCGTGGAAATACACGATCAACCGTGGGGGATCCGCCTCCTCCACGGAGCTGAACGGCAACGGCCCGCGGCCTTCGATGACGACATCCACGGTCTCGTCGGAACCCACCACCACGCGGAGCCTCTCGATGACGCTTGTATCCGCAGGCGGGGGATTGTCGTCAGCCGCCCTGCCGGGATCCACCGCTGGTCCAAGCAGAAAACACAGCCACAAAAGGGATGCCGCAATGGTGCCGGTGATAGTTCCGTTTTTTTCGGCGTTCGTCCTGGTGCGAACTGGTTCCGGCATGTGGTGGGTCCTGTTTGCTGAAGGGTGGAAACATTTTACTTCTATGATGAAAACCGGAGCATTTGTCAACGGGCATCCACCGTCGAAGTTCCGGCCCGCGGCAGCCGCCGATACCGTGTTTTTCCTTCCCAGGCCATGACAGCCCCTCTCTTCGCCCTTATGTTCGATATGCGTCGAGGCTCCGACGCGAACCCCGACCCGGGAGCACAAGGCACACGAACCGGGGACTTTTCCCCTGGGCGGCCTGGGGAGGATCGGAGATCCTCAGCCGGCCGATCGCTGGAAAGCAAAGACGATGACCCGGACCGCACCGCGGCAGAAAGAACTCGAAGCCCGCTGGTTTCAAAGCCTGTCGGCAATCGACGCCGAGGCTTGGGACTCACTGGCCCTCCCGTTGAAGGCTCCCTTCCTGGAGTGGGAATGGCTGCATGCCATGGAGTCCTCGGGCAGCATCGCACCGGAAACCGGTTGGGCACCGCTGCACCTCACACTCTGGGACGGAGCGCGCCTGGCCGCCGCCGCTCCGCTGTACATCAAAGGTCACAGCGAGGGCGAGTTCGTATTCGATCACATGTGGTGGGAGGTGTCCGAAAAGATCGGTGTGCCGTACTATCCAAAACTGGTGGGGATGAGCCCGGTGACACCGCTCGCCGGATACCGCTTTCTGGTGGCACCGGACCAGGAGGAGGCCGCCGTGACCGAAAGGCTGGTCGGTGAAATCAATGCCGTCTGCCGCGCGAACCGGTTGTCCGGATGCAGTTTTCTCCACGTGGATCCCGGGTGGCAGAAACAACTGGAGGAGCGGGGCTTCTCCGCCTGGACCCACCAGAGTTTCCAGTGGGTCAATGAGGACTTTGCATCCTTCGAGGATTACCTGGCGCGGTTCCGCACCAACCAGCGGCGCAACATCCGGCGGGAGCGCCGCAGTCTGGACCGGGCGGGAATCCGGATCACACCCCTGACCGGCGACGAGATCCCGGCATCGTATTTCCCGCTGATGTATCGGTACTACGCGACCACCAACGAAAAGTTCGGCCCGTGGGGGTGCAAGTACCTCACGCGAGATTTTTTTGAACAGATCGCCGTGCGCTATCGGCATCGTCTGCTGGTGATGGCCGCCTTTTCCGAAAACAGCGGAACGGAACCGCTGGCCCTGTCCATGCTGCTGGTAAAGGACCGACGGCTCTACGGTCGGTACTGGGGCAGCGCCGAAACCGTCAATCACCTACATTTCAACCTGTGCTACTACGAACCCATACGGTGGGCCATCGAGAACGGGATTCGAACCTACGATCCGGGCATGGGGGGATTTCACAAGGTAAGGCGGGGTTTTCGTTCGGTGGGCAACACCAGCCTGCACCGCTTCTACCACCCACACATGCAGTCGATTCTTCAAACCAATATCGACCGCATCAACCAGTTGGAGCGGGCGAACATCGACGAACTCAACCGCGCCATCCCCTTTACCCTCAGGGAGCAGGGGGATGGATGACCGAACCGTGCGGAGGAGGCAGACAGGGCGGTCTCCTCCGCACGGTTTGCTCAATTAACCGCTTCTTTCAGCTTCTTTGCCGGAACGAATTTGGGAACCGTCTTCTCGGCGATCTGGATGGTCTCGCCGGTTTTGGGATTTCTCCCCGTCCGTCCGTTCTGCTTTTGCACCTTGAAGGTTCCAAAACCGGATAGCGTCACCGGCTCCCCTTTCCGGAGCGATGCGCCGATGGTGTCCAGAATACTGTCCAGCGCCGCTTCGGCCTCTTTGCGGGAGCCCAGCACACGATGCATTTCTTCAACCAGTTGCGATTTGTTCACGAATGGTTTCCTTTCCAGATTCTTGACGGTGGATCGATGATCAACGGTCTGTGTATTTGATTCGATAAAATTTTTTCTTGTCCCGGCTCTTTCGGCCAGCCGGATCGTCCTCGGACATTTTGATCTTGTGCTTCCGGCATTGCGGACATCGACGAGGAAGGTCGAAACCCATCTCCTCGTACCTTTCGATTTCCCGTTCGGACATTGTGAATTCCGCATCGCACTGCACGCACTCCATCTTCATGACGCTCTCCGATAGGTTCTCTGCCGACCGTCGGCCTATTGGGGTTCCAGATTCACTTCGCTGGTTCCCTTGTCGAACCATCCTTGATAGATCACCAGTTCGGGATGCCCTTCCAGGGAATCATAGTTCAGAATGCGGATACCCAAATCATGGGTCTGGTCGGGGCTGAAAATTCGAATGTCCGACACATCCCGGTTGTCCTCCCTGCGCCGCACGACGCACTTCAGTCCCCAGACCCAGTCCGGGTCCTCCTTTTTCTTGACCACCAGAAACTGGCCTACCGGTTGGGGAAGCTCCCTCGGACCGGACGTTTTCTTGGGGGCGGTCGTCGTGTCGCCGGATTTGCCTCGGCTCCAGAATTTGAAGTTCAATGCCATGGTCGTTCTCCTGTAATCGTGTGAGTGAATAAACTCTGTATGGTAAGCGTCTTATCAGGCAAGGCGTATGATTT
>JAJDOA010000119.1 GCA_022340405.1 Desulfobacteraceae bacterium | reverse complement strand
ATCCCCAGCACCGGCTGTTTCTGCAGGAAGCATGGCACGCCATCGAAGACGCCGCCTATACGAGCCGGGAATTGAGCGGAAAGAAGTGCGGGGTGTTCGTAGGGTACAACTTCGTGGACTACCCCCACCTGCTCCAGCAGTCCAATGCGCCGGTGGATGCCTTTGCCTTTACCGGAAATTCGGAGGCCATTCTGCCGGCCCGGATCTCCTACGTCATGAACCTGAAGGGGCCCAGCGTGGCCATCAACACCGCCTGTTCCTCGTCGCTGGTCGCCATCCATTATGCCTGTGAGAGTCTCCGAAACGGGGAGAGCGAGCTGGCCCTGGCCGGTGGGGTCCAGGTGATCACAACGGCCCATTTTCATCTCCTGGCCGGCAGCGTGGGCATCCTGTCACCGAAGGGAAGAAGCCGTGTGTTCGACGACCGGGCCGACGGCATCGTTCCCGGAGAGGGCGTCGGCGTCGTGATGTTGAAGCCCCTGGACGCCGCGGTCCGAGACGGCGATCACGTCTATGGGGTGATTATCGGGTCCGGCGTCAATCAGGACGGAAAAACCAACGGCATTACCGCCCCCAGCGCATCGTCCCAAACCGAACTGGAATGCGAGGTGCTCGAGCGGTTCGGCATCGATCCGGAAACCATCGGGTATGTGGAAGCCCATGGAACCGGCACGTCCCTGGGGGACCCCATCGAAATTCAAGCCCTCACGGACGCATTCCGGAAATATACGGGCAAACGTCAATTCTGTGCAGTGGGCTCGGTCAAGTCCAACATCGGCCACACCCTGGGTGCCGCCGGCGTGGCATCCTTCCTCAAGGCGCTCTGCTGTCTGGGGGCGAAACAGTGGGTCCCGTCCCTTCATTTCGAGACGCCGAACCGGCATATCGACCTGGACACCAGCCCCTTTTTCGTGAACACGGCGCTTGCCGATTGGCCGGAGCCGCCGAACTCCCCCAGGCGCGCGGCCGTCAGCTCCTTTGCCATCAGCGGCACCAATGCCCATGTGATTCTGGAGGAATTTCGAGAAGCCCATTTCGACCGCAGCAATTCCGATTCCCCGGCCGAGCCCCAGCTGATCGTGCTCTCGGCAAAGAACGAAGACCGCCTCAAGGCCTATGCCGGGCGTATGGCGGAGTTTTTCCGAATCGAAAATCGGAAATCAACCATCGAAAATATCGCCTACACCCTCCAGGTGGGCCGGGAGGCCATGGCCGAGCGGCTGGCGTTCGTGGCCGCCGACCGGACCGACCTGAAAGCCAAACTGGGCCGATACCACGCCGGCGAAGGTGCGCAAGAAGACGGGGTGTGCCGCGGGCATGCGGGGGCAGCAAGCGCTGCGTCCGATCCCCTGATCGAGGGGCAGGAGGGAAGGGCGTTTGTCGAGAGCCTCGTCCGGGCGCGGAAACTCGAAAAACTCGGCCGGTTGTGGGTCTCGGGTGCCGATCTCGACTGGCGGCTCCTCCACCCGGGCCGCAGACCCCAACGCGTGTCCCTTCCGGCCTACCCCTTCGCCAAAGAAAGGTGTTGGGCGGTTCCCGAGATCGGCGGCGAGACACCCGATGACCATCCGGCGGTTATCACACTGCGGCATGTGTGGGAGCCGGCCGACAATAAAGGGACGGAGCGGGAAGAGGCCATCGATGGCCCCTTGCTCCTTTTGGACCACGCCGAAGACCGGTTCCGTGCGGTTCGGGAGGGATGGCGAAGCGATGTCGTCCGGGTCGGATGCGGCGACCGGTTTCTCCGGAGGGACGAGAACCGTTTCGAAGTGGACCCCGGAAGCCCGCAGGATTATGAACGGCTGTTCCACGTGCTGAACGCGGAAAATCGGAGTCCGCGAAACATCGTCCTGTTGTGGACGCTCGAAAAAAGCATCCAAGCCGGGGAATCCGCGACCGTGTCACCCCCGTCCGGCCGCGGGTTGGAGCCGCAAATGGCGCGGGGCGTCTTCGCCGCCTTCCACCTCGTCCGGTGCCTGTACGGCCATCCATCCCGATCGGTCCGGCGGATCCTGGCGCTCTTCCGGTCGGATCCCGAGCGCCCGGAGCCCCACTGGGAAGCCCTGTCTGGATATTCGGAGTCGATCCGATCCGTCCTGCCCGACCTCCGCTTTCAGACCGTGCAGACGGACCGAACCGACGACGCCCGGCGGATCGCGGAGATCCTGTTGAGGGAGCTTCGCGTCCCTGCAGGCGAAAGAAGGACCGCCGAGGTCCGGTATGCCGGCGGCCGGCGATTGCTCAGATCCCTGAAGCCGGTGGACTTTCCGGAAGACGGCCCGCCTCCTTTCCGGAACGAAGGGGTCTACCTGGTCACCGGCGGTGCCGGCGGCCTGGGGCGGGTCTTTGCCCGTCACCTGGCCCGGCAGTACCGCGCGCGCCTGGTGCTGGCCGGTCGCTCCCCGCTGGACCCGGAGAAGACCGAACTCTTGGAATCACTCCGCAAGCAGGGGGGCGAGGCGGTGTACATCCGGGCGGATGCGGCGAAACTTGGGGACGCGACGGCGGTGGTGAAGGAGGCTGGAAAGACCTTCGGCCCTCTCAACGGGGTGATCCATGCCGCCGGCGTCCCCGGCGAAAAGCCGGTTTTCCAGAAGGACGCCGCCGAGTTCGGCGCGACCCTGGCGCCCAAGATCCAGGGGGCACTGAACCTGGATGCCGCAACGCGCAGGGAACCGCTGGACTTCTTCGTTCTGTTCTCGTCCACATCCGTCTTTTTGGGTGATTTCGGTAGGTGCGACTATGCGGTGGGCAACCGGTTCATGGACGGGTTCGCCCTGAAGCGGGAAACGCTGCGCCAACAGGCCCGGCGGCACGGCCGGACCGTATCCATCAACTGGCCCCTCTGGCGCGAGGGCGGCATGCACCTGAGCCCGGAAGGAGAGGAATTCTACCTCAAGTCCGCGGGCATGTCCTACCTGGAGACCTCGGAGGGCCTGGCGCTGTTCGAACGAATCCTTCGCAATCCCCCCTGTCAGGTCGCCGTTCTGAAGGGAAGTCCCGCCCGCATAGAACGGCTGCTGAACCCTGCACCGGCGCCGGGCAGAGCGGCGGCACAGCCGAAATCCGGTTTCCCCCCGGCACCGCCGGCTTCCGAAAAAACCCTGATCCAGCGGATCGAATCGGATCTCAAACAGCTGATCTCCGGGATTCTCAAAATGCCGGTCCAGAACCTCCATGCCCATGTCAATCTCGGAGATTTCGGACTGGACTCCATATCGCTCAAGGCGTTCGCCGAAAGGATCGGCGAAACCTACGGCATCGAGATCCTGCCGTCGCTCTTTTTCTCCAAGCCCACCATGGAACACCTCGGACAGTTTCTGCTCGAAGAACACGGGGAAGCCGTGAAACGCCACTACGGAGACGCTCCCCGGCGCGAGCCGGATGAAAGGGTTTCGGTCGACCCGACCCCGCATCCGGCCGTGCCTTCGATCGTGGAAGCACCACGGCACCGGCGGCCGCGGGCAGACCGTGGCTCCAGCGGGGACATCGCCGTGATCGGCCTGGCTGGAAGGTTTCCGGGATCCAAGGACCCGGCCGAATTCTGGCGCCACCTGATG
>JAJDOA010000117.1 GCA_022340405.1 Desulfobacteraceae bacterium | reverse complement strand
CCCGTTCGGGGTAGGTGATCCCATCAGCGGGAGGGGATAAACCCCTCCCCTACGGTTCAAGCGAAAAGCATGCTGGAAACGGAACAGAATTCTGACAATTGCTCTAACGCCCTCAGACAGCTTGCCATCCCCTCCGAAGACCCCCCACCCGGCTGTGGGCTGGTGGGAGGGACTCGGTCGTAAGGATCCGTAAGGCCGAACCGGGACATCGCTTCGAAATCCCCGTTTTGCGAACTTGAGGCTACCGCGCTCTTCGTCACGGTTCGTAGGGGCGGGGTTTATCCCCTCCCGCTGCAGCGAACCCGTCTTTTCATAAGGACCCGATTTTGGCAAACGTTACAATAAAAAAAGCCGGACGCGGAATCCACGCCCGGCTTTTGTAAAACGGCGGAACCTACTTCTTTTTCTTCGGATGACACTGGGTACAGCTGGTGGGTGCGGCCTTGGGATCCTTGCGGCCCAGCTTGTTTTCTTTGTTGTGCTCCTTGTGGCAGCCGATGCAGTTGGCGTGAATCGCCTCGTTGTGGTACTTGGCGATTTTCTCCTCCTTGGGCATCTTGCGGTCGGCCTTGTCCAACACCGTTTCTTTGTGGCACGTGATGCAGCTTTGGACGTCGTCGCCTTCCTTCAGGTCCGTCAGCGGCTGGCCGTTTTCATCGTGGTGGCAGTCACCGCAAGTGGCGCCGTACTCCGTGAAGTGCTTCTTGTGGCTGAATTCGACGATCCCCTTGGTGCGCTTTTCGTAGGCTGGAGTTTCCATCTTGATGACATCCGGAACGGTGGTGCCCGCATAGATGGCGCCGGCTACGAATACGAGGCCGAGAACGATCGCTGCCGCAATCCCAAATCGATGTGTTCCTTTCATAGACTCCTCTCCCCCTCCTTTCGGTCCATAATCTCCTCCCACAGAGAATACCACTAAAAGCGATCTCAAAATTAGGATTTTCGCTCAAGGTCCAGGAGGATCCGAGTTTCCAGCCACAGGAATACGGCTGTATTTCGAGGACCCGACACCGAGATTGGGCGAAAAGGCAATTTTGAGACGGCTTCTGTGCAGACCTATCAGGTAGCGTCTTTTGTGTCAACGGAAAAGCCGGATATCAAGGGGGTTTCAGGCGGCCGAGTCCGTATCGGGCTCTTCCTTCTCATCGGAGACCACATCCGGCTTTTTCCCGAAGATCCGGGCACCGATAATGCTCAGTTCGTACAGGAACATCAAAGGCAAGGCCATCATGATCTGGGTGACCACGTCCGGCGGCGTCAGGATGGCGGCTCCGATGAAAAAGAGCAGCAGCGCGTATTTCCGGTTCTTCTTGAGAAACGCCACGGACACGAGGCCGATCTTGGCCATGAAGGTGATGACGATGGGCAGTTCGAATGCCAATCCGAACGCCAGCAGCAGTTTGGAGGAAAAACTCAGATACTCCTTCATGGACGGCAGCGGGCGAATGGTTTCCGTGGCGAAGCCGAGAAAAAACTTGAAGCCCCATGGGAACACGATGAAATAGCCGAAAAGGGCACCCCCGACAAAAAAGAGCGTGGAAAGGAAAACGATGGGCAGAAGAAGCATCCGCTCTTTTTTATAGAGACCGGGGGCCACGAACATCCAGAACTGGTAGATGATCACGGGTGCGGCCAGAATCAGGCCGGCCAGGAAGGCGACCTTCAGATAGGTGAAGAACGCCTCCGGAAGTCCGGTGAAAACAAGCTTTTCTCCTGGCTTCATCACCGTGATGAGCGGATATACGAGGATATCGAAAAGCCGTTCCTTGAACCCGTAGCATGCGACGAAACCGATGCCCACGGCGATGAAGGATTTGATCAGTCGATTGCGGAGTTCTTCCAGATGGGCGGTAAAGGGAAGCTTGTCGTCTTCATCCATCATGGCGCTTTCCCTTGGAGCCTTCATCGCCTTTGCTGGATCCGGGGCTTTGTCCTTCATCTTCGCCGGGCGATGTGGGCGCATCCGGCCGGACTTCCCCGTCACCTTCCGGGCTTCCTTCCCCGAAGGCCTCCTGGACCCGGTTCAAAGCTTCCTGGTAGCCCGCATCGGGTTCCGGCTCTGTCGGATCCGTATCCGGTGACGGTGGAGTCGGTTCTGCAGAGCGAGTGGGCGTCGCAGCGTCTTGTGCGGTGGCGTCGCCTGCGGATTTGCCGCGCACCGCATCGCGAACCTCTTCGTCAATGCCGTCGAAGGCGTCGCGGATGTTTTTCACCCCGGGGTCGAGATCGATGGATTCCTTCAGTTCCCGAGTGGCAGACTTGAATTCCCGGAAACCCCTGCCGAGAGATTTGGCCAGATCGGGCAGCTTCTTCGGGCCGATCACGATAAGCGCTACGGCCAGGATCAATAAGATTTCGGGCATACTCATGCCGAACATGTCGGATTCCTCCAAACCGATTAAAAACGAGCCAGCATCGGGTCTTTTTACTGGATACCCGCAAGGGGTGTCAAGGACAACGGCTGCCGGCGGAAACGGGTTTTGCGCAGGATCGGCTCACTTTGGGTCGCCGGGTTTCAGAACGAGGAATACAAGCCTTCCCTGGTGCTGCATGTGCCCGGCGGCCAGCCGGGCGTAAGGGCCGTTGCCCCAGAACAAATCCGCACGGCCCGGCCCTTGAATGGCGCCCCCCGTATCCTGGTTCAGCACGAACCGGGCCATGGGCGTCCAGGATCGGATCCCCCCTTTGCCATCCGCCAGAGGCTTGCTGGTCTGGACAAAGGCCAGCGCCGCCGGAGGAAACAGTCTTCTGTCGGTGGCCAGGGATCGTCCCGGAGTGAGAAGCACTTCGAGGCTTCCGATGGGGCCGCGCGTTTCCTGCTGAAAAAAGACATAGCTCGGATTGGCGTAGAGGATCCGCTCACGTTGCTCCGGATGCCGTTCCAGATAGGCGCGAATGGCCTGCATGGACATCTCTTCCCGTGGGATTTTTCCCTCCTCGATGAGCAACTTGCCGATGCTGCGGTAAGGTTTGCCGTTGGTGACGTCGTAGTGAACGTTGAGGGTCGAGCCGGACGGTAGAAAAATCTTTCCGGAACCCTGGATGTGGAGGAAGAACAAGTCCACAGGATCATCGACCCATGCCAGTACCTCGGCGCGTCCCTCCAGAGCACCGCTTCCGTCGATGGCAGAGCGATCGAAGTAGGGCTCGAGCCGTCCCGCGCTGACGCGGCCGACGATCCGCTCCCCCTCGAATTTTTGGGAAAAATCCCCAAGGTTTGCAGTGATCAGGTCGTCCGGGCGTTTGTAGATGGGCCATCGGAACCGCCGGTCGGGCGTCCGACTCCCGGCCAGCAGCGGTTCGTAATAGCCGGTGAACAACACCTTTCCACCGGAGGCTTGCCCTCTGGCGGCATAAACCAGAAAGTGCGACCGCAAGTAGGCGTTCAGTGCCGATGCATCGGGTTTGCCGCGCACAAAGGCGGCAAACGCTTCCAGCGAACGGACCAGGTGCGGCCGGTCGTACGCGTCCTTTCCAAAACGGAACCGGCGATCCGGCGGAAGCCGCCGCAGGTAGTCCAGGCTGCGGTCGATGGCATGAAAAAGGCCGTCATAGTGCAGGTCGTCGGAAAACGCCGGATAGGATGCCGGGGCGAGTCGAACCAGGGCCGTTCGGGGTTCGGGTGCCGGTGGAACGGCCGCACAGTAGGCCAGCAGCAGGGCCGACAGCAGGACCATTACGGATCGCCGGAAGATCTTTCCATTCATGACTCCGATATCCATTCCGTATTCGGCTTGCGAAGCGGGGTCTCCACCGATTCCGGCCGCTGAAGGCTTTTCTCCTCCGTGGCGGATATCCCCAGCTCGCGAAGTTTTCGTGCGGAAACGAGCACGCGCTTTTCCATGGAGCCGAGCAACCGGTTGTAGCTTCCAGCACATTTTTCGATGTCTCTCCGCAGCGATTCCAGATGGCCGACCATGCCGTAGAGCCTCTCATATAGCTCGTTGCCGAGGGCGGCGATGGCGCGGGCATTTTCTGCCGTGGTTTCCCGACTCCATCCCAGGGCCACGGTCTTCAACAAGGAGATCAACGTGGTCGGTGTCGCCAGGACCACATTCCGGGCGGCACCCACTTCGATGATTTCCGGGCTGTGGGCCACGGCCGCGGAGAAAAAATTTTCTCCCGGGATGAACAGAACCACAAACTCGGGTGCCGACGGGAACTGCTTCCAGTAGGCTTTCTGCGATAGTTGCTGGATGTGGTGGATCACATGCTGTGCGTGGCGGCGCAGATGCCGGTGCCGATCCTGCTCGGACTCGGCTTCCAGTGCATCCAGGTATGCGGCGATGGGGACCTTGGCGTCCACCACGACATGACGGTCTCCGGGAAGGTGAACGATCATGTCCGGCCGCTGGATTCCGTCGCCGTGATGCAGGGAGGGTTGTTCGAAAAAATCGCAGCGGTTTTCCATTCCGGCCAGTTCGGCCACACGTCGCAGCGTGATTTCTCCCCACCGTCCCCTGACGTGGGGTACCCGCAAGGCTTTGACCAGTTTTCCGGTTTCCCTCTCAAGAGCCGACTGGCTCCTGCCAAGCTCCCGGACCTGTTCACTCAGGCCCCCGTAGGCTTTTTCCCGCTCCTTTTCCACGGTACGCACATGTTGGTCGAATCGCTCCAGAGCCTGCTGGACGGGCTGCACGACGGATTGAATCGCCTCCTGCCGACGGTCCCAATCGACGCTGACGCTTTCCAGGTATCGGGCAAGGGTGGATTGGGCCAACTGCAAGAAAGCCTGGTTGTTTTCCCGCAGGGCGGCATCGGAAAGCGCCTGGTAGGCGTCGGTCATGTGTGTTCGGGCGTCCTCCAGGAGCGAAAGCTTTTCCTCCAGGGAGGAACGCTCTTTTTCGACGATGGTCTCCAGCTGCACCCTCCGGTTTTGCAGCTCGGTGACGGCCGCGCGCAGCCGTTCCCCTTCCTGCCTGTGGGACGCAAGCTCCTTGCGCAACGCCTCCGACTCGGCGGATTGGTGTTGGATCGTTTCGTTCAGTACGGCGATCCGCGCGCGGTAATCCCCTTGGATCTCGGCCTGCTTTGCGGCCTGCCGCAATCGGCAGACCGCCCAGGAGACAAGCGCTCCCAGTACAAAGCAGGACACGGCAGCGACGGCGTATTCCAGAAATTCGGGAGGCATGTGCGGAGGGCGGTTTTCTCCTCTCTGACCGGGTGGCGGTGCGGCGCCTAATCTTTGAAAATCATTCCCAACACCAGGAAGATGGCGCCCAAAATAAACGCCAAAAGAAAAACCTGCAGATTCACCAGAAAATGGGCGATGTGATAAAAAAAGGTTATGGAGATGTCGTTGACCCATTGAAACCGATCGTCCCCGAGCAGGGTGACCAGAGTCTTTGGCTCCCACGTGATGGTGCCCACCGTCATCATGGAGCTGATGGCTTGAAAAACGACAGCGACGGCGCCACCGACAAAGCAAACCAGTGCCAGCATGTTGAATTTGGACATGATGGACGATCCCTCCTTCGCTGAAATGTTCCCTTTTGGATTCGGTGTTTCTCGTCACTTGGAGCGACGGAAAGTCCCGCTCTTTCCTCCAGTTTTTTCCATCAATTGGACATCGGTGATTCGCATCTCCCGGTCCACGGCCTTGCACATGTCGTAGAGCGTCAGCGCTGCCACCGTAACCGCCGTCAGCGCCTCCATTTCCACGCCGGTTCGGCCCGTGAGACGAACCCGCGCCCGAATCGTCACCCTTGCCGGATCGGTTTCCGGAAAGAAGTCCACTTGCGCGTGGGAGAGGTTCAGCGGGTGGCACATGGGAATGAGTTCGGCGGTCTTTTTTGCGGCCATGATGCCCGCAATACGGGCTGTTTCCAGTACGTTGCCCTTGCTCATCTCCCTTTTCAGGATCATATCCAGTGTTCGCTGGCGCAGGAGCACAACCGCCGAGGCCACAGCGGTCCGTTCGGTGGCCTCCTTTTCGGTGACATCCACCATCCGGACCCTGCCCTTCTCGTCAATGTGCGTCATGGTACTGCCGGTCATGAGAACCTCCGGCGTTTCAGCTTTCGGAATCGAACTGAATTTTTTCCGTCGCTTCGGACTTGATGGCGTCGAGCGTGTCGGCGAGAACGGCGATGACCCGCTCCCGGATATCTCCGGCCACCGCCAACACCATGACATCCTCGCCCACTTTCAGAAAGCGGTCCTCGGCAATCTCCACCTGAATGTCGATGATGCCGGGGCGGGCCCGCTGCTCTGCTAGAATCCGCTGCAGCCGTTCGTGGTCGACGTGGACGGTGAGGCCCGAAACCGGCCGCCCGTCTCTGCGAGTGGCGCGAACCACACCGTTGTGGCACAGGACCATTCCCGCCTGGTGAAAATCGACGCGCCGGCGGATCCGGCCGATGATTTCCGAAATATCGATCAAGGATTTCCCCCGTCGGCCACTTCCCGGGCCGAAGCCAGTTCCTCGGGTGTGTTGACGTTCACGAACGAACGGATCGGTCCGCCGGAGCCGTGAAGCTCCCTTTCCGGGACGCGCCGGACCGATAGCCGGGCAAAGGCCCTCCCGATCTGCATTTCTCCCCGTTTCAACTGGGCCTCGAAAGGGGCAATGCAGCGTTGGGAATATGCCGCACACAGCGGCTCCAGCCCTTTTTCGGTTTCCGGAATCACCACATCGTCTCCAGGCTCGATGCGATGGACCAACTCCTGGATCACCTCTTTTCGCACGAAAGGCATATCGCAAGACAGCACAAAGACGAAAGGGGTGTCGGCAAACCGCAGCCCGGCGTGAATGCCGGTCAGAGAACTGCGCACCGGGTAAACATCCGTTACGATGGTGGCGTCCCAGTCCAGATAGCGCTCCGGTTCGTTGGTAACGAGCAGGATGTCGTCGAAAACTCCGTCAAGGGCGGCCATGACATGGTCGAGCATCCGTTTTCCACCCACACGGAAAAAGGCCTTCCGCTGTCCGGAAAATCGGGTGTTCTCTCCCCCCGCCAATACGACGCCGGAACAAAGGGTGCTCATATCGCCCCGAAACTCTTCTGAAAAGGATGCCGATTCCAGTACCGATGCCCTTTTACCATAAGGAAAAGCCTAGAAGCCATCTCAAAATTGTCTTTTCGCCCCATCTCGGCGTCGGGTCCTCGTTTCCTGTCCTCGAAATACGGCCGTATGCCCATCGCAGATCCCGGTGCAACCGGGGCGGCTGAAAACTCGGATCCTCCTTGACCTTGAACGAAAATCCTAATTTTGAGATCGCTTCTATCTAAAATCAAGGCAGATTCCCCTTTTATGGCCATATTGCCCCTTGATCTGCAAGTGCAGAATGGTATAGTAAAAACCTTTTGATTTTGCTAACCTTTTGTTCTCTGGGGCCGGCTCCGGCAACAGACCATACCGAGGTGGTACGAAATGGAAACCAACAACATGATTATGGATGCATCGGACATCGAACGCACCGTCCGGCGCATCGCACACGAAATCCTGGAAGTGCATCGCGGCTCCGAGGGCCTCGCGCTGGTGGGCATTCACACCCGCGGGGTGATTCTGGCCAAACGCTTGCAGGCGTACATCTCCGATATCGAGGGAATCCGCATTCCGACCGGCGCAATGGACATCACGTTGTATCGGGACGACTGGACCCGTATCGGTCCTCATCCCATCGTTCACGCAACGGATATCCCGTTTTCCGTAGATGGCCGCATGCTGGTGCTCGTCGACGACGTGCTGTTCACCGGACGGACCATCCGTGCCGCCATGGATGCACTGATGGATTTTGGCCGACCCGATCGTGTGGAGCTGGCCGTTATGGTGGACAGGGGGCATCGGGAGCTGCCCATTCAAGCCGACTACGTCGGCAAGGCCATCGAAACGCGGCGCTCCGAAACCGTGAACGTGATGTTTGTCGAAACGGATGGAAAAGACGGCGCAGCCCTGGCAAAGGAATTGCCATGAGCACCCGGCAGCACAAAGCCGATGCACCCGCACGCGTTCGCGTGGGGATTCTCACCGTTTCCACGACCCGAACCCCGGCAAGTGACCGCAGCGGACAATGGATTCGCACCCGGGCGGAAAAGGAAGGTCATCGGGTTGTCTGCCATCGGCTGGTGACCGACGAGGCCGAAATCATCCGCCAGGCCGTACGGGAAATCGTTCAGACCCTGCGACCGCATCTTCTCATTCTCACTGGAGGCACGGGCATTGGCCGGCATGACGTCAGCATCGAAACGGTTCGTCCCATGATGCGAAAGGAGCTCACCGCCTTTTCCAGCGTTTTTTCCCAGCTAAGCTTCGAGCAGATCGATTCGGCGGCCATCATGAGCCGGGCAACGGCCGGTGTCGTCGAAGAGACCGCCGTATTCTGTCTGCCCGGCAGCCTCAATGCCTGCAAACTGGCCTGTAACGAACTGATCTTTCCGGAGGCGGGCCATCTGGCGAGACATTTGAATGAAAACTGAGGGTCAGGAGCCGTTGCGGAGTGGCGCGACTTATCCGTCGCTCTCGGTGGGAGTGGGCAGCGGAACCTTGTAGTATTCGACACCCTCTTTGTCCAGCACCTTTTCCTCCTCACGAGTGCTGACGCCGCGGATGTTGCGCGGTTCGGTTACGCCATAGTGAATCTTCAGTGCCTCCTTGGTGAAATTGCATCCGACGTCCTCGAAATGGTCCCGGACGAATTCGGAGACTTTTTCCTGGAGCTGGCTGATTTTGGCGGGATCCAGGTCTGTGATCGCTTCTGCCGGGACGGGCTTGCCTCCGCCGGTAGAGCTTTTGATCGCAAACGTGGAAGGGAGCTTTTCGACCGCTGTGCTGTTGCATATCGGGCAGGCGATGAGGTCCTTGCGCTTCTGCTCTCTATAGGAGGAACTGTCGTGAAACCACCCCTCGAAGGTGTGGCCTTCCGTGCATATCAGATCGAAGACAATCATCGGTACCGTCCACTGCCTGGGGAAGCGTGCCTGTGCTTCCGGTTCAATCCTATCGGGTGAAATAGCACAACCACCATAATTTTCAAAGAAATTATTGACAGATGCGGTTTTTTTGAACAGACAAATGGGTTGATGTTCGCTGTGAAAATCATCCTTTCCGCGCAGGGATCCTCAAGGCGAAACGGACAATGAACGAGCCCGCCGCAAGCAGCAGGGTATCCACCGGATACTCGGATGGGTGCACCGCGGGCGGCGTGGAATGAATCCTTGTCCGTCCCGGGCGGGTTCAACGGGCGGTGGAACATCGAGAGATGAACAAGGGAGTCACCATGAAACGATGGCTGGCGGCAATCCTGGTGGGGATTTGGTTTGCGGCTCCGGCGGGGGCCGAGATGATGTATGTGACCGAGATAGTCAAGATTACGGTGCGGACCGGGAAAGGAACCGATCACAAGATCATCGAGCTGCTTCCAACCGGGGAACAGGTGAACGTGGTGGAGAAAGGCCCGGAATGGTCCCGGGTTCAACTATCGGGGGGAAGGCAGGGGTGGGTGCTGACCCGTCTGCTGACGCAGGAGCCGCCCTCCCGGATAGAGTTGGAGAAGCTTCGGAAGGAACATCGCGAGCTGCTGGAAAAAACCAAAAAGCCTCTGGAGGAAATCAACCGCCTGGAGTCGGAAAACGCCATGCTGCAAAAAGCGATGGACGACCTGCGGAACGCATACGAGCAGCTGCAGGCTTCCAACGAGTCACTGGAACAACATACGGCCGAGGCCAGTGCCCTGAAAGATCGATACCAGCAAGCCAGTGCGGAGCTGGATGAAGCCCGAAGCAGGGCCGACGCCCTGAGCGAAAGGTTGTCGGGAATTCAGCGCGACAAGGTAATTCGGTGGTTTTTGGCAGGAGCCGGCGTGCTGGTCCTGGGCATTCTCATCGGTGTTTTCGCTCGCCCGCGGCGGCGCAGGTCCTTCCTCGAATAGCGCACGGAGCGACATGGATATTCGATCAGACTTTCTCGTTATCGGAAGCGGCATCGCCGGCCTCATGTTCGCCCTCAAAGTGGCCGAGCATGGGACCGTGGCCATCGCCACCAAAAAGGCGGCCATGGAAAGCAACACCCGCTATGCGCAGGGTGGGATCGCGTCCGTTTTCGACAGTGTGGACTCCTTCGATCTGCATATTCAGGACACCCTTTCGGCCGGGGACGGACTCTGCAACCGGGAGGTGGTGGAAGCGGTCGTGCGTGACGGGCCGGCGCGGATACGCGAGTTGATCGAACTGGGCGTGCACTTCAATGTTCGAGAGGGTTCGCCGGAGGGCGCCCGCGAACCGGATCTGGACCTCGGGCGAGAGGGAGGGCATTCCCAGAAGCGGATCGTTCATGCCCAGGATATGACGGGTCAGGAAATCGAGCGGGTTCTCGTGGAGCACGTGAGGCGGCATCCTCGAATCACGATCTACGAGCACCACATCGCTGTCGATCTCATCACTTTTTCATCCCGTATGCGACGGGGCCAGGTGACCACCACGCACCTGGATCACTGCTGCGGGGCCTACGTATTGGACCGCAGTTCCGGCCGCGTCAAGACCATGGAGGCCAAAATTACCCTCCTTGCGACCGGCGGGTCGGGAAAAGTGTATCTGTACACCAGCAATCCGGACATCGCCACCGGCGACGGCATTGCCATGGCTTATCGGGCCGGCGCCACCATCGCCAACCTCGAATTCGTTCAGTTTCATCCGACCTGCCTTTTTCATCCCGAAGCGAAAAACTTTCTGATATCGGAAGCGGTTCGGGGAGAGGGCGGCGTGCTTCTGGACGCCTCCGGCAAGTCGTTCATGGAGCGCTACGATCCCCAGCGGGACTTGGCCTGCCGGGATGTCGTTGCGCGGGCCATTGACACGGAGTTGAAAAAAAGTGGTGAAGATTCGGTTTTTCTCGACATTTCCCACAAAAGCTCCGACCGGATCCGAAACCGGTTTCCCAATCTATACGAAAAATGCCTTTCCTTCGGCATCGACATGACCCGTCAACCCATCCCGGTGGTCCCGGCCGCCCACTACATGTGCGGCGGGGTGGTTACCGACATGGTCGGCCGCGCCGATATTCAAAGGCTCTACGTCATCGGCGAATCCGCCTGCACCGGCCTGCACGGGGCCAACCGCTTGGCCAGCAACTCCCTTTGCGAGGCGCTGGTCTATGCAAACGCCGCCGCCGCAACCGCGGTCGAGGAGGTGCGTGGGGCCGAGGACACCGCTGTGCCCGAACCGCCGCCGTGGGATGAGGTCGGCACCACCGATAGCGACGAGATGATCGTCGTCTCCCACAATTGGGACGAGATTCGGCGGTTGATGTGGAATTACGTCGGAATCGTGCGGTCCGACAAACGACTGGAGAGGGCCCGGCGGCGCATCGAAATCATCCAGGCGGAAATTCAGGAGTACTACTGGAATTTCCGAGTTTCGGCCGATCTGATCGAATTGCGCAACATCGCCGTCGTTGCGGAGCAGATCATTCGATGCGCCTCCCATCGAAAGGAGAGCCGCGGACTGCACTACAACATCGGTTACCCCCGGCGCGATGACAACCGGTGGCGCAAAGATACCGTGATCCGCAGGCCATTTTTGGGATAAGGCCGCAGGCATTCGACCCCTCTATTTGGGGATTCATCGGAAAACCCATGAGATCGGCGCTTTATTGACAAGATCGGCGGATGCATTAGTTTAGCGTGAAGTTTCCGTCCGTTTTTCATTGCATTCATCAACACTCTCTTCGTTGCGCGATTCGGTACACAAATGGGACAGAAAAGGGACTACTACGAAGTACTCGGCGTCGGTCGCGAAGCAGGAGCCAACGAGCTCAAGTCCGCCTACCGAAAGCTCGCCCTCCGATACCACCCGGACAAAAATCCTGGAGACAAGGAAGCCGAAGACAAATTCAAGGAAGCCGCAGAGGCCTATGAGGTCCTCCGGGATCCCAACAAGCGGCAGATCTACGACCAGTTCGGCCATGAGGGGCTGGAAGGGACCGGTTTTTCCGGATTCGGCGGCTTCGAGGATATTTTCTCCAGCTTTGGCAGCATTTTCGAAGACTTTTTCGGCTTTGGAGGCGGCCGCAGACGCTCGCGCGTGCAGCGGGGCGCCGATCTCCGATACGATCTGCAACTGGATTTCATGGATGCCGCCTTTGGCACCGAAACCCAGATCGATATCCGAAAGAACCAACCCTGTCCGGAATGTCAGGGAAACCGCTGCGAACCCGGCACACAGCCCGAAACCTGCCGACATTGCGGCGGCGCAGGGCAGGTTTCCAGAAGTCAGGGTTTTTTCACGGTCCGTACCGCATGCCCCTCCTGCCACGGTCAAGGGCAGACCATTCCGCACCCCTGCCCCCGTTGTCGAGGGGCGGGTGCGGTCGTGGCGGAAAAGAAGGTTACCATCAAAGTCCCCGCCGGCGTCGACCACGGCTCCCGGCTTCGCCTGGCCGGGGAAGGCGAAGCCGGACCCATGGGCGGCCCACCGGGAGACCTCTATGTGTTCATTCATGTCGAGGCCCATGAATTCTTCCGCCGCGAGGACAACGATGTCATCTGCCAAATCCCTATCAGCTTCGTTCAGGCGATCCTGGGCGACACCATCAAGGTGCCCACCCTCCAAGGGGAAAAGGAGCTCAAGATTCCCAAGGGAACGCAGTACGGAGACCTTTTCCGTTTTCGCGGAGAGGGAATACCGTCCTTGCGCAACGGGAACCGTGGAGACCAGATCATTCAGGTTACCATCAAAACACCCACCAGTCTGAGCAAACGACAGGAAGAACTCCTTGCCGAATTTTCCAGTCTCGAAGAGCGGAAGATTTCCCGAAAACTAAAAAACCTCCTAAAGGGGGCCGCATCCAAAGCAGCCCTGTAATCAAGGCCTAAACCAGCCGTGCAACGGCGGCCGCCCGGGCCGTGCGGCGGCTGATCCCCTTTCAGGACACCTCCTATCGGCCGAGAGGATGAATTATGTTTGAGCTCAACGTCATCACCCGTTTTGCCGCGGCCCATCAGCTGACCATGGTCGGGGAGAAGTGCGAAAATCTTCACGGCCACAACTGGAAGATCGAAGTCCGCGTCCGGGGGGAAGTTCTGGACGACGCCGGCGTTCTGATCGACTTCGGCGCTGTGAAAAAACACGTGCGCGAAATCATGAACACCCTCGACCACAAGTTCCTCAACGAGTTGCCGATGTTCGAAAACCGCCAGCCTTCTTCGGAACGGATCGCTGCGTATGTCGCCGAGCAGATGCAGCAACGTCTTTCGCCGGACGGTGTCCGCGTCGCCAGTGTCACGGCTTGGGAATCCGACGACGCCAGCGCGACCTACGTTGCCGATGTCCCGTGACACCCCTGCGGCATTGCCGGCGCTTTCGGCTGCTCGGGTGGAACTCTTTGTCGCGCTGTGGTATATTGGGGCTATCCCCCTCCCACAAGGAGGTCCGCCTTGAGATGCCACCGTATCGTCGCCGTCACCGTCGTTCTTTGCACCGCGCTCTTGGTCGTGCCGCCCGCCGCTTTTTCCCTGCGGTGCGGGAGCCAGATCGTCGAAAGGGGCGACACCAAACAGCGTGTATATCGTGCCTGCGGCGAACCCGACTATCAGGAAGTCACCGGATTCCAGGACATCGGCCGAGCGACGGTAAAGATCGAAATCTGGTTTTACGATTTTGGTCCCCAAAAGTTCACACAGACCCTTACCTTCCACGGAAACCGGCTGGTTCGCATTGAGGCCGGGGACTACGGAGTGAAAACCTTCCGAAAGTAGAAACAGCCCCTAATCCCGCAACGGCGGCTTGTTCCCCTCCGGCTTCGGATGCCGGAAACGACCGCATTGTCCCGGGCGACAACGTCATGGCATCAGGTTTTCCGAAAGATCGCAGCTTGGCAAAGGAAACTCCGGCGCAAAGCAACCCGGTCGAGAGCCCCAGGCTCTCTCCGGCACGGGAGATCTATGAAGGGGCCCGGGACACCTTGCCGCTGGTGATCGGAGCGGCGCCTTTCGGAATCATCTTCGGCACCCTTTCCGGAGGTTGCGGACTCTCGGCCGCGGCCACCATGGCCATGTCGCTGTTCGTGTTTGCCGGATCGGCCCAGTTCATCGCCTTGGGCCTGGTCTGCGGCGCCACGGCTTGGCCTCTGATCGTCATGACCACCGTTGTGGTCAATTTTCGCCATTTGCTCTACACAGCGACGCTGCTTCCGTTTCTGGGAGGCCTTGCAAGGCCTTGGCAGGCGCTTCTTGCCTTCGGGCTCACCGACGAAACCTTCGCCGTGGCAGCGCGGCGCTACCTGGACCCGAAGCAGCCGGATCTGACCCGCTGGTATCAACTGGGCTCGGCGCTGTTCATGTACACCAACTGGAACGTCTGCACGCTTGTCGGACTGGCGGCCGGCCGCCATCTCTCCGATGTTGCCGGATGGGGTTTGGATTTCGCCATGCCGGCCACTTTCATCGGAATGGTCATTCCCTACCTCAAGGACCGTCCGGGATGGATTTCGGTGCTGGTTGCGGGGGCGGTTTCCATTCCTGCCGCCGCCCTTCCGCATAAACTGGGACTGCTGGTTGCGGCCCTGGCGGGTATTGCTGCCGGCCTGCTGGCGGAAACGCGGATCCATCGCCGGCGAGACCCTTTCAAGAGGAAGGAGACCCTTTCATGAGCACTGCCGAGGTGTGTATGGTGGCCGGGATGGCGCTGGCCACTTTCCTCATCCGCTACGGGCTGCTGCCGCTTTCCGGCCGGTTATCGCTGCCGCCCACCGTGGAGCGTGCGCTCAGCTATTCCGCACCGGCGGTGCTCACCGCCATCATCGTTCCCACCGTTCTGATGCCGGATGGAAAGGAAATGGTCCTATCCCTTTCCAACAGCTATCTGGTGGGTGCGGTGGCCACCGCCGGCGTGGGGTGGCTGACGCGAAACCTGCTGGCCACCATCGTTTTGGGAATGGCGGCCTTCCTTTGCTGGCAGTGGGTTGTGAAGAACCTGCTGATGTTTTGAGAGGCCGCCCGAACTGCCGGATCGATTGCCACAGTTCGATTCCGATCGTTCCGCGGTTCGACCGATGGGTTGGCGGCGGGCTCAATATGCCAGGGTTGCCGCTCCGTCCACGAGGATCGTCTGGCCGGTGATGTAGGTGTTGGCCGCAGAACAGAGAAAGACCGCCGTGCGGGCCATTTCGTCCGGGGAGCCAAATCGGCCCAGCGGTATGACCTTTTCGGACTCCTCGCGAAACACCTCCGGCGATACGCCCGCCTTTTCCGCCCAGATGCCGCTGAGCTCCATCAATCGCTCCGTCTCGATTTTGCCCGGCCCGAGAACATTGACGAGAATCCCGTATGGGCCGAGCTCCCGTGCAAGGGATTTGCTCAGACCGACCACCCCCATGCGAAAGCTGTTGGAAAGGATAAGATTGTCGATGGCCTGTCGTGTGGACGAGGAGGTGAAGTTGACGATGCGTCCGCCTCCGGCGGATTTCATGTGGGGAAGTATCGAACGGATGGAGCGGACATAGGCAAGGAGGGTCAGGGAGAAAGCCGCCTGCCAGGCATCGTCGTCGAAGCTCTCGAAAGGTCCCGCCGGGGGGCCGCCGCAGTTGTTCACCAATGCCCACGGCGGACCGAAGCGGTCCGCCGTTTCGGAAACGGCACGCTGAACGTCCTCGGCCCGGGTCAGGTCCCCGACGACATAGCCGACGCGTGCCGCCCCGCTGTTTTTCATCTCCTCACAGGCAGCCGCAAGCTTATCCTCGGACCGGGCAAAGAGCATCACCCGCGCCCCCTCCGCAGCGAAGGCCACCGCCGTTGCCCGTCCCATACCCGAGCTTGCCGCCATTACCAGAACCGTTTTTTCCTCTAGGCCCATCTGCATGGCAAATTCCTTTCTGGAAGCCGTCTCCGACGCGTACCGGCAACAGCCAAGCGCATTCTTCGCCGCTTGCTGGGGCGAAGCGCAAATCCAGGCCAATGGTGCGGCGGGAAGTCTTCAATCCTGTTGTTGAGAAGGCCCCTACAGCCGTTTTCGGTCCCGAACCGGGTTTGCCAGCGCCGGGAAACCGTCGATGCGGCACTCCACCCTGTCCCCGTCCGCAATGGGCACGGCCCCGGGCGTCCCTGTGGAGATGACGTCCCCAGGCAGCAGCGTCATTACCTGCGAGTGGAACGAGACCAGCTTGTCCGGCGAAAAGGTCATGTTCGCAACAATGTTTTCCGCATGTACCCGACCGTTGATGACGGTTTTTACCGAAAGCGACGGCAGGTCGTTCACCTCATCCGGAGTGAGCAGGAAGGGACCGAAACTGAAAAAGGTGTCAAAACTTTTCGAAAGGGTCAGATAGCGGGGGTTGCGCCGCAGGATGTCCTCGGCGGTCATGTCGATCACACAGGTGAAACCGGCAATCACCTCCAGCCAATGCTCCGGAGCGACATCCTTGCAACCGGTGCCTAGGATTACGCCCAGCTCGGCCTCTGCCGTCGTTCGTTCGGATTGACGGGGGATTTCGATGGTGTCGCCGTGTCCGATCAGAGAGGTGTAAGGTTTCAGGAAGCTGGCTGGAATTTCCGCCGGCGCGGACTCCGACAGGTCGGCTGCGTGGGCGGCATAGTTGAGGCCGATCCCCCAGATCTTGGGTGGATATCGATACAAGGGGGCCAAGCGGGCTCGCTGCTCGGAAATCAGGTCCGGCCTTGCAGCCTCCAGCACCTCCTCGGGTGCCGTTGCGTACCAAGCGGACAACTCCGCCAGGCTTCCGGAGCGGATCAATTCCAGAACTTCCGTGGGATAGTCTTTTCCGTAAACGCGATTGATGCTGCCGATGGGAAGGTATCCGCCGGTCGTGACGATGCAGGCATGCTCGGTCTCGCCCATCCGAAGAGTTGCCAGTTTCAATGGGCGGCCCTCCTTTCCATAGCGATTGCCGGAATTCCGTTCCGTTCACGACGTGCTGTTGGTTTGAACCGTAGGGGAGGGCTTCATCCCCTCCCGTTCAGCGACACCATCTTCCAAGCGGGCCGCCCCTACAAAAAGCAAGCGTAAAGCCATATCCATCGGAACATACTCTTGGCAGATGCTCTACATAACCGTACCCGCCGCAGAAGCCAGCAGCGCAAGATGAGATGGGAAATTGTTATACATGCCGCCGAAGCGTGTCAAGCCGTGCATGACTCCCGAGGAAACAAAGATGAACAATGAATCGGTAAAACCCCTCCTTCTGCAGAGCAGGTGGTCTCGGTGGGCAGGCGTTCCTCTTTTTTGCTTTCTATCCGTCGTAGGTGGCAAGGCCCAAGGCATCGGCGTTGAGGATGCTGGGCGCCGCCGGAGGCGACTCGCCCTGCAGAAAAGGCGCGATGTCAGGGCGGTTCCATGCCGGGTGGTTGAGAAGGAGGGCCGCTACGTTGGCGGCCGCAAGGACGGCCATGCCTTCCCGGGTCCACCGGGTGGCCGACGCGATGTGTGGAACGATGACCACGTTTTCCAACGTCTCCAGTCCTGGGGACAGGCTGGGTTCATTCTCGAAGACATCCAGGCCCGCCTTGAATTCGGGATGGCTGCGGCAGTGTTGAACCAGCGCAGCCTCGTCGATCACAGGACCCCGGCTGGTGTTGACCAAAATGGCGTTTTTTTTCATCATGGCCAGCCGCTCGGCGTCGATCAGGTGACGAGTGGTGTCGTCCAGGACCGTGTGCAGGCTTACGCAATCGGCCTCCTTCAGCAGTTCTTCCACCGATGGGGTCCTGCGGCACGAGACGGGCGGTTCGCCGCGGGAGGCCAGGTACTCCCCGTAGGCCCGGACATCCTCTTCAAGTTTCGTGCTGTCCACAACATCATGGTACAGCAGGTTCATTTTGTGGCCTTCCACCATCATTCGGGCGTAGGCCGCACCGATGCGGCCGGCACCGATCACCCCGACGGTTTTTCGCCACAGCAGTTCTCCCAGAAACAGAGTGGGCTGCCAGCTCTTGTAACGGCCGGCCCGGAGAAAGCGCTCGGACTCGCCGGTTCGCCTGGCAGCGGCAAACGTCAGGGCCACCGCCATTTCTGCAGTGGTTTCCGTAAGCACGCCCGGCGTGTTGCCCACCGGGATCCCGTTCGCCGTTGCAGCCTCCAGGTCCACGTTGTTGTAACCGACAGCGTAATTGCTGTAGGCGCGGCCCCCGGCGGTCTTCAAGGCACCGAACAGCTCTGCTCCCCAGGGTTCCGTCAACTGTCCGATGACCGCATCGCACTGGTCTCCGATGGCGGCACGAATGGCGGCGGTGTCCAGGATTTCGGTCCCCGGATAGACCTCTACGCGGCAGTCCGCGGCGGCGAGGACGGCAAGCCACCGTTTCCCTGGCAATTCCCTTGTGACCACCACACGGTGCTTTCCTTCTGGATGGATGATATTCCATTGAAATCTCGGCATGATATGGCTTCCTTTTCTCTTTGCTGCGCTGCGATCCGGTGATGCGGCCCCCAATGGTGGGGATATTACGAAGCCTGCCGCTTCCTTGCAACCACCCTTTCCTCCGCTGCGGCGATGGGGATGGTGGAAAGCCCGCATTTCTCCAGCAGATCCGGATATGCTATGCTTTGTGTTGAAGTCCGAAAATTTCGGCAGAGAGACATTTTTCGACAAAGCATTGGAGATGCTGCCATGGAAGAGACCGATTTGCGAGAATGGATCGCAGTTCACGGAAAATCTCTTTTCGACAGGGGATACACCTCGGGGGGATCCGGCAATATCAGTGTCAAGCTGGACGACGGCAT
>JAJDOA010000094.1 GCA_022340405.1 Desulfobacteraceae bacterium | reverse complement strand
GATCCGCTTTCCATCATCTCCCACCTTGCCGTCGCCCACTGCTACGATTTTTCCTTCTGCGGGCTTTTCCTTGGCTGAGTCGGGAATGATGATTCCGCCTTTGGTCTTGGTTTGCTCTTCCACTCGTTGAACCAGAATCCGGTCGTGTAATGGCTTGAACTTCATGATGCCTCTTCTCCTTTTCCGAAATGAGTGTTGGATCCTGACGAATCAGATCCGTTCCATAACCAGTCAGCTTGCGAAGGACGGCGAGGGATTTTTCCTCATCCGTTCTCCTGAATCGTAACGAAAATCCTCTAATTTCCAGAAAGTTGAATGAACCATAACCATCGATTTCCCATTGTAAAGGCCTGCAGCGCAGCCCTTTTCTCTGTCCGCCCTCCAGTTGGAAACCACCCCTTCGATTCGTCGGTGTTTTAGGGTGCGCCGGATCTCGAAACAAGGGGCGATCGGAATGCTATTCACTGGATGGCTTGGCGGTGGAGGAGGTTTTCTTGGACTTTGCGGCTGTCGCAGAGGCGTCTGCCCCCCCGCCCTCGGTTTTCGCTGGTTTGGCTTCGGTCTTTTTCCGGTGCTTGTTCGCGTAGTCGGTGACGTACCAGCCGGTTCCCTTCAGATGGAAAGAGCTCTGCGATATCAGTTTGTGCAGCCTTCCCGAGCAGTGCCCGCATTTTTGAAGCGGTCTGTCGGAAATTTTTTGAAAGATCTCTTCGACCCTGCCACACGATTCGCATTCATACTCGTAGATCGGCATCGACTCAATCCTCCGTCTCGTGCTCCTTCGTCTCGAATGGGTGCGAAATCTTCGGTCGGGGCGACCGTTGGGACGGGACTAATATAGGTAAGGATCGATCGTTGTCAAGACCTCGAACCCCGCGGCGAACGCTTATCGGTCGGAAAGATTTTCAAAGGGCGTGCACCAGCGGTCGAAGTGATCCAGAGCCTCCTTCAAGCCATGGGTTTGAAGCTTCGAGAGAATCTCGCGTGTTCGGGCATGGACCCTCTGCTCCTCCAAGATCCGCTCTTCGGGGGATGCTTCAAAGTGCTGCTGAAAGGTGCTGAAGCGCACGATATGGATCAGTTCGTGGACGAGAATGTACAGAACGAAAGGAAAGAGTCGGATGTCGGAACGCTGGGCGAGGGCGGCGAGGATGGTGTGGTCTTGCAGGCAGATGTTATAGAAATCGTAAGCCATGGATCCCAGCATGGAATCCTTGCGCTGGCCCTCGTATCGAACGATTTGCGCGAAGGGGCCATGAACGACCTCGTGGGGCTCGAGTTTGGCCAGGGTCCTTACGTCGTATTTTCTTCGAAGCCACTGGCTTGTGGACATCTTGTATGCGTTGCTGACCAGTTCCTCGGAAACGGAGACGGCACGCTCGACGTGCCGTAACTGGTCGGTGGAAAACGTCGGTAAACCGCTCATTGGCATCGTGTCCCGGCGGCTGCGGCCGCAGCGTACAGGCCTGGAAAAAAAGGGTGGACAATGCTCAAAGAAAAGGATACAAAAACATTCTTTAGCAAATCAAAATTACCGATCCTGGAAAATTGGAGGTGATCCATTGGGTAGCGTAGTGAAAAAGCGAAGAAAGAAAATGCGAAAACACAAGCACCGCAAGCTGCTCGCCCGTACCCGCCACCAGCGGAGAAAAGGCAAATAGTCCCCCGTTGAACGAAACGGGAAACGGCACCGGCCAAACGGCCGGTGCTTTTTTTTGTCTATGGATTTACGACCTTGCCTTCATAGTCCTTGAGAAAGCGGAGAAACGCCGAATCCGTCGTGAGAATCAGATGGTCTTTTTCCCCGATGGAGGATTTGTACACGTCCAGTGTCTGAATGAATGAGTAGAATTCGGGATCGATGCTGTACGCGTCGGCGTAGATGCGGGTTGCCCTCGCCTCCGCCTTTCCCTTGATCTCCTGGGCCGTTCGATAGGCTTCCGAAGTGATTTTCTTGAGTTCTTTTTCCTTGTTTCCAAGAATCTTTTGCGCTTCGCCCTTTCCTTGGGACCGAAATTTTTCGGCGATCTGCTTTCTTTCGGCGATCATGCGTCCATACACGGATTCCCGAACCTCCTCCACGTAGTTGATGCGCTTGATCTTCACGTCCACCAGTTCGATACCGAACGGACTCAATTTGGGCTGGGCTTGCTTCAGGATCCCTTCGGTGATCCTTTCCCTTCCCACGGACACCGAGTACGCGGTCCGTTTGTCCTGGTTGGCATCGTCCTGCTCCACGCCGTATTCGAATGTGTCCAGCTTCCGGTTGCTGTTGCGAACCGTCTCGATCAAGCTGTAGGAGGTGATGAAGTTTCGAACGGCCGCGTCGATGATGTCATCCAGCCGGCCTTTGGCACTGATGGTGTTGTTCACGGTCTGGAAGAACATGACAGGATCAATGATCTTCCAGCGCGCAAAGGTGTCCACCCAGATGTATGTTTTGTCCTTGGTGGGAATCTGCCCCGGATCGCCGTCCCAGTGGAGCAGGTTCTTGGGAAAATAGGTGGTCTGCTGAATGAACGGGATGCGAAAGTACAGTCCCGGGGCCTGGATGGGGTTCCGGACCACTTTGCCGAACTGCGTCACCACCACCTGTTCGGTTTCGTCCACAACGTAGGCGGATGAAAAGGCCAGTACACCGAGCGCCGCCACGACCACTACGGCTATCATTGCTTTGGGCTTCATTATTTTGCACCATCCTGATCTCGGAGGTTCAACAACGGCAGGATACCCTGCTGATCCTTGTCAATGATGTATTTTTCCCCGATGTTGGGGTAGACTTCGCGGATCATCTCCAGGTACAGTCGCCGGCGGGTGATATCTTGGGCTTTGGCGTATTCCTTGTAGAGGGACTGAAACCGGGCTGCATCACCCTCGGCGCGGTTGATTCGGTCCAACTGGAATCCCTCGGCCGCGCGGATGGTTCGTTCCGCCTCTCCCCGTGCGGCCGGAATCGCCTTGTTGTAGTCCTCGCGGGCCTGGTAGATCATCTTCTCTTTTTCCTGGATGGCCTGATTGACTTCGTTGAAGGAGGGTTGCACGGGGCCGGGAACGTTGGTTTTCTTCATTTCGATGGTGACGATCCCGATGCCCGACTCGGCCCTGTCCAACTCCGCCTGCAGCACCGTTCTGGCTTCTACGGCGATTTCCTCCCGCTTGCTGATCACCTCGTTGATACTCCGGTCCCCGACGACCAGGCGCATAGCGGCCTCGGACATGTCCACCAGCAACCGGCGCACGTCCTGCACCTTGAAGAGGAAGTTGTACGGATCCTTGACACGGTACTGCACGATCCACGGGACGACGGCCACGTTCAAGTCTCCGGTTAGCATCAGTGAAACACTGGTGATGTCTTCACTGCCGAACTTGCCGCCGGTCCGACCGGTCTGGAAGCCGAACTCCTCCTTGTAAACCCGGCGCACCTTGACCTTGGTAACTTTTTCGATGCCGGCGGGCATCTTGAAGTTCAGCCCAGGCTGCGTGGTGCGAACGTACTTGCCGAACCGCTGGACCACGCCCACTTCGTCCACCCCTATGGTGTAGACCATGGTGGAGCCGAGAAAAATGACCAGCAGGAGAAGGATCAGCAGCGGCCCTCCAGGCAGCTTGATCTTCCTGAACTGCTGAATGATCTCGTCGAATTGAGGCGGAACTCCTCCGGTGGATTTCTTGTCCTGCTGCTCCTTGAGCTTGTCCCAGTCCCAGCTCATCCATCTTGTCGGTGTCTTCATGAATTTTCCGTCCGCAGTTTCATGTTTCTTTGCCCGGCGTAGTCCCGGTCCCGTGCGCCAGAGTGGTCTCCAGGTATAAAGCGATCTCAAAATTGTCTTGTTGCCCATCTCGGCGTCGGATCCTCTTTGACCTTGAACGAAAATCCGAATGTTGAGACGGCTTCACGGTGCATTCGCCGAATCCATGCTCCGATGGAAATGTTTTTTTCTCGCTCTGGCTGTGGGTGGGAATGTACCCTGCCCGTGACAGCGAAGCGATCATCCCGGACATGGGGCATTGCAGTGTATGCTACACCATAGCGAGAGGGGATGTTGCCATTCCGATCGAAATCCATGGCGGAAACGGAATCGAATGTTGCCGATTGCTATAACTCCCGGAAACTAAGGAAGGGAAGAAGGGAAGTCAAGGAAAATCCAGGACAATAGGGCAGGCCAGCCCTCCGGCGTTGACAGGAGCCGACACCTTGGATTAGATGACGGCATGAAACGGGACTCGACAGCTCAGAGCAAACCGGAACATATCGGGAGCGTATTGCCTCGGGTTCTGAGGGAGTTCCGGCCGCCTCGGGAGGGCGATCTGGGACAGATCGAGGGGGTTTGGAAAACGATCGTCGGCACCGCCGTCGCGGAGAATGCCAGGCCTTATGCAGTCAAGGGAGGCGTAGTCCTGGTTCATGTTTCCAGCTCGGTCTGGATTCATCACCTTCGGTTCCTGCGTCAGGATATCGTGGACAAGATCAACAACGCCATCGGTACGGCCCTTGTGGAAGAGCTCAAATTCAAGATCGGACCCCTGGAGTGATCCGTTCCGAGATCACCAACGATTCCATTTTCGATGGTCGTTTGACGGTTCGACAGCACCGGGACGGATACCGGTTTTCCATCGACGCCGTGCTGCTGGCATGCCAGGTTCGACCCGCTTCCGGGAGCGCCGTACTGGATCTCGGCGCCGGCTGCGGCATCATTTCATTGATCCTCGCTCATCTGCATCCGCAAGTGACGGTGGTCGCGGTGGAGGTGCAGAAATCCCTCGCCGCACTCGCTGAGGAAAATTCGGCGGCGAACGGGTTGGCGGATAGGGTCCGCGTCATCACCTGTGATTTGCGCTCTCTTCCCACCAAAGAGATTTCCGGACCTTTCGACACGCTGGTGTGCAATCCACCCTACCGTCCCATCGGTTCGGGCCGCATCAACCCGCATCGGCAGCGTGCGGTGGCCAGACACGAGATCCGTATGGATATTCGGGATGTTGCCGCCGTCGGTCGCCGTGTGGTCAAAACCGGCGGACGTCTGCATCTCATCTATCCGGCGGAACGGCTGACCGATCTCTTGGTGGCGTTTCGCAGGGAAGGGCTCGAACCCAAAGGCTTGCGTCCCGTTTGCTCGCAATCGGAAACGCCGGCGCGTCTGGTGATCTTGGAAGCGGTGAAAGGGGGCCGAAGCGGGATGCTGATCGGTCCCCCTTTGGTGATCTACACAGCGGATGGAGCCTACACGGACGAGGTGGCAGAGATGCTGTCCGGCACCCATCAAACTTAGGGGACCAGGCTGTTCAACACCCGTCCGGAAAGCACTTTGGGATAGAAATAGGTGGCCTTGCGCGGCATGATCCATCCCTCTTCGCATACGGTTTTCACTTGTTCGATTTTGGTGGGATTCAGTAGAAACGCCATATCGTGCCGGCCCCGGGTAACCGCGTCGATGGCCGATTCGGCCGAACTCTCGTAGTGGATGAGGCTGGCATCGTCCAGCCTATCGTTGGAAAAGCCCAGAAGGTCCATGAGAATCAGACGGGTCAATACCGTGACATCGATGGACAGGAGGGATGCGGTGATTTCGGAGCCGTATCGGGATTGCATCACACCCGGTTTGAGACGCAGGAGCCCGAGCATCGGTTGATCTTTGGCGATGACTCCGATGGTGTTTCCATCGATGCCCGCGTGCAGGCGGTCCAGGAATTCCGTTTTCCGGGAATCCGCCTGTCCGGGAGAAAATGCAAAAGTCTCCACATCGAAGTACGGCGCCGCCTGCTGCAGCAGGGTAGATGCCGCCTCGGCGGGAACCCGGTCCAGCATGCGATGCGCCGGCAGGATGACCAAGCCCGGATCCTCCATGCTGCACAGGTACATCATCACGAAGTTGGACGGGTGCGAAGGAGAAAAGTCCGGCGTTCGTGCTGCGATCCAATCCCGGTAGGCCAGCGCCGTCTCGTACCGGTGATGCCCGTCCGCAATGAACAGTCGGCTATCCTTCAGCGTGCGGGTGACCTCCGTGTGCAGAGACGTGTCGAGGACGCGCCACAGCTTGTGCTCCAGCCCGCGGGTGTCGGTGACCTCGCACTCCGGGGACTGGTGCGCAGTGTTTTCCCGCAGACGCTCGATCAATTCGCCTCCGCCGGGGAAAAGGGAAAAAATCGGGCTGAAATTGGCATGGCACGCCTTCATCAGATCCAGGCGCTCCGATCGTATCTTGGAGAAGGTTTTTTCGTGCGGCAATACGATCCGCCGATCGAAGGGTTCCAGCCGCACCAGGGCGATGAAACCGAAACGGGTCACGATCTGTCCATCCAGCGGGAAGTTTACGGAGGTCAGGTACACGGCCTCCCTATCGTCCTGTATCAGGGTCCCTTCCGCCAGCCACTGCCGGTAGTATGCCGCTGCGCGGGTGTGGGGATTGTCGCTGGAGGAATCGGTTTCTTTTCGCTTGCCAAGAATCAGGCGTATGATGTTTTTGGGGTGGCGCCGGTAATAATCGTCCTGTTCCTCGGCAGAGATGACATCGAAAGGCGGTGTTACCACCTCGGACAGATTGTGGATCGTCGCCGGGTTGTAGAAAATCCCCCGAAAGGGGTAGACATCCGCCATGAGAGTGGTCCTTTCCTAAAATTTGGGTGCCTCAGAAGCCGTTTCAAAACTTGGATTTTGGTTCAAGGTCAAGGCGGGGCCGCGTTTCAACCCGCAGACATACTCCAGTATTTCGAGTAGTTGAAACAAAACCCCAACGCCGAGATTGGGCCAAAAGACGGTTTTGAAACAGCTTCTGGGAAGCGTTGGCGATCTGATACTAGATCCCCCCTCCGCATTCAAGACCAAACTGAAGGGCACCGGTGCGGGTTCCTCATCCTTTTGCGTCTCTATTATTTCCCGCCCATCCATGGTTTCGCCCTCAGCAGAGCCCCTCAAGCAGCGGATGGTATTGGGAAAAGACCATTGACACCCCTTATCAAAAATACTATGGAGGACATCTTGCACGGAGCGCGAGAAAGGAAACGGAGAGGTGGCCGAGTGGCTGAAGGCTCCGCTCTCGAAAAGCGGCATCCTGGGAAACCGGGATTGGTGTTCAAATCTGTTGATCTTCTTCCATCTTTTCTTATCTTTTCAAACAGTTAGTCTAAAATAATACCGGTTGTGGATGGTAGTGGGAAGGGTGGCCGAGCGGCTGAAGGCGCTGCTCTCGAAAAGCAGTGATGGGAGACCATCCGTGGGTTCGAATCCCACCCCTTCCGCCACCATGATTTTTAGGGGCTGTCTCTGCATTAGGATTTGGGTTCAAGGTCAAGGAGGATCCGAGTTTTCAGCCTGAGGAATACTGCTGAATTTTAGGACTGGAAACGAGGACCCGACGCCGGGATTGGGCGAAAAGACCATGTAATCATTGCGATCATTTCCTCCTTGATTTTTACCCGCTGCCGTTATAGGTTCCCCACCATCGTTGGTTGCGGGTTGCCAATGAATATAGGTTCATTTTTAATGGCGTGTAAGCGTCTGTAATTCTTGGCGGATTTTGCATATATTTTGGGGTGCTCTTTTCAAGTCCCTCCCTCTTCGCCACGGATGCTGACGACCCCTGCGCCCTTCTCCCGAGCGGAGCATTTCGACAATCGCTTCCGTCGGGTATCTTCATTGCGATGCGGAGAGATGTCCGAGCTGGCTGAAGGAGCACGACTGGAAATCGTGTGTGTCGTTTATAGCGGCACCGAGGGTTCGAATCCCTCTCTCTCCGCCAACACATAATCCCGAGCGGAGCGATCTGAACTTCGAAACCGCTCCTTCCGGGGCAACGAAACCAGCCTCCATCTCCGGCACTGCAGCGCCCCCCCGAACCGGTTTTCGTCAAAACGCCTGCGGCGGTGTGCGCCGGCCCGAGCGGAATGAACCCGACAGCTTCCAGCCATGAACCGTCCGGATTGAGGCTGGACAATGGATACGGTTTATGTCGTATCTCGTTTTGGCACGCAAGTATCGTCCGCAGTCCTTCCAGGAAGTGGTCGGCCAGCGCCATGTCACCCAGACCTTAGGCAATGCCATTGAATCCGGTCGGGTCGCGCACGCCATCCTGCTCAGTGGACCGCGCGGCACCGGAAAGACCACCGTGGCCCGAATTCTGGCCAAGGCGATGAACTGTGCCGAGGGGCCTGTATCGACACCCTGCAACGAATGCCGATCCTGCAGGGAAATCACTTCCGGGCATGCCGCCGATGTCTATGAAATCGACGGTGCCTCCAACAACAGCGTGGACCAGATCCGAGACCTGCGGGAGAACGTCAAATACATGCCCTCCCACAGTCGCTACAAGATCTACATCATCGACGAAGTTCACATGCTCAGTCTCTCCGCATTCAACGCCCTGTTGAAAACGCTGGAAGAACCGCCTTCACATGTCCTGTTTTTCTTTGCCACCACCGAATCCCACAAAATTCCGGTCACGATCCTCTCCCGATGCCAGCGCCATGATTTCCGGCGGATCGACCTCCCGGATCTCGTGGATCGAATGGCCGACGTTTGCCGGGAGGAGAAGCGGGATGTAGACGACGAGAGCCTGATGCTGATCGCCCGGGAGGGTGCAGGGAGCCTGCGGGACGCGCTCAGTCTACTCGACCAGCTGATGGCATCCCTGCCCGATCCGATACGCAGCGATGCGGTGTCGGCAGTGCTGGGTTTGGCAGACCGGGAGACGCTTTTCGATCTGGCGGGAGCTGTTCTTTCCCAGGACCTTGCCGCCGTGTTGGAGACCGTCGACCGCATTTACGACCACGGCCACGATCTCAAAAAATGGTACGCGGAGATCCTGGAGCATTTCCGCCAACTGCTGATCGTCCGCATCTCCGAGAATCCCTCCGCCCTGGTCGAATGCACCCAGAGCGAGCTCGATCGCCTTCAGGAACAGGCGGCCCTTGTGGAACCGGAGCGGCTGGCCCAGATGGTGCGTCTGCTCTTTCAGGAGGAATCGGCTATTCGCTTTTCCCAGCAGCCTCGCTATGCCCTGGAGGTGGCCTTTATCCGCATGATGCAGGTGCCGCCGTCCCTTTCCATCGATACCCTGGTGGAGAAGCTGGATGCGCTGCGGGCCGAAGTAGCCCGCGGCGGCTCGTCGGTATCGAAACGGTCCGAGGAGCCGCCGGTCGAGGGACCCGTTGCCCCCCGCGCGCCGTCGGCGGTTTTGGAAGATCCCAAAACGGAAATGGAAGAGAGCCTGGAGGCGGCCTGGGAGCGGCTCCTGGAGGCCGCCGCCGATCGACATCCCTCGCTGGCGCCTCTTCTTTCCAAAGCCACCCTTTCCCTTGCAGAGGACGGGCATGTAAACGTGGCGGTCAACGGAAGCGGTTTCAGCGTCAAGATGGTCCAGAAGAACAAACGCGCCCTCCAGGCGCTCTGCCGGGAGTTCATGGACAGGGAGGTGGACCTTCTGCCCGGAAAAAGCAACTCACCGGCCCAGGAACGCCGGCGCCACAGCCGGGATCGGTCGCGCAAAAAAAAAAAAGCACTCAGTGACCCGCTGGTGGCGGAGGCTTTGGATGTGTTTCAGGGTACAATTGTCGACATAAAAGTCCCATAGGAGGTGTTCATGAAAGGCATGGGGGGCATGATCAAGCAGGCCCAAAAACTCCAGAAGCAGATGGCGAAGATGCAGGAGGA
>JAJDOA010000072.1 GCA_022340405.1 Desulfobacteraceae bacterium | reverse complement strand
GGGCGGCGAGCCCGCGCCTACCGGCGTCCTCGTCTTTCAGAAACGGCGCAAGAAAAGCCGCTGCACCGGCGGCGGTCTCCGGGCGCGCCCCAGCCAGCCGGCCCACTCCCCACAGCAGGCCCCGCTGGAGATCCGGGTGTTCCAAAAAATTTGCCTCGGGATCGAGATAGGAGACGAGGATGCGGCCGAACTCCCGGGCGAGGGCTTCGTTGCGGGCCAGGATCTCGCCCATGGCCTCCGGAGATCCCCACCCGATGCCCCCGGACTCGTCGTTGAGATTCCACATCAACCGCCGCATCACCACCCGGGCCGATTCCATCTCCTCACGGGCCAGGCGGTCCACCACGGCCCCCATTGCGGTGACGGCGTGCCAGCGGATCGTCTCGCACCGGTCGTAAAAAAACGAAAACAGCGGATTGACGACCTGCCGGCCCGGAATCCTGAGCAACTCCCGCTGCCGCGAAGAAAAATCCTCGGCCGCCAGGATTTCCCGTACGGCCTGTCGTAGCTGCCGCATTCCCATCAGAACGACAGCAGCTCGTATCCTTCCTCTCGAAACCGCGCCATGGAAGGATGACCGGACATTTCATCCAACAAGACAAGCCCTTGCTCCCGGGCCGCGTCCAGGGTCCCCATTTTCTGGGAGCAGGCTCGGCAGACACCCGCCACCAGGCCGGCGGACCGAACCTTTTCCCAAAGCTTGTGCTGGGGGTTCCCTTTCTCGGCCAACGCAGGAATCAATTGCGTCGCGGACCCCTCCACAACGATGCTGGCCGTGTACCCTTTCTCCTTGAAATGCAGGGCATTGAGCAGCACGTGAATGAAACACATGGGGTCTCCGTTGAAAACGAACAGCGCGATTTTCTTCATGGAAAAACTCCTCTAAAACCCAACGCATAATCGGGATTTTCGTTCAAGGTCAAGAAGGTTCCGCGTCTCCATTCGAAGGAATGCTTCCGGTTTTCGAAAGCGGAGCTAGTCCTCTTCCCACACGATGCAGTCTTCCGGGCAGTACTTGATGGCCTCATTGATGCATTCTTCCGGATAAACCTCCAACTCGACGACCTCCACATAGCCGGCATCGTTCAGACGGAACACCTCCGGGCAAACCTCGACGCAGCCTTGGCACAGCGTGCACTGGCTGATATCCACCTCCGGTTTCTTCATTTCGCTGAGGCCTCCGAGTTCATAAGGGCCAGTACGGCTTGGCCGATCCGACGGCCGAATTCACGGCAGGACGCACGCCCCTTTGCATCCGGCCGGTACTGGATTCGCAGGCCCGGTTCGATCCAATCCCAACGCAACGGTTCCAGTTCGCTCTGGACGAGCCGCACCGATTCTCCGCTCCAGCCGTAGGATCCGAAGGCCGCTCCGACTTTGTTGCGGGGCTTGAGGCCCTTCATGTAGGTGAGCATGTCGGCCACCGTCGGGAACAGGCCGTTGTTGAGGGTCGGGGAGCCGACCACGACGGCAGCCGCGTCCAACACCTCGGTCATGACATCGCTTCGATGCCACCGCCGAAGGTGCATGGGCCGGACCGCAACACCGGTCTCGTGGATCCCGGCGGCAATGGTTTCGGCCATGGCCTCCGTACTGTGCCACATGGTGTCGTAGAGGACCACTGCCTTGGCCGATGGCTCCTGCCGGCTCCAGCGGGCGTAGGCGTCGAGGATCCTTCCCGGGTCCCGTTTCCAGAAGATCCCGTGGTCCGGGCAGATCATCCGAATGTCCAACCCCGTCTTCTTCACCGATTCCAGCACCTTCAGTACCTTCGCAGCGTAAAGAAGCAGAATGTTGGCGAAGTATTTCTTTGCATGTGGCATGACGTCGTCTTCGATTTCATGGTCGAAGACCTCGTAGCCGGCATAGTGTTGACCGAAGCCGTCGCTGGAGAACAGGATGTTCTCCGGCTCTATGTAGGTGAACATGCTGTCCGGCCAGTGCAGCATGCGGGTTTCCAAAAAGGTGAGCTTCCGGCGGCCCAAAGAAAGGGTGGCGCCGTTTTCGACGCTTTCCAATCGGAGCCGGTCGCCGAAGTGCAATGCCAGGTTCTTCTGCCCCATCTTGGAGCAGTAGACGATCTTGTCCTCCCCGATGCGATGCATCAGGCGGGGGATGGCGCCCGAGTGGTCCATCTCGGTGTGGTTGCTGATCACCAAGTCGATGGATTTCGGGTCGAGGACGCTGCTGATGTTCTCCAGCATTTGCTCGGTGAATTCTTCCTTGACAGTGTCGATCAAGGCGATTTTCTCGTCGACGACGAGAAAGGCATTATAACTCGTTCCGTAGGGCGTGGAATAACCGTGAAAGTCCCTCACGTTCCAGTCCCTCACACCGACGGAATGGATGCCGTCTGCAATTTCCAGGGCTTTCATATACGACCATCCTCGAGGTTGTACCGCCGGCGGGTGGGCCGGCGGTTTGAACTTCCGGCCGGTGACAGCCGGTCCAGACAGCGATGCCCTTTGCCGCGGACGATTCGTCGGCTGGAAAGGGCATGGGCTGCATCAACGATGAAACGGCGACTTCGTGTTACTAGAAGCTATCTCAAAATTAGGATTTTCGCTCAAGGTCAAGGAGGATCCGAGTTTCCAGCCACAGGAATACGGCTGGTTTTCGAGGACTGGAAACGAGGACCCGACGCCGAGATTTACCCGCCCTTGGCGGGTTGGGCGAAAAGACAATTTTGAGATGGCTTCTACTCTTTTTCGAAATCATCCTTGGAGGCGCCGCAAACAGGACACTCCCAATCCTCGGGAACATCTTCCCATTTGGTGCCGGCGGCGACGCCGTTGTCCGGGTCTCCCTGTGCCGGGTCGTAGACATAACCGCAAATCGTGCAAACGTATCGATCCATTCTTTCCTCCTTGTTATGAGTTTCTGTCGGTCGATGCCAATTCTTCCCGTACCCGCTTTTCGACCTCGTCCCGCAGCGCCGTCAGTCGGTCCTCCGGCAGGCCGGCTGCGGCGGGAAGGTCCCACCGCTGCACCCTTGCACCGGGCACTTCGGGGATGCTTCCACCGGCGCCCAGGTCGATGATCCGATCCGGAAGCGCACGTTCCAACGCATGGTCCAGGGAACCCGGATTCCGGAACCCCATGTCGATTCCCCGTTCGTGCATCACCTTCTGAACCGAAGGGTCGGGGCTGTCTGAGGGATGAATACCGGCGTCCAGGGCTTCCCAGCGGTCGCCGGCCAAAAATCGGGTAAAGGCTCCGGCCATCCTGCTGGCGCCGGTGTTGTTGCGGCCTGCGAAGAGGACGACACGGCGGTCCCGGAAGGGGGCGGTAAGCCGGTCCGCGGCTTTCCGAACGTCTTCCCGGACGGAAGAATGCTTCTCCATGTCCCCCTTGTGTTCGATGCCGCGGTAGGTGAGTCCGCCTTCGTACTGCGCGCCAATGGCGTCGAAAAAATACTCGACCGTTAGATGAACCCCGTCGAAGAGCTGTTTGCCCCGCGTGGCGGCCACCGAAAGCAGAAAACCTCTGCGGGTGGGCCTGCCCGGATCGGTCAGCCGCAGGCGATATTTCCGGGCCCACAGGGTCTGGCATCGATCGATGAGGGCCTTGAGCTGGGCAGTGACGTTGTAAAAAAATATCGGAGACGCCACTACCACTACGTCCGCCTGCCAGATCCGCGCGTAGATCTCGGTCTTCATATCATCGTCGATGGGACAGAACCCCTTTTTCTCGCAGACGATGTATTCCCGGCAGGGTTCGACATGGCGGCGTTCGATTTCCACCACGTGGGTTCGGGCGCCGTATCCCTCCATCGCCTCCATAAGGGCTGTCAACAAATACGCTGAATTTCCCTTCCTGCGCGGGCTGCCCTGCAATCCGAGTACGAACATGGAATGGTTCTCCGTGCGCTGCCGCGATGGGTTGTAATTCCATCCCGCCGGCGTCGGTGGAGGTCCCTCCACCGGCCGGTCCGGGCGGCTGCCGGTGTCAATCCTTCCGGTGGCACCCCTTGCACGTGGTCGGCCCAGCCTTCAGACCGGAGCGCTTTTTCTCGCGGTGGCAGGCGGTGCACTGCTGATTCATGACGGCTTTGGGCTTCAACTTGCCCTGTTCTTTGAAACGGTCGATGACATCCGCCTCCTCCGGATACAGGCTGTGGCAGATGTCGCAGTTTTCGAGATTCTGCTGGTGGCTGAGGTGGGGGAAAGCAACATCGCCGGTCACCCCACCGGGGATCACAATCCGCTCGGCCCCTTTCGGCGGTTCCGATGCGGGTGCCTCAACAACCAGGCCACTCCCGATCAGCATTGTCCATGCGGCCAGAACCACGATGGCGGACCGCAGCAGTGCTTTTTCCATTGAGGCGGTCACGATGAGGTCGCCTGACCATCCAACGTGCATTGGGTGAAATCGATTTCATTCCCGCATCCCTTGCACTTGTGGGGCCGGTCGAATTCATCGGAAAAAATCTCCGCCTCCTGTCCGCATGAGGGACATTTGCAGACGAAGGACTTGAGGTTTTTGAACTGCTGGAATCCCGGGCAGTGTAGCGGTGTGTTGGACATGAATCCACCTCCTTGCTGAGTGAAAAATAACAGTTTTGCTGCAACTGGACCGTGCTTCGTCACAGCGAGGTCAAGGCCCGAATTCTCGATGTCCGCCGTTGGGAGACGACGGTGGGTATCCTCTTCGATGCGCGGCAGCGCCACCTATACCGCCACCGCCCCCGCGACCTCGCGTCCATACTCCTGCGCCATCTGCAAACCGCCGCCCAGCGTACTGGCCTTGAGCCGCAACGGACCGGATACCATCTTCATCTTGAAAATATTCTTCATGGTGTCGAAGATCCGTTCGTGGGCCTCTCCGCTCCAGCCGAAGGCTCCGAAGGCGCCTCCGACCCGGCCTTCCAGCTGCGCCTTTTCCGCCAGAAACAGGAAGGTCTTCATGGCCTTGAGCATGTCCCCGTGGTAGGTGGGAGCCCCGAAGACATAGGCATCGTAGCCCTCCAGATCCGACTCTTTACGGATATCCTTCACGTCGGCCACTACGGTCTCGACGCCGGACATTCGAAGCCCTTCGCCAATCAACTGGGCGATGGACTCGGTCTCACCGGTACGGGTCGCGTAGACGATCAGCGCCTTGGGCATGGCACCCTCCTCTTCCAGCCGCGGCCGGGGATGGATTTCATGGATCCTTCCCTTTCGCGGCCGCTATTTGGTTGCCTGGGCTTCAGGATCCCGGGCCGATGCGCTTGTCGACGCCCTCGCCCGCGCAATCGGGCGTGTAACAGGCGTTGTCGAGAAATTCGCATTTTTCCTTGCAGGACGGACACTGTTCTGGCGGTGCGTCCGCTTCCAGTTGATAGCCGCAATTGGAACACTTCCAACTACCCATGGTGATCTCCTTTTCGTACCCCTCCGAGGCCGCTCGCCGGCCACGGTGCAGGGGACGCATTCTGGGCGGCCGAACTGTCCGCAGCCGGCCCCCTGTCGCTGTCTTTCACAGGGTGGGGCGGACATCGGCCGCCGTCTCGTTCATGTCTGCCGGCTACGCCTTCCACAGGCCGTGGAGGTTGCAGTACTCTCGGGCCGTCACCTCCTTGGCCTCCACGGGGAAAAAGGCCTCGGGCGCCATGCCGGCGCAGAGAAACTCCCGATAAGCCTTTCCATCGGCGATAAGTTCAATCCACTCGATGAAATGCTTTTCCTCCATGGGATGTGCCACAGACCCCACGCTCACCTTATAACCGCCATCGACCTTTTCCACAACCGGAACGTGCTTTTCCTTGGCCGCGTCGACGGTATTTTCGGTCAGCTTCTTCATGGCTTCGCCACAGCATACCAACTCACCGGCCCCGCCGTGAAGAACTTCGACAATGTTGCCACATGCCTCACACTTATAGATTTCCAACGCTTCTGCCATGATACCTCCTAATCGGTTAGAGTGATTTGTTGCTTTCAAGCCGGGTGCTTTGCACCCGGTACCAACCGCAACGATGAGAGCACCTCGGTGCTATTGTCTTTTCGGCCTTTGGCCGAAAATCCAAGCCACCCGCTCTGCGGGTGGTCGTTGACTCGGATCTCCTTACCAGTTCTCGCCCAACAGTTCGAAATGGGCCTGCGGATGGGCGCAGGCAGGGCATACCTCGGGTGCTTCCGGGCCCTCGTGCAGATAGCCGCAGTTGCGACATCGCCAGACCACCGCTTGTTCCCGCTTGAAAACCCGACCCGCCTCGATGTTCGCCGCCAAATCTAGATACCGTTTTTCATGCTGCTTTTCCGCCACGGAGACCGCTTCCCAGACCTTGGCTATGTCATCGAAGCCTTCCTGCCGGGCCACCTTGGCAAATCCAGGATACATTTCGGTATGCTCGTGGCGTTCACCGGCTGCGGCCGCCCTGAGGTTTTCCAGCGTCGGGCCGACCACGCCTGCGGGAAAGGCGGCGGTCACCTCCACCTCGCCCCCCTGCAGGAACTTGAAAAAGCGCTTGGCGTGCTCTTTTTCCTGGTTGGCGGTCTCCTCGAAAATGTCCGCGATCTGGACGAGGCCGTCCTTGCGCGCTTTGCCGGCGAAGTAGGTATAGCGGTTTCGCGCCTGGGACTCTCCGGCGAAGCTGGCAATCAGGTTTTTCTCTGTCTGGCTGCCTTTCAGGTTTTCCACGTTATCCTCTCCTTGGTTGTCTTTGGGTTGGTTCGGGAAGCGGAGCATTCATCGCCGGTCTCACTGTTACGGTTTCCACCAGCCCTTTTGCATGTGTGCCCGCTTTTCCTTTTCGGCGATCTGCTGCAGTCGGTAGGCGGAATCGCGCATGATGCCGTACAGGATACCGCAACCGGTATCTTCCCGGTCCAAGTCTCCGCGGTCTGCCAGTTCGATCATCTCCTGGACCAGACGGAACGTGTCGAGGATATTTTGATTGCAGGGTTTCACCGAACCTGTGCTCCCGATGGGCTGCCGCAATGCAACCGTTGCCCGTATTTGGATGATATGGGAATACAAAATTCATGCCATCGAGTGATCGGATCGTTTCATCGTTGGTTGAGGCCGGTTTCCGATGATCTGGAATGGTCCCTTGTGGATGGAAAGGAACAATTCGATACATCCGCGTACCGCTTCGGTGGAGGGAAAACCCCTCCGTCTCAAGGTTCCTGGGGCGAAAGCGCCCGCCGAACCGTTCCAGGTTCGAATATGAGACAAGAGTGTATCAGATCCCACTTCCCGATACAACAGCGCGCAACGAACACCTGCAAGGGGCGGATGCAGGCGGAAGTGTCCCTGTTCGGTTGACCCCGCGGACGCATCCGGTGTATCGTTGAGTCAAGATGGGTTCGACCTACGCGCAGCCGGCCGGGTCGGATGATGATGTATGAGAAGCGGGTGCCCCTCTTGGGGACGTTCAACTTGGTGGAGGGTCCATGCCGAATTACCTGGATGCCCTGCCTGCCCTGGTGGAGGGGATCGAGGCCATCCTGGAAACCGTCATCACCAACGTGGTGCTCATCGGGCAGATCCCTGCGCCCACCTTCCGCGAAAAACGCCGGATACAGACCGTTCTCGACCGGATGGCCGAACTCCATGTGGACGAGGCGACCACTGACGGCTACCGAAACCCCATCGGCATTATCCGGGGTACCGACCGCTCCAAACCGCCGATTTTTGTTGTGGCGCATCTGGACACCTTTTCCACCAATGAGGAAGAGGTGCACTATACCGTCGGGAAAAACTCCGTCACCGGTCCCGGAATCACGGACAATTCCCTTGGGGTGGGAGTGCTGATATCCCTTCCGGAGCTGTTCCGGCGGCTGGGCTTGCGGTTTTCTTCCGACATCGTGCTGGCCGGCGTCATCCAGTCCCTCGGCCGAGGCAATCTGCGCGGCATTCGTCACCTGCTCAAAACCTGGTCCACGCCGGTTCGCGGTGCCGTTGTGATCGAGGGGATCGAGCTGGGACGGCTCAACTACTATTGCGACAGCATGATTCGATCGGAGATCGAATGCCGTATTCCCACCGACCGCAACGTCGATTCCCGCTTCAGAACCAACGCCGTCCTGGTTCTCAACGAAGTCATCAACCAGATCCTGCAGCTTCGGATGCCCCAGCGCCCCAACACCCGGGTGGTCTTCGGAAAGGTGTCGGCGGGTGTCAAACACGGGGACATCGCGCTGAACGGCAGGCTGGGGCTGGAGATCCAGAGCAAGGAAGACCGTATGGTGCGCTCCGTGCACAGCGACATCCGAGACATCGTCGAGGGGATCGGCCACGAATGGAAGGCGGATCTGCAGCTGCGGACCGTCAGCAACGTCCATGCGGCGCGCCTTCCCTTCGCTCACCCCCTGGTCAAAGCCGGAAGCGCGATTCTCAAGCGGCTGGGCCTGAAACCGGTCAGCTCCCACAGTGAATCGGAACTGTCCATTTTCCTGGCCCGAGGCATCCCGGCGCTGACCATGGGCATCACACGAGGGACAAACTATCATCTGGAAAACGCATCGATGGAAATCCGACCCATGCCCACGGGCATCGGCCAGGTGATCGCTGCGATCATGGCCATCGATGCCGGAGTGTGCGATGAAGTCAAGCTGGCTTGACACGAACACCTTTCACTATTCAGACTTTGCCGACCTCGAGGAACTGGTGGCCCTGAAGGAGCGCAAAGGCCTGAGCATATCGCTATGCCTTCCCACCCTGAACGAGGAACAAACCATCGGCAAAGAGGTGCTGATCATGCGCTCCGAACTGATGACGAGGTATCCCCTGCTGGACGAAATCCTCGTAATCGACTCGGATTCCACGGATCGCACCCGGGAAATCGCAGCAGCGTTCGGAGCCAAGGTCCATCTCGCCTCCGAAATTCTCCCCCGTATGGAATCGTTCCGGGGAAAGGGCGAGAACCTGTGGAAGGCGCTTTACATTGCCCAGGGCGACATTATCGTCTATATCGATGCCGACATCAAAAACATTCATCACCGATTCGCGTTCGGATTGCTCGGGCCGCTGCTCCGGACGGACACCATCAAATACGCGAAGGCGTTTTACGACCGGCCCATTGCGGCGGGGAAGAACAAGCTGCGCCCCACAGGCGGCGGTCGGGTTACGGAGTTGGTCATCCGCCCGATGTTCTCTCTGTTTTTTCCGGAGCTGACCATGATCCTTCAACCGCTGTCCGGCGAGTACGCCGGCTATCGGGAAATTTTGGAAAAAATTCCGTTCCCCATCGGCTACGGAGTGGAAACCAGCATGATCCTGGACATCCGGGAGCGTTGGGGCATGGATGTGATCGCTCAAGTGGATCTGGAAAAACGGGTTCACCGCAATCAGGATACCAAGGCGCTGGGAAAGATGTCCTTTGTCATACTGAAAACATTCCTCAACCGCGTCGAACGAATGGGGGTGCTGGACATCCGAAGCCCCCTGCACGACGAGATGATTCAGTACCAGCTGGAAGGCGACCGCGGATTCCGTCCCGATCCCTTCCTGGTCAGGGGCTTGGAAAGACCCCCCATGATACAGGTTCCGGAGTACCGCAGCAAATTCAAGGTGCAGGACGCACAGGAGGCGATGGTCTGACACATGAGCCAAAAGGAACGACCATCACCACCCCGCAAAGGCGAAGATCGACTCGTCGACCGATTTCACAGGCAAATCACCTATCTGCGCATATCCGTCACCGACCGGTGCAACATGCGGTGCGTGTACTGCATGCCGGGTCAACCCATTTCCAGGCTGTCCCACGACGAAATCCTGCGCTATGAGGAGATCCTCCGTATCGTGCGCACGGCGGTGGCGCTGGGGGTGCGAAAAGTCCGCGTCACCGGAGGTGACCCACTGGTCCGACGGGGCATCGGCGGTTTTCTACGATCGCTGTCGGGCATTTCGGGGCTGGAGGAAGTGACGCTGACCACCAACGGACTGTTGCTGAACGAACATCTGGAAACGATCCTTTCGGCCGGCATACGGCGTCTCAACATCAGCCTCGACACCCTCAAACCCGAACGGTTTCGTGACATCACCGGAAGGGACGAATGGGCGCGGGTCTGGGCGGCCATAGGGAAGGCCCACCGCATGGGGTTTTCCCCGATCAAGCTCAATGTGGTGGTGTTGCGAGGGATCAACGACGACGAACTACAGGACCTGGCCGCACTGTCGCTGCAATGGCCCTTTCACATCCGCTTCATCGAATGCATGCCCATGGGCAGCGGAGTCGCGTCTCATGGGCCTCCCGTCACCATCGATGAGATGAAGGTGCAGGTGGCCGGTCTCGGAGATTGGACCCAGCTGCAAAGCCATCCGAATGACGGGCCGGCAGAGCGCTATCGGATGGAGGGAGCACCGGGAGAAATCGGTTTTATCGGTGCCATCAGCCACCATTTTTGCCATCGCTGCAACCGGCTCCGGCTGACGGCCAGCGGCGGTCTCCGTCCCTGCCTGCTTGCCGACCATCAGTTCGACCTCAAATCCCTCATACGTGCCGGTGGAACCGACGATGAGATCCGGAAGCTCTTTCTTGAGGCGGTGCGCTCGAAAAGAGAACATCACGCGGTTGCAGCCGGAGAAAGAACCTCGGGACAGATGTCAGCCATCGGGGGATAGAAGGAGCTGGGCATTGGGGCATCCGTGGGCAGGAGGAGTCGCCGTTTCAACCGATGCGGTGGCGCCAAAAAAGGAAGCCCGGATCGCAAACGTGGGAGGCTATATCTGCTCACGCACGGTTAAGTTACGATCCGGGCTGTCGAGTGACGTGCGCCACGTTCCGCTGTCGCTTCCGATGGAGAATAGTTCGCGCCGGTTCCGGTGGAGAAGGCATGGCCACGCCGATTTTGCAGGCGTGTAGCAATTTTTTCTCAGTAGATCAAGCTTTTTTTTCTTTCCCGGGTCATCATTCAAATGAAGGAGGTTTGCATGGCTTCAGAGAGAACCTGCAGCATGGACGAACTGTACCAATTTGCGGAAGAGGCGATTCGCCGGGCCGGAGAAGAGGCCATGCGCTTCTACGGGACCGGCAGAAACAGCGTAAAATTCGATGAAGACCTGATCACCGAGGCGGAAATTCATCTCAACGACTTTTTCCGCGGCCGCATCGCCCAACAGTTCCCCGAACACCTGATGTTTCTGCGGGACAACCTGGCCGAAGGATACAGTCACGAACAGAGCCGCTATCTGTGGATCTTTGATCCGCTGGACGGGGTGGACAACTTCCAGACCGGCATCCCCATCTGGGCTATGTCCTTAGCCGTTTTGGACAACTACTGGCCCCTGTTCGGAATGATCTATTTGCCTGCGTCTGGGGACTTTTTTCACGCCCGGGTGGGTGAAAATGCATTTCACGGAGAAAAGCTCCTGCAAGTCCGGGAGACGGAAGGGGTGGACAACGAAAGCATCCTGCTCATCTTTTCCCGGTTTCATCAGCACTACCACTCCAAATTTCCTGGGAAGATCCGCAACCTCGGCTGCACCTCGGCCCATGCCTGCTATGTCGCCATGGGCCGGGCGGATGCGGCCGTGATCTCCAACGAATCCTATCAGAATCTGGCAGCGGCGCACATCATTACGGAAGCCGCCGGGGGCAAAATTTACCGCATGGACGGAAAGGAGTTTCACCTCAGCGAACACTTGGACGGACAGAAAATAGCGGGAAGCCTGCTGGTGACCTCACCGGGCAAATTCTCCGCCGTGGCTGAACACCTTCGCTCGGCGGACATGTAGAACCCATCTCAAAATTGTCTTGGCGTCGGGTCCTCGTTTCCAGTCCTCGAAAACCAGCCGAATGCCTGTCGGAGATCCCGGTGCAGCCAGGGCGGCTATAGCATTTGTCAAAAGTATGT
>JAJDOA010000060.1 GCA_022340405.1 Desulfobacteraceae bacterium | reverse complement strand
ACTCCATATTGGTCTGGTTGCGAAACTGGAGGATTTTTTTCCGACCCTGCTGACGAAGCGACACGGAAAGAGTGTATTCCAACCCCTTACTGTCCTTGTATGAAATATCGTAGAAGGTCAGCCCTTTCTCTTCGGTTTTTTCGATGTCGGTGATGAAATTGACAAAGGTCTGGCCGTCTATGGTGTTGAACACCACAAGTTTGTCCGTGATCTCGAGGGAAGTTCCGGCATAGCGAGTTTCATCGGTCACCCATACGCCGATGAGCGGCTCCGGTGCCTCGTCCCGGAACCAACCGCAGCCGGAGATCAGCACGGCAGACAGCAGGAGGGGCAGCAGCCATGGGGTGGCAGATCCAGCCCGGACTCGGAATCGGGGTAGCATTCGTTTCATTGTGTATAGAAGATTGTTCCCGCCGGCCAACGGCAGGGGCTGTTCCACCTGAGGGCGGTGCTGCACAGCCCGGTATGGAATTGTTTCCGTTGGATTGGCTCGCCAACCCCGCGTCCCCGGTGCCCGGAACTTTCGCTTCGCCCAACAGACCTCTGGGAACGCGCGCGCCGTTGTCGATCCAACTTATCCAAGGCCGGGATAATTGTCAATCAAGCCCCCTGAACCGGTCGGCGCTTGTCCTTGAAGATGTTGTTGGAGATGACCACCCGCTGGATTTCCGAGGTTCCCTCGTAGATGGTGAAAACCCGTGCATCCCGATAGAAGCGCTCCACCGGGTAGTCCTTGGTGAAACCGTACCCTCCGTGGATCTGCAGCGCCCGGGCCGTGACGCGGTTCACCATTTCGGAGGCGAACAGCTTTGCCATGGAGGCCTGCTGGGTGAATTTTTCCCCACGGTCTTTCATGGCCGCAGCCGAGAACATGAGCTGCCGGGCAGCCTCCACCTCCGTGGCCATGTCGGCGATCATCCATCGCAGGCCTTGGAATTTGGAGATGGACTGGCCGAATTGGGTGCGCTGTTTCGTGTAGCGAACGGAAGCGTCCAGGGCTGCCTGCGCCACGCCCACCGACTGTGCGGCGATGCCGATGCGGCCGCCGTCCAGAGCCTTCATGGCGATCTTGAAGCCCTGCCCCTCCCGGCCCAGCAGGTTTTCCGCCGGCACGCGGCAGTCCTCGAAATGCAGGTCGGCTGTATCCGAAGCGCAAAGACCCATCTTGTCCTCGATGTTTCCAACCACCAGGCCCGGGGAGCCCTGCTCCACCAGAAAGGCGCTGATGCCTTCGTGCCGCTTGGCCTCGTCGGTCTTGGCCGTGACGATGATCAGGCCGGCGTTTTTTCCTGTGGTGGTAAACCGCTTGCTTCCGTTGAGGACGTAGTGATCCCCGTCGGCGACCGCTGTCGTGGACTGGCTTACCGGGTCCGACCCGGCGTGGGGTTCGGTCAGGGCGAAGGCGCCGATGATGTCCCCGCGGGCAAGCGGCTTGAGATACCGCTGTTTTTGGTCTTCGCTGCCGAATCGAAGAAGGCTTTCGCAGACAATGGAGTTGTGAACCGACATGACCACCGCGGTGGAAGCGCAGGAGTAGGCGATCTCGGACAGCGCCAGCACATAGCTGACGGTGTCGGCGCCGGAACCGTCGTAGTCGATGGGCACCATCATACCCATCAATCCCAGCTCCCCCATCTGGCGCAGGTTTTCCGCCGGGAACTCCTTGGTCCGGTCCCGCTCGGCGGCGGTTCCGGCAATCACCTTTCGGGAGAATTCCCTGGCCATGCTTTGGATCATGAGCTGTTCCTGCGTCAACTGTGAAGTCATTCCCCCTCCCTTCTATGGCTGATAAATCACCACCACCATCTCCGCGGTGTCGTCTCCGACGTTTTTCATTTGGTGGCGAATAGAGGAGTTGAAATGCAGGGACTCGCCGGCACCGAGCCGGTTGACATGGTCACCGACGATCACCTCCAGCTTGCCGGACAAAACGTAGACGAATTCCTCTCCCTCGTGCTGATAGCCGACCCCCTTGTGGTCCTGTTTGGGATCGACGGTGACCTTGAATGCCTTCAGGTGCTTGTTTTCGGCACCCGGCGTCAGCGTCGTGTAGGCGTAGTTTTCCGTCCGCTTGGTGTAGGCCTTGATGCGCCGGGAGAGGTTGGACTCTTGCTCTTTGAGAAACAGCGCAGAGTCGATCTCCAGCGCCCGGGCGATCTGCAGCAGACATCCCACCGATGGGATCTTTTTGCCGGCCTCGATGCCCTTGATGTAATCCACGGAAAATCCCGTGTCGTTGGCCAGGTTGTCCAGCGTAATCTTCTTCCGGGTCCGGATCTGCTTGATCCTCTTTCCTACCGGTGGTGCTCCGGCCGCTTTTTTTTTCGGCATGATGCCAACTCCTTTCCCTGTCCGCAGTGCATCCCTTCGCAGCGGGTTTCCTCGAATGCCCCTGCTCCGATGTTTTTCGTTCGGTTCGGAAGAGATTTGAAGCTATTTCAAGATGATAGCAATTGTCAGAATTATGTTCCGTCGTACGCGTAAAATCCTCTTCCCGTCTTGCGCCCCAGCCAGCCGGCCTCCACATACTTTCGCAGCAGGGGGCAGGGACGGTATTTGGAGTCCTTGAATCCCTCGTACAGGGTTTCCATGATGGCCAGGCATGTGTCCAGACCGATCAGGTCGGCCAGGGCCAGGGGACCCATGGGGTGGTTCATCCCCAGTTTCATGACGGTGTCTATGTCCTCTTTCTTCCCCACGCCGTGATAGAGGCAATAGACCGCCTCGTTGATCATGGGCAGGAGGATCCGGTTGGCGATGAACCCAGGGTAGTCGTTGGCCTCGGCGGGGGTTTTGCCGAATGCCTCGGCCAGCTCCCATGTGGTCTGAAAGGTTTCCTCCGATGTCGCAATGCCACGGATCACCTCCACCAGCCGCATCACCGGTACCGGGTTCATGAAATGCATCCCGATGACCTTGTCGGGGCGTCCGGTTTGGGCCGCAATCCGGCCGATGGGAATCGAGGACGTGTTGGTGGCCAGAATGACCGGTTCCGCGCAGATGCCGTCCAAATCGCGGAACAGCTGGAATTTGATGGATTCGTTCTCGGTGGCCGCCTCCACCACGAAGTCCGCCCCGGCCATGTCCTCGAGCTTTGTGCTGGTGCGGATGCGCGCCAGCACCGCCTGCTTTTCCTCTGCAGCGAGTTTTCCCTTATCCACGCTTCGTGAGAGGTTCTTCTCGATCCCGGCCAGTCCCTTCTCCACAAATTCGGATTGGATATCGTTCAAGATCACGCTTTTCCCGCTCATGGCCGCCACCTGGGCAATGCCGCCGCCCATCTGTCCGGCGCCGATGATACCGAATGTTTTCACTTCCATTCTCTTTACCTTTCTACATCGTGTGGTGTTTGTGGATTTCGAATTTTGTGACCTCTATAAGAAGCAAGATCCCGAGGCTTCGCCGTATCGATTTCACCCACGTTATCGTTTTACGATCATGGCGACGGCTTCTCCGCCGCCCAGGCACAGCGAGGCCAGCCCGGTACGGCTGCCTCTTCGCTTCATTTCATACAGCAGGGTCACCAGCACACGGCAGCCACTCGCCCCGATGGGGTGGCCCAATGCCACCGACCCGCCGTTGACGTTGACCTTTTCCGGGTCCAGACCGAGCTCTCGAAGAACGGCGACCGTGGAACCGCTGAAAGCCTCGTTGATTTCGAACAGGTCCACTTCCGCGGGGTCGATTCCTTCTTTTTCGCAGCACTTGGGCACCGCCCAGATCGGCGCCACCAGAACGTATTTCATGTCGATGCCGTACGAAGCCTGCGCTCCGACGGTCGCAAGGACCGGGCAGCCGAGGTCCTGGGCTTTTTCCCTGGACATGACCACCACGGCGGCGGCCCCGTCGCTGATGATGGAAGCGTTGCCCGCCGTGCCCGTGCCGTCCTTGGTAAAGGCAGGCTTCATGCGGGCCAGTGCCTCGTAGGGTGTTTCACGCACGCATTCGTCTCGATCGAACACCAGCGGCTCTCCCTTCCGCTGGGGGATGGAGACCGGGACGATTTCCTCGTCGAAGCGTCCTTGGTTTATGGCGTCCAGGGCGCGGCGGTAGGACTCGGCGGCGTAGCGGTCCTGGTCCTCCCGGCTGATGCGGTAGCGCTGCGAGCAAAGCTCGTTGGACATGCCCATGTGGAAATCGTTGACGATGTCCCACAGGCCGTCGTGGACCATGTGATCCTGCAGCGTGCCCGGGCCCATCCGATAGCCCCACCGGGCCTTCTCCAGGTAATAGGGGGCTCCGGACATGCTTTCCATGCCTCCGGCGACCACCACCTCGGCGTCGCCGAGCTGCACGGCCTGGGCTGCGAGCATGACGGATTTGAGTGCGGACCCGCACACCTTGTTGACAGTGATGCACTCCGCCTCCCAGGGCAGGCCGGCGCGAACGGACGTCTGTTTGGCCGGGTTTTGGCCGTAGCCGCAGGGAAGAACCTGCCCCATAATGACTTCGTTGACCGCTTCCTTCGGGATGCCGGCCCGCCGGATCGCCTCCTCGATGACGATGGCACCCAGGTCCGTCGCCCCCATAGCGGCGAGAGAGCCGTTGAAGCTTCCCAACGGCGTGCGAACCGCACTGCATATGACCGCTTCCTGCATTGTGGATTCTCCTTATCGCAGATAGAGTAGATAGTCGTACCGAATGGATTGAAACCGTCCGCCTGTCTACCGAAAGCGGAAATCCGAATATCGAATATCGAAATCCGAAACAAATCCGAAATCCGAATGACCGAAAACAACAAACATTAGAAGCATTTTTGCAATATTGACCCGAATATGTTCGGATTTCTTGCTTCGATATTCGGATTTTATCACATGCTTCTCCGATACTTCCCCCCCACGTCGTACAGCGCCTGGGTGATCTGCCCCAGGCTGCAGGCGCGAACGGTGTTCATCAGTTCGTCGAAGAGATTGTCTCCGGCAAGGGCGACTTGCTGCAGGCGCTGCAGCGCGGCGGGCGCCTTTTCCGCATTTCGTTTTTCGAACGCCGCCAGGCGCTCCAGCTGGGACTGCTTTTCGGTCTCGGTGGCTCTGGCCAGCTCCAGCCCCTCGCTGAAGTCCCCGCTGCCGGCCTCGGGGTCCCGGAAGGTGTTCACCCCGATGATGGGGAGATCGCCCGTATGCTTCAATGTTTCGTAGTAAATCGATTCCTCCTGGATCTTGCTTCGCTGATACCCGGTTTCCATGGCACCCAACACCCCGCCCCGGGCCGTGATCCGGTCGAATTCCATCAGAACGGCCTCTTCCACCAGCCGGGTGAGCTCTTCGACGATGAAGCTGCCCTGGTTCATGTTCTCGTTTTTCGTCAGCCCCCACTCCCGGTTGATGATCATCTGTATGGCCAGGGCCCGTCGCACGGATTCCTGGCTCGGCGTGGTGATGGCCTCGTCGAAGGCGTTGGTGTGCAGGCTGTTGCAGTTGTCGTAAACGGCGCAGAGCGCTTGCAACGTGGTCCGGGCATCGTTGAACTGGATGTCCTGGCTGTGCAGCGAGCGGCCGGAGGTCTGGATGTGGTACTTGAGCATCTGGGATCGGCTGGCCCCGCCGTAGAGGTTGCGCAGGGCGATGGACCAGATGCGGCGGGCCACGCGTCCGATGACCGTGTACTCGGGATCCATTCCGTTGGAGAAGAAATAGGATAGATTGGGCGCGAAACTGTCGATTTTCATGCCGCGGGAGAGATAGTACTCCACGTAGGTGAATCCGTTGGCCAGCGTCAGCGCCAGTTGGGTGATCGGATTGGCCCCTGCCTCGGCGATGTGATACCCGGAAATGGACACCGAGTAGAAGTTGCGGACGTGGTTGTCGATGAACCACTGCTGGATATCCCCCATCATCTTCAAGGCGAATTCGATGGAGAAGATGCAGGTGTTCTGGCCCTGATCCTCTTTCAGGATGTCGGCCTGAACGGTGCCGCGGACCCGGGAGAGCACGTCCGCACGGATGTTTTCGTAAATCTCGCCGGAAGGAGGGGCGCCGTTTTCCGCGGTGTATCGCTCGACCTGCTGGTCGATGGCGGTGTTGAGAAACATCGCCAGCATCATCGGGGCCGGACCGTTGATGGTCATGCTCACCGAAGTGGACGGGGCGCTCAAATCGAACCCGTCATAGAGCTGCTTGACGTCGTCCAGGGTGCAGATGCTCACTCCCGAGGTACCCACCTTTCCGTAGATGTCCGGGCGGGTGTCGGGGTTGAATCCGTAGAGGGTGACCGAGTCGAACGCCGTCGAGAGACGCTTGGCCGGGTAGTCCGCCGACAGCAGTTTGAAGCGGCGATTGGTCCTGGCCGGGTCGCCCTCGCCGGCAAACATGCGGGTGGGTTCTTCGTCGGTCCGTTTCAGGGGGAACACGCCTGCGGTGTAGGGAAAGCGACCGGGGACATTTTCCTCCCGCATCCAGGTGTAAACAGAGCCCGGATCCGCAAACCGGGGCAGAACGATTTTAGGGATACGCTGCTGAGAGAGCGATCGGGTGTACAACGGCACCCGGATCTCCCTGTCGCGGACCTGGTAGACCAGTTCGTCTTGGGTGTAGCGTTCCCGCACGTCCTCCCATTCGGCCATCAGCGACTCGGTTTCCGACCCTAGATTCTTCCGGCAGGTTTCCACTTCCTTGCGCAGGCGTTCGGTCAGCGGCCCGTCGGCGTCCGGCAGAGAGCGCTCGGTTTCCTCCAGGTGCCACAGACGACGCAGCTTTTCCGCTTCGGCGGCCGTTTGCTCGTGGTAGCGGCGCACGCAGTCGGCGATATCCGACAGGTATCGGGTCCGCTCCGGCGGGATGATGATCGTCTTGGACGTCGAATGCCGGGTAGTCACCTCCGGCAGGGAGCTGTCGAAGCGCGCACCGGTTTTTTCCGCCATTGCCTTCAGCAGCGCGTGGTACAAAGCCGTGACGCCGTCGTCGTTGAACTTGGCGGCGATGGTCCCGAACACGGGCATCTGGTCCGGCTGCCACTCGAAGGCGTTTCGATTGCGCTGCACCTGCTTGCGCACGTCGCGCAGTGCATCCTCTCCTCCCCGCTTTTCGAATTTGTTGACCGCAACGACGTCGGCGTAGTCGAGCATGTCGATTTTTTCCAACTGGGAGGCGGCGCCGAATTCCGGTGTCATCACATACATGGATACGTCCACCATGTCGGTGATGAGCGAATCGCCCTGCCCGATTCCCGCCGTTTCCACGATGATCAGATCGTAGCCGGCTGCCTGGGCCGCTTTCACCACTTCGGGCAGCGCGTCTGGGATCTCCGTGCTGGAGCGCCGGGTGGCCAGCGAGCGCATGTACACCCGGGGGTTGTGAATGGCGTTCATGCGTATGCGGTCGCCCAGGAGTGCACCGCCGGTCTTTCGGCGGGTCGGGTCGCAGCTAATCACGGCCACGGTGGCCTCCGCCAGGTCGTTGAGCATGCGCAGGATCAGTTCGTCGGTGAGCGAGGATTTCCCCGACCCTCCGGTCCCGGTAATGCCCACCACCGGCACCTTCCGGTCGCCGATACGGGCGGCCAGCCGGGACCGCAATTCCGCCAGGCCTTCGCCCCCCTCGGCCTTCATCTGCTCCACCAGCGTGATCGTTCGTGCCAGCAGCGGTATGTTTTCGGTGTCGAGCGCATCCACGTCCGCTTTATCGACTCCCTCCAGCGTGGAGAAGTCCGACTGGCGGATCAGGTCGTTGATGATCCCCTGCAGGCCCATGCGGGCACCGTCCGCGGGAGAGTAGATTTTCGCAACCCCGGCGTTTTCCAGCTCCAGTATTTCACTGGGGACGATGACCCCTCCGCCGCCGCCGAACACCCGTATGTGGGAGACGCCCCGTTCCCGCAGCAGGTCGACCATGTACCGGAAAAATTCGATATGTCCTCCCTGATAACTGGATACCGCTATGGCCTGGGCGTCCTCCTGGACGGCGGCGTCCACGATCTCCTGCACGGAGCGGTTGTGGCCGAGATGAATCACCTCCGCCCCCGTGGACTGCATGATGCGGCGCATGATGTTGATGGATGCATCATGTCCGTCGAAAAGAGAGGTGGCGGTCACGATCCGTACCTTGTTAACAGGTTTGTAGGGCTCTAGGACGGCACTCATGGTCTCTCCTTGTGCGGGGCGGTGGTTTCCTTGTTACCGGAGGCCTCCCTGCCGGCTGCAGGGTTGGCCTCGATCCTGCCGAGAATAAATTCCGTCTGCAGTTCAATGTATTCGTCGAGGGTGAAGTGGCGTGACAGATACCAGCGCCGGAACGTCCACATGTGGCCGAGCACGGAAATGTCGTGGGCCGCCAGCTCCATGAACCGCTCATTCAGCTTCGGGATGTCGCCGGAGCCGGACAGCTTGGCCAGCACCTGCACGAACAGGCCGGCGATCCGCAGCTCGTTTTCCAGCACGCGCTTTTGCCACTGCGTCGGGAGGGAACGGGTTTCCTGGTAGATGAGGAGGATGAAATCGCTCATGCGATGGCAGACCCGGAAATACTCCCGGATCACCGCGGCCAGAGCCTCACTGCCTCCGCTGGCCCTGGCCAGTGCGGCCGACACGCCGCGTTCCACTTCGCTGTGGATGGCATGGCATACCAGATACAGCACGTCTTCCTTGCAGGCGAAATACTCGTACAGCGAGCCGATGGAGACGCCCGCGGCTTTTGCGATTTGACGGGTTGTCGTCTTGTGAAAACCCTGCCGGACGAACAGCTGCACGGCCGCATCGGCAATCTGGCGTCGTCTCTGCTCCACCAGGTCCGGGTTCTTGATCTGCGTGGGGATGTCTTCGAGGCCGGTGTGACGGGGGCTCATTGGGTTCGCTGTTTCCCTTTCGAAAGATTCCGGGGTGCGGGCCGGGTCACAGGCCGCATATTGAGCGAGCGCTCAGTCATAGGACTGCCTATCACGGGTCCCCTGTGCTGTCAAGATCCCCTGCTGCCGTTTCCCGCATTGAATCGGCGTCAGCGAGCGCATCTAAATGGGTAGAATTCCTTACCGGGCTGCGCAGCACTGCCGCAAGACAGAACATTCCCCGTCGCTTGTTGTAGCGAAGTGGAAATCCCGGGAACCGGGGCGACGGGGGGTCTTCAAAATGGGGGTTGACAAAGAAAATGCCAACCCCTATAAGGATTACGACTGAGCGCTCGCTCACCATTCCGGAGGGGCCCGCCGACCAACGGCTTTCCCGGGTTCATGTCCCAACGGGTTCCGTCCCGATATCGCGAAGGAGGTTCGCCTTGGACTTTGATCTCAATGTCGAACAGGAAATGATCCGTAAAGAGGTCCGCAAGTTCGCCCAGAGCGAGATCGCCCCCGTGGCACTGGAACTGGACGAGAAAGAGGCGTTCTCGGCGGAGTTGACGCGAAAAATGGGGGAGATCGGCCTGTTCGGCATGTTTGTTTCCGAAGAATACGGTGGCCAAGCCATGGACTATATTTCCTACATCATCGCCGTCGAGGAAATCGCCCGCGTGGATGGATCCCAGGCGGCCACCATTGCAGCCGGCAACTCGCTGGGCATCGGCCCGATCTACTACTTCGGCACGGAAGAGCAGAAGAAGAAGTATTTGCCAAAGCTGTGCGAAGGGGAGGCGCTCTGGGGGTTCGGCCTCACCGAGCCCACCGCAGGCTCCGACGCAGGGGGAAGCAAGACCACAGCCGTCCGGGACGGCAACGAGTGGGTGATCAACGGGTCGAAAATCTTCATCACCAACGCCGCCTGCGAAATGTCTCTCGGGGTAACCGTGCAGGCCGTCACCGGCAAACGGTCCAGCGGAAAGCCGGAATATACCTGCTTCATCGTGGAACACGGAACACCGGGCTTCAAGGCAGTCCCGATGCATCAGAAAATGATGTGGCGCTCTTCCAACACTGCGGAGCTCTACTTTGACGACGTGCGGGTACCTGCAGGGAATATTCTCGGCAAACAGGGGGATGGGTTCCACCAGATGCTCAAGACACTGGACGGCGGACGTTTGTCCATCGGCGCCATGGGTCTGGGCGGGGCCCAGGGCGCCTACGAACTGGCGCTGAAATATGCCCGGCAGCGGGAGCAGTTTGGCCAGCCCATCAGCAAATTCCAGGCCGTCGCGTTCAAACTGGCCGACTGCGCCGTTGAAATCGAGTGCGCTCGGAACCTCCTCTACAAATCCTGCTGGCTCAAGGACAAGGGGAGATCTTTTGAAAAACTTGCGGCAATGGCCAAGCTGTACTGCAGCGAGGTCATGGGCCGCGTGGTCGATCACGCGGTGCAGATTCACGGCGGATACGGCCTGATGAAGGAATACCACGTCGAGCGGTTTTACCGGGACCACAAACTGCTGGAGATCGGCGAAGGGACCTCGGAGGTGCAGCGACTGGTGATTTCCCGGTACATTGGATGCTGAGTTCGCAGAGCGCAGAGCGCATGGCGCGCGGTTCGAAGTGCCGTGGGTCTTGTGGAAAACGGTAAGGTTGCGCTGCGTCCCCCGGATTGGTTGCCGGGAGGGAGGGGTTGAGCGGCATTGCCCCCGGTGTGTGCGGTAAGCTCATTCGCCGTGCGCTTTGCGCCCTGCGCCTGGCGCTGGCAGGAGGTTTTGGATGAACGACGACATTCTTTTGACAGAGGAACGGGACGGCGTGGCCCTGCTCACCTTGAACCGCCCGGAAGTGATGAACTCGCTGAACGTCGCACTGCTGCATCGTCTTCGCGACCAGGTGGATGCGCTGCGCTTTCGCAGAGATCTGCGCGTGATCCTCGTCACTGGGGTAGGGGAAAAGGCCTTTTGCGCCGGCGCGGATCTCAAGGAGAGGGCCACCATGAAGCCGGAGCAGGTCAAGGATTACATTTTGACCATTCGAACGCTTTTTTCCAGTATCGAGAACATGCCCCAGCCGGTGATTGCAGCCGTCAACGGTGTCGCCCTGGGCGGCGGAACCGAGCTGGCCCTGGCCGCCGACATCCGCCTCGCCGCCACGACGGCCACCATGGGATTGACCGAGACGCGGCTGGCCATCATTCCCGGAGCCGGGGGAACCCAGCGCTTGCCCCGCCTCATCGGCAAGGGAAAAGCCAAGGAGCTGATTTTCACAGGCCGGCGGGTCGGTGCCGAAGAGGCCCTGGCGCTCGGACTGGTCAACCGGGTTTGTGATCCCGACCGGCTGATCTCTGAAAGCATGCAGATGGCCCTCCAGATCGCTGAAGGAGGGCCCATCGCCATTGAACAGGCCAAGTACGCCATCAATTTCGGAATGGAAACGGACCTGAACACCGGTCTGGCCATCGAGTCCAACGCCTACTGGGTGTGTATTCCCACAGAGGACCGGCTGGAGGGCCTGGCCGCCTTCCGGGAAAAGCGAAAGCCCGTGTACAAGGGACGGTGATCGGTGCCTCAGTATATTAGGTTTCAGGTTTCAGGTGTCGGGTGTCAGGGGGGGCACAACCGTTTGGTTTCTAACCTGAAACCTGAACACTGAAACCTTAAAAACCTCACAAAGCCAAAAACCCACGGAACTTCAAAGAGGAAAGGTAAGCTGCAATGACGGAATATGATTACTGGAAAATCTTTCCCCGGATGCCCAGAAAAGTGACCATCGGAGACATCACGGTTCGAGACGGTTTTCAGCACCTGGAAAAATTCATTTCCACCCGTGCCAAGATCTACTATGCCGAGCAGCTCATCTTTGCGGGGTGCAGAGACATCGAAGTCACCAATCTGGGCAACCCCTATCTCATGCCGCAGTTTTCCGACGCAGAAGAGGTGCTGGCACACTTGCGCAGCGACCTATTCCGCAAGCGGTGCCAGAAAAGGGGCATCGATCTCGACGATGTCTGCATAACGGCCGTCACCATCCGGGAAAAGTCGGTGGAACGTGCCATCGAGCTGAAGGAGCAGGGTGTTGGCCCCGATCGGGTTTTGATGATGGTCTCCACCGAGGAGGAACACCACTTCGCCAACTCGGGCACCACGCTTCCGGACTACTGGAAGGAAGCCGAGCGGGCCATCCAGAAATGCAGGGACGCCGGCATCAAGATGTGCGGCACCGTGAGCACCATCTGGGGAAGCCCCATCGCCGGTGCCACGGAACTCAAGGACGCCGTAAAGTTTACCAAGCGATGGTTGGAGATAGGCGCCTCGGACATCGAGCATGCGGATCACGACGGTAGTGCCTCCGCACCGGAGGTTTACCGGTATTTCTCCATGATCTTGGACGAAATCCCGGACACCCGCCTGCACATCGCTCACTTTCACGAGACCAAGCGGGTCGCCTCGGCCTCCGTGCTGGCTGCGCTCCAGGCGGGCATCGACCACTTCGAAGCCACGATAGGTGGAATGGGCGGCCAACCGGCCAATTTTCTAGACGACACCCCCGTTCCCGGCACTGGAGAGTACTACTACGAGGATCCCCGCTATGTCGGGCTGGTCTGCCTGGAGGACCTGCTGGTGCAAATCGACGAAATGGGCATTGAACACGGCTACAACGTGGACCGGATCCTCTGGCTCGGAAAACAGATGGAACGGACCGCCGGGCACCGGCTGCGGTCCGAGGCGGTTGTCAACGGGAGGACCCTCAAGGAAGGACATCCGAAGTTTTCCCGGCCCGGCCTGCAAAAGAGAAAAGAAAAACTTGGTGAGAGCGAAGGACAGAAATGGCCCTCGGAATGGGCGGACGAACCGGTGCTGCCGGAGGAGCACCGGCCGGCTTGATCCAAGGCCATCGATGCGGTACTAGAAGCTATCGCAAAATTGTCTTTTCGTCCAATCTCGGCGTCGGGTCCTCGTTTCCAGTCCTCAAAATACGGTCGTATTCCTCCGGCTGGAAACTCGGATCCTCCTTGACCTTGAACGAAAATCCTAATTTTGAGATGGCTTCTGGAAGTTATCGCAACATGTTTTTCGCTTTTCGAGACCTTCCGCCCTGCGGAGGCCGTGAAGAAAGCGAGGGGGTTCGGAATGGAGAAAAAGGAGAAAGTGCCTCACATCAATGTCGATTATTTCGAAGATCTAACGGGAGATATATCCTCTTCCGCCTCTGCGCAGGTAGCCGATATCGGAAAGCGAATCCAGGATCTGCGCAAGCAGAAGGGCCTGAGCCTGGAAGAGCTGTCGCAGATGACCGGGTTCGAGGTGGACCTGCTCTCCCGCATCGAACAGTCCCAGGTCCAGCCGCAGCTGGGCACCGTCATCAAGCTCTCCAAGGCATTGGACAGCGCTTTCGGCCGTTTGGTATCGGGCGTTGGGGATCGGATGTACTCCATCACGCGGAAAGGGGACCGAAAGATCGTCTCGCGATCCACCTCGGCCCAGGGCAGCAAGCCCGCATACACCTACCACAGCTTGGCCCCCGAGGTGAAAGGCCGCCACATGGAGGCTCTCATCGTGCAGCTCGAGGCGGCGAGCGAACCGGAGGTGTCCATCCACGAGGGCGAGGAATTCATCTACGTTCTTGACGGAATCGTGACGTTGACCATCGGTGAAGACCGATTCGAACTCGAACCCGGAGACAGCGCCTACTACCTTTCCACCACCGCGCACCACGTGGCGGCAAAGCAGGGCCGCGCCACCATCGTGGCGGTGATCTACGAAGGGTAGTGTCGGTCGGAGACGAACCAGACAAACCAAGATATTTGCGGCAAAGAAAAAGACCTTGCCCGTCGTGACGTCACTACCTGCCTTCCCTCTCTCACGTAAGGATGCCGGCGCTTTGCGCAAGCGATTGCAGTGGAGCGGCTCCCGTCATCTCGTTGTGGGAGTCACCGGTGGAATTGCCACCGGAAAAAGCACCGTATCGGCCATGTTTTCGGAGCTCGGTGCGATCCTGATCGACTTCGACGTACTCGCCCGTGAGGTCGTGGCCCCCGGTGAACCGGCGCTGGAACGGATCCAGGAGGTCTTTGGGAGCGAGTTTCTTCAGCCCGACGGCGCGCTGGACCGGAAGAGGCTGAGCACCCATGTGTTCCAGGACCCCCGCAGGCGCGAACTGCTGGAAACGATCACGCACCCACCCATTTTCGAGCGGTTTTTTTCGGAGGTCGAGGCCATCACCGCCAGACGCCCCGACGCCATCGTTCAGGCCGCTGTGCCCCTTCTTGTCGAGTTGCGCCTACAGCCGATCTTCCATCGGGTGGTTTTGGTCTACGCAGGCTATCCACAACAGCTTGAGCGGCTCCTCCAGAGGGAAGGCATCGACCGCCGGCACGCCGAAAAGATTCTCGCCGCACAGCTGCCCATCGATGAAAAGCGCCGGGAAGCCGATTTCGTTATCGACAACACACAATCCCTGGCGGAAACGCGCGAGCAGGTTTCCGCGGTTTGGCGTCAACTCTGCGGCCTTCAGAAATCCATGGCGAAATGGTAGAATACGATTCCGATATCCCCGCACCGATTCATGGGAGTGACTCCTGTATGGATGAGCATTTCGTTTGTCAGTGCATCTTCGATATGCTGGACGGGCTCAGCGACGGCTTGTCCCATTTTTCGGGACCCAGCCGCACGGCAGTCATCTATGCGGTCCTGCCCGACGATCCGGTGCGTATCTACGATCCCCAGAACCTGCTGCGCGGCCACGAGCCCAAGTTCGAGGAGTTGTATCTGAAATCGGATCAGTGGCGACAGGTTCCGCTGGGGAGCCGGGACCGGCGTAAATTTGCGGATGTCGTCCGGGAGCGGGACCTGCAGCTTGCAGGACTCATTTCCCAAGGCGGGCGTTCCGGATCCGTTTTCTACCAGATGTGGTTTGCCGAACACCATCCGGACATGTGTTCCACGCTGCCCACCGAGCGGTGGCTGGAGTTCGCCACCTATCGGGTCTCCCACGATCTGGCCAACGAAAAAGAACTGTACACGGGCATTTCCGGCAACTTCCTGAAGGAATACGCCACCCACGCGGTGCGGGACACCATTGTGGACGAGATGAACGTCGTCCTCGGCATGGATACCCAGCTTCGGGTGTACCCGCTATTGGACGCCGTACTGGAAATATCCAGGACCCGGGAGGAGGGTCAATGGCCGCGCGGCCAGCTGGCATTTGTCGAACCGCGTACCCTGGAGGCATTGTCGTTTTTGGCCCGGTTTCCCGAACTGGAACGCCCCACCTTGGACAATCACAAACACATCCGCAAACTGCTGCAGTCCGTGGAGGGTTCGGATCTGAAGCTGGTATCCGACGGGCGCACCGTGGTGGGCATCGCCGAGAACAGTCTGCAGGCTTTCGCATTGACGGCGGATTTCCGCGGAGGGCACGGATTTCTCCTCCTCCCATCCGGACCGATCTGCAGTTTTTCAGACGGCAGCTTCAAATCCACCACCCACCAGGCCAAGCTCGTTCAGGTCGAGGAAGTGCTGCTGGAAGCCGATCTGGATCCGGAAGACGGCAACACACTTTTCAGGATCATCGGGGAA
>JAJDOA010000049.1 GCA_022340405.1 Desulfobacteraceae bacterium | reverse complement strand
GAACGGACCACGGACTCCTTCCACAGCCCCCCAGGAAGGTGCGGTCCGCTTTTCTTCGCACCAGGGACTTGGACCCCACTGCACCGAGCGAGAGGTGATCCCGTGTTTGAGAAAATCAAAAAACGAAACGGCACCGTAGTCGAATTCGACTCCTCGAAAATCACCGCCGCGATCACCAAAGCCGGGGCCGCCACATCGGAATTCGGGGAGCGGGAAGCCAAAAAGCTCACGCTGCGTGTGCTCACTTTGGCCCATGAAATGCGCTTCGAACCCATTCCCGAAGTCGAGGAAATCCAGGATGTCGTCGAACGTGTTCTTTTGGACTCGCCTTTCCACCGAACGGCCAAGGCCTATATCCTATACCGGGAGCAGCACGCCAAAATCCGCAGCATCGCCACCAAGGCCAATGTCAGCCTGGTCAATCACTACATTCAAAAGCTGGACTGGAAAATAAAAGAAAACAGCAACATGTGCTACTCCCTCCAGGGGCTCAACAACTATATCTCCTCGGACGTGACATCCGAGTACTGGTTGAACAGCATCTATCCGCCCGAAATCCGCAGAGCGCATAAGGGCGGGGATCTGCACATTCACGATCTGAGCCTGCTGTCCGTCTACTGCGTCGGATGGGACCTCATGGACCTGCTGCGCCAGGGGTTCCGCGGCGTCGAAGGCAAAGTGGAGAGCGGACCGCCCCGCCACCTTCGCTCCGCCCTTGGGCAGATCGTCAATTTTTTCTATACGCTTCAGGGAGAGGCCGCTGGCGCTCAGGCTGTTTCCAATTTCGACACCCTGCTGGCGCCCTTCGTCCGCTATGACCATCTGCCGCTGTCGGAAATCAAGCAATCGCTGCAGGAGTTCGTTTTCAACATCAACATCCCCACACGCGTCGGGTTCCAGACGCCGTTTACCAACATCACCCTCGATCTCTGCGCTCCGGAAAGCCTGAAAAACCACCCGGTGATCGTCGGCGGTGAGGAAAGGGACGCCACCTACGGTGAGTTCCAGGAAGAGATGGACCTGATCAACCGCGCCTTCGCAGAGGTCATGATGGAGGGTGATGCCAGAGGCCGCGTGTTCACCTTTCCCATTCCCACCTACAACATCACCCAGGATTTCGACTGGGGCAATCCGAACCTGGAGCCCGTCTGGAAAATGACCGGGAAATACGGCATTCCGTATTTTTCCAATTTTATCAATTCCGACATGTCTCCCGACGACGCCCGCTCCATGTGCTGCCGCCTCCGCCTGGACAACCGGGAACTGCTCAAAAGAGGCGGGGGACTTTTCGGCGCCAACCCACTCACCGGATCCATCGGTGTTGTCACCATCAACCTGCCGCGAATCGGGTTTGCGTCGGAAACGCCCGACGACTTCCGCCGACGGTTGAAGGAGATGGTTCACCTGGCAGCCCAAAGCCTCGCCATCAAGCGAAAGATCCTCGAGCAGTTCACCGAAAAAAACCTGTATCCCTATTCCAAATTCTATCTGCGGGAAATCAAGAGGGCACACGGCCTGTATTGGAAAAACCATTTTTCCACCATCGGCATCATCGGTATGAACGAGGCCTGCCTGAACCTGCTGGGCAGGGATATCACCACCGAGCAGGGGCAGGCGTTCTCCCTGCAGACCATGGACTTTCTCCGAGACGTCATTTCCGACATCCAGGACGAGACCGGTGACATCTTCAACCTGGAGGCCACCCCTGGGGAGGGCACCTCCTACCGTCTGGCCATGCTGGACAAACGCCACAACCCCGAAGTGCGGTGCGCCAATGAAGCCGAATACCAGAAGGGAGCGGCGCCGTACTACACCAACTCCACACAGTTGCCGGTCAACTACACCGACGACCTGTTCGAGACCCTGCGCCTGCAGGACACGCTGCAGTCCAAATACACCGGGGGGACGGTTCTGCACATTTTCCTCGGTGAGCAGATTCACGAAATCGGCGCTTTGAAAAGGCTGATTCAGCGAATCGCCAGCGGGTATCGCCTTCCGTACTTCACGCTCACCCCCACCTTCAGCGTCTGCCCCCGGCACGGATACCTGAGCGGGCAACAGGAAAACTGCCCCAAGTGCTATCTGGAAACCGAAGTGAGCACCGGAGTGATGCCCTACCGCAAACCCCTGAAACGTCAGCGGGACACCACCGGCACCGGCCGCTCTCGTTCCAGCTTTGTCGTGGCATGATATCCGCCGGCTTTCGCGGATGCGACCGGGAAAAGTCCGACATACCGTACCGCCGGCGGAGATGAGACCATGCGTTTCGGAGCCCTTCTGCCCAACTCCCTCATCGACTTTCCGGATCACATCAGCTGCGTCCTGTTCGTGACCGGATGCAATTTCACCTGCCCCTACTGTCACAACCCGGAATTGGCCGCAGGCAACCTGGATCCGCAGCGTTCCCTTTCCGACACCGCATTGTACGCATTTCTGGAGGAGCGCCGCTCGCTTCTCGAGGGTGTGGTCATCTCCGGCGGGGAACCGACACTCTTGCCCGAACTGTCGCAACTGTGCCGGACCATCAAGGCGATGGGTTATGCCGTCAAACTGGACACCAACGGCAGTCGCCCCGGCGTCCTGAAGCGGTTGGTCGGGGAGGGCTCGATCGACTTCGTAGCCATGGATATCAAGACGGATCCCGGCCGCTATGCCCCGCTGATCCAAAAAGCCCAACGGCCCGAAGACCTCGTCGAAAGCATCGAAACCATTCTCCACTCCGGACTTCCCCATGAGTTTCGAACGACCTGCGTCGCCCCGTTGGTAACGGAGGAAACCGTGGATCGAATCGCCCGCTGCATTCGGGGGGCCCAAAAGTACGTGCTGCAACGATGCCACGGCGGACGGGTTTTGGATCCGACGTTTTTCAAGAATACCGGAAGGGTGCTGGCGGATTCGGAAATGGACCGCCTTCGAAGCCTGGCCGCGCCCTGGGTGGAGGAATGCATCGTTCGCTGAGATCGCGGCGGCGGCGATCTCCTGCGACCGGATGGAAGATTCCTTGCGGCCCCGGCTTTCCGGGATTTTTGCCTGTCCCCAACAAACCGCACGGAAAAGGCTCGGCGTTGCCAGACCATATTTTCTCTGTTTTTCAGACAGATATCCACTGATTTTGCTTTGGCTCAATTGTTGACTGTCCCTCATAAATTCCTTGACACCCCAAACCGTTTTTCCGTAAGCTCACTCCGATTCGGAGGGCTTGTGCCTCCGATTTTCTTCTTGCCCATCTCCCTTTTGCAGCAGTAGAAGCGCAGCCAAATCAATATCGATTCGACAGGACCAACAACACAATAAAGATCTAAGGAGGCGTTATGGGAAACCCGTACGACGAGGCATTTGAACGCAGCATCAACGACCCGGACGGTTTCTGGGGCGAAGCGGCCGAAGAAGTGGCGTGGACCAAGCGGTGGGACAAAGTGCTGGACTCCAGCAACCCGCCGTTTTATCGCTGGTTTGTAGGAGGAGAGCTCAACACCTGCTACAACGCCCTGGATCGCCACGTGGAGGGAGGAAGAGCCGACCAGCCGGCGCTGATCTATGACAGTCCGGTCACGGATACGATCAAAACCTACACCTACGCCGAACTGCGCGACGAAGTGGCCAAATTCGCCGGTGTCCTGCGCTCGCTGGGTGTGGAAAAGGGCGACCGGGTGTTGATCTACATGCCCATGATCCCGGAAGCGGCCATTGCCATGTTGGCAACCGTACGTCTGGGGGCGGTCCACTCGGTGGTCTTTGGCGGCTTTGCGGCCAAAGAGCTGGCCACGCGCATCAACGATGCCAAACCCAAAGTGATCGTTTCAGCCTCCTGCGGAATCGAAGTGAAGCGGGTGATCGCATACAAACCCCTGTTGGACGAGGCCATAGATATCTCCTCGAGCAAACCCGAAAAGTGCGTCATCTTTCAGCGCCCGATGGAAACGGCGTCGCTCAAGGAAGGACGGGACGTGGAATGGGCAACGGTGATGACCGATGCCCAGCCGGCCGAATGCGTTCCGGTGGCCGCCACCGACCCCTGCTACATCCTCTATACATCGGGAACGACAGGACAGCCCAAAGGCGTCGTCCGCGACACGGGGGGCCACGTGGTCGCACTGAACTGGACCATGAAGGCCGTTTACAACGTGGATGCCGGAGACGTGTACTGGGCGGCTTCCGACGTAGGCTGGGTGGTCGGCCACAGCTACATCGTTTACGCGCCGCTGTTTCGCGGATGCACCACGATCCTGTTCGAGGGGAAACCGGTGGGAACACCCGACGCAGGAGTGTTCTGGCGGGTCATTTCCCAACACAAGGTCAAGTGCATGTTCACGGCCCCAACAGCGTTCCGCGCCATCAAGCAGGCGGACCCTGCCGGCGAACTCATCGGCGGCTACGACCTCTCCAATTTCAAAGCCCTGTTCCTTGCCGGTGAACGGTTGGATCCGGACACGCTGAAATGGGCGCAGTCCAAGCTCGGGGTTCCGGTGATCGATCACTGGTGGCAGACGGAGACCGGGTGGGCCATTTGTGCCAACTGTATTGGGATCCACCAGTTTCCGGTCAAGGAGGGTTCCCCCACCAAACCGGCTCCGGGTTGGAACCTCAAGGTGCTGGATCCCGAAACCAAGGAATCGGTCAAAGCCGGCGAAATTGGTGCGCTGGTGGTGAAGCTGCCGCTGCCTCCGGGCACCCTCCCCACCCTGTGGAACGCCGACCAGCGGTATATCGAATCCTACATGGACGAATTCCCCGGCCACTACAAGACGGCGGATGCAGGGTTCATTGACGAGGAGGGCTATGTGTTCGTCATGACCCGCACCGACGACATCATCAACGTTGCCGGGCACCGGTTGAGCACCGGGGCCATGGAGGAAGTGCTGGCCGACCATCCCGACGTCGCCGAGTGCGCAGTTCTGGGCGTGGACGACGAACTCAAGGGACAGGTGCCGGTGGGATTCATGGTACTCAATGCCGGCGTGGATCGCCCCCAGCAGGAAATCATCTCGGAGGCGATACAGATGGTTCGCGACCGCATCGGGCCGGTGGCCTCGTTCAAGAAGGCGACGGTGGTGAAACGACTGCCGAAAACCCGATCCGGCAAGATCCTGCGCGGCACCATCCAAAAGATCGCAGACAACAAGGAATACAATACCCCGGCCACCATCGACGACCCTGCCATCCTCGGCGAAATGGAGGAGGCCCTGCTCAACATCGGCCTGGCCGGAGCGCGCAAGAAATAGAGCCATCACCGGGGGAAGGCCGCGCTTTCCCCCCCTTTTTCAGAACGGACGGCACAATCTCACCTTCCGAAAAAAAAAACCGGCACAGCTGCGGCTGTGCCGGTTGTTTTTTTGAACAACGATGTTTCCGGCGCCGGAAACCTCACCCGATGGTGTTCTTTACGATTCCCACCAGTTTTTCCGGATCGAATGGTTTGGGCACGAACGCCACCGCGTCCTTGATCGCGTGATCGCCGTCGATGCCGCTGATCACGATCACCGGTATGTCCCGCAGCTCTTTGTCCTTTCGAAGCCGGCGATAAAATCGCGGCCCCCACTCACCGGGCATCTGCAAATCCAGGGTGATCAGGTCCGGTCGTTCCTGCCGCACCACTTCCAGACCCTCCGACGTGCTGGATGCCGAGCAGGTGGCGTAGCCGTTGTCGCTGAACACGGCCTGCAGGTACTTCACGATGACAGGGTCGTCATCGATGATGAGTATTTTCTTCGGCATGGCATTGTCTCCGTGTCGTCCAGTGTTTTCTTGTCAGCTTTTGGGATGGCATTCCCCGCACATGATCGGCCCCTTTTTCCTCTGCAGGTGGCAGCCCATGCAGTTGACATGAAATGCCTTTCGCAGGGATGGCTGGTCGCCGACGGAGGCCAACTCGTGGCAGTCGGCGCACCGCATATCCTCAGAGGATTCGTACTCGAGCTTTTCCCCGTCCTCGTACACGTGGTGGCACTCGCTGCAATCATCGATCTCCGCGGCCAGATTGTGGTCCTCGTGAGCGAAAACCGCCCGGGACCGCTGCGGGTCCGGAAACACGTCGTTGCCCACGTGGGTCATGTCTTCCTGTGAATGGGCGGTCACCACTATGGCCAGGGCGAAAACGGCGGACAACACCAACGCGATGTTCTTCTTCATCTCGGATCTCTCCTTGCATCACTCCGGTTTTTCCATGACCTCATAGATGATGTCTCCGAAAAACTTGATATCCAGCCCGACACCGTAGTGGTGCACGATGTCGTGGAGGCCGCTGTGGCAGTTGTGGCAGGGGGCCACCATGACCTTGGCTCCTTTGGTCTTGGCGGCGAACATCTGCTCGGCCTTGATGCGGTTGCCTTCGATTCTCTTCATTTTGTAAGGGGGGCCGCAGTTGATCACACCGCCTCCGGCGCAGCAGCAGTAGTTGTGCTCCCGGTTAGGCTCCATTTCGACCAAATTTTCACAGATCGCCGCAGCCAGCTCCCGGGCCTTCTCGTGAAGTCCGCCTCCACGCACCACGTTGCATGGATCGTGCAAGGTGATGGTGGGTTCGTATTTTTTCGCAATCCGGATCAAGCCCTTCTCGACGATCATTTCGTGGTAAAATTCGATGGCATGAACAATGGGAATGGGAGGCATCTTCCAGCCGAGCCATCGGTTTCCCATGTCGTAGACGGACCGGAACGCATGACCGCACTCTCCCATCACGATCCGCTTGACCTTGAGGCGGGCCGCCGTTTCGAAATGGGTCCGCTTGATGCGGCCCATCACCTCGTTGTCGCCGGTAAACATGGCCATGTCACTGTTGTCCCAGCCGATGGAGGCCGGCATGGTCCAGTCCACACCGGCCACGTCCATGATCACCGCCGCCTGGTAAATGAGCTGTGCCTGAAACTTGGGCTCCGGTGCGATGACCGAGTAGAGGATTTCCGCACCTTCCTTTTCCAGCGGGATCCGCAGCGTTGGGATTTCGCCCTGGGCCTCCTCCTCCTGCCACTGCAGGGTGTCCGGCCACTCGTCGCCCTTGACCCACATCTGGTTCATCGTCACCGAGTGGCTGTGGGCCGTGTCCTGGATATACTGGGGCGTACAGCCGAGTTTGTGGATGATGCGGCGGACCACGGTCATCAGATAGGCGATGTCGATGCCGAAGGGACAGTATTGGGCGCAGCGTTTGCAAAGATTGCATTCGGTGTGGGCGATCTCGGCCGCTTTCCGGATGAAATCCGGGCTGACTTTCCCTTTGGCACGGATCATCTCCCACAGGGTCTGCTTGACCTTTCCCACCGGCGCGAAGTGGGGGTCGTTGTCGTGGGAAAGGTAGTAGTGGCATGCCTCGGAGCAAAGACCGCAGTGGATGCAAGTTTCCACGTAGGTTTTCATTCGCGGTCCGCACTCGTTTTCGAGAACCCCCTGGATCACCTTTTGGATCCGCTCTTCCGAGAGGCGGGATATGCAGGATTCCAGGCCTTGGTCCTGCGGCTTGGTTTGTTGGGTTGTGTCGACCGTATCTGTCATGAGAAAGACCTCCTACCAGTCCCGGGCGTGCCGGACTTTGCCGAATTCAGATCCCATGTACGCACGTGTCAGCGGGGAGAAAAGCATGTGGCTCAGCCGGCTGAAGGGAATGGCCACCAGCATGATTTCGCCGGAAAGGATGTGCAGAATCACCATCGTCGGGTAGGCGAACCACTGATGATACGCCAAAAAACCCGTCACGAACGGGGCGACGACGATGGCCAGAATGAGGTAATCCGATGGATAGGTGACAAACTGCACCTCGGGAACGACCATCCTGCGGATCAGGAAGAATAGGCAGCAGATCAGGACGATGATGGTCATCCAGTCGGCCAGGGCATCGGGCAGCGCCCACCAGCTGAGTCCCCAGGAATTCTCCCACAGCACGATATGGGAAAGCAGAAAGACGGGGGTCAGCAAGAGGCAAATGTGAAAGGCAAAGGTGAAAATGGTCAATGCCGGATGCCGTTTCCAGTTGGCGGTGCCAAAAGGAACAATCCAGTGGAAAATGGAACGCAGACTGAAGCGCAGACTCATGTAGGAAAAAATGAAAGGTTCCTTCTTTTTCACCTGAACAAGCAAGGCGACCAGCCGGTACAGGCATCCTCCGAAAAAGAGCAGGAATGCTATCCAGGCCAGCGGTCCGCTGACGAAGCGGTAGATATCGTGCATGACGCCTCCCTATCGAACCCAGTCGTTGACGCTCTTGATCCGCCGGTAGTAGGTCCCGTCCTCCAGGGAGCGTAGAAGAATGGCGGTCCCGTCCGTGCTGAACACCGGACTCCAGGCCGCATCGCACTCACGCTCCCACAACCGGTCGTTGACGGCCACCGTGTATTTTCCGTTTTTCTCCACGAGGGCCGCCACGTTTTGCCCGTCGGGACTGAACACCGGTCTCCAGGCCATGTCGAAGGTGTTGGACCAGACGCTGCCGTCCACAACGATCCGCCACCGCTCCTCCTCCTTGCCGAGGGCAGCGATTCTTTTCCCGTCAGGGGAGAAGGTCAGATCCGTTACCATCTGCCCAAACGTCACGGACCAGGGGTTGCCATCCACGGCCACGGTCCATCGTCCGTAACGGGGCGCGACGATGGCGGCCAGACAGCCGCCGCCGGGAGAAAACTGCTGCTGCCAAACCTGGGCAAATCGCCGATCCCAGAGAATCCGGCCGCTTTCGGCCAAGGTCCATTTCCCCCCCGCCACCCGCACCGGAGCCACCGCCGAAGCCCCGCCGGGACGGAATACCGGCTCCCATACGCAACTGAAGCTCTGATCCCATGCGTTGCCGTCGACGGCGATGCTGTACTCGTAGAGGTTGAGGCGCACCTCCGCCGCGAGATGGCTTCCGTCGTCGCTGATAGCAAGATTCCATACGTTCAGAAAATGTCGATCCCACGGCGTTCCGTCCAGTGCAGCGGCGAAAACACCCTTTTGAAACGACTCAATGTTCGCGGTTTCGAAGGATTCGACCTGAACAGCGGCCGCCGTGTGCTCACCCTCGGGGCTCATGGCGAAATAGGTCATGTTGTCGAAACTGCGCTCCCACGGTGTCCCGTCCACGGCGAGGCAATACTTCATGTCGTTCTGCACGGCGACGGCGATGTGCCGTCCGTCCGCACTGAACATCGGGTTCCAGACATAGGCAAACTTCTGTTCCCACGCAGTGCCGTCCACGGCCACGGTCCACTCGCCCATCTCCGAGACCAGTGCCGCCGCTCGGCCGTCCGGGGTAAAGCGCAGGTGCCAGACTTTGTCGAACACGCTATCCCAGGCTTGGCCGTTCACGCAGACGGTAAACTCGCCCTCGTCTTGGTTGACCACGGCAGCGATCGACTCACCGTCCGGACTCACATAGGGCTCCTCCACCCAGCGGAAGCGATCGCGCCACTCCGCAACGGGAATACTTCGCTCCCCGACGTCCCAGTCCCAGCTATCTTGATCGACCATACAACCTCCTGCCCCGACACGGTGTTTTCAAATCCGCAGGTTATCGCCAATCGGACGGACGCATCCGGAGCGGCTTAGCTTCGGGCGATTCCGGTATCCCGTAAAACGGCTGCGGGACGTCCAGTCCGCAGAGGATCGTTCGAGTGCCATATGGAAAGGAGTGCCGTTTTCGAGGAAAGGATCCGTACCGAGGCAGACCGAGGAAAGGAGCCGAAACGGTAAGAGAACATCCGTCATTCAGCCGCCGATGCTGCCCGAGACGGGTTGAGGCGTTCGCCTCGGACCGCCGCATGCTCTGATTTGCCTAAACGCTACGGATCCACCCGATGCGGCGCGCATCACACACCGGCGCGACCGGCAGCGCTCGAAGAACGCGACTGCTGTGAGCCGGTGCTTCGCTTGCTGCATGGTCCGGTGCGCGATGCGACCGGATAGAATGGACGGGATCATACAATATCCCCGGCAGGAACTCAACCGTTAGCGTCAACGACCGCACCGCAGGGAAAAAGGCTTGTCTCCGATGCCATTCCATGCTATGGCACCGGGCATCGCAAGATGGATACCCGCCGGGTAAAACCGCATCCCAGAGAACAGACGCTGGAAAGGAGACCGCCCACATGGAACAGAACAGCCGCAGCACCGCCCTTGCCTTGACGATTCTTCTGGCTGTTTTCCTCCAGGTCCTGTTCGTGTGGCTGGACGGCAGGGAAACCCCGAACCGGGTCGCCGTGTCGTTTGCCAAGGCCTATTTCAAACTGGACGCCTCGATGTCGCGCTTTCTCTGTTCCGATCTGGAATCCGCCGATGATGTCGATGTCGTGGACAATTACATTCATCGAACCGTCAACGAGGCCCAGCAACAGGGCTTCGATGCCAGCTGGGCCAAGTGCATGCTCTACGACATCGAAACCCACACCCTCAGCCAGGATCCGGACAGCGCGAGCATTCGTCTCACCGCCAAACGGCGCAAATCCATCAACCCCGTGTTCACCGTGGTCGCCAAGCTGTTCCATATCGGTGAAACGCACACGGTCGATGAAACCATCGAGCTGACGAAAGAGGACGGCAGTTGGAAGGTATGCAGCCCCGCCTTTCAGTTGATCCGGTCCTGACTCCCGTTTCACCATCCCAAACAGGCACCGGCGCGCCGTCATCGTTTCCGACAAAAGCGGCCGGAACCCGACTTCAATGGGCGACGTCTATCGGCATCTTCAAAAACGAGCCTGCCATATCGCTTCCGAGTACCCGATCCCCGATTTTTACCGGGTGTTTTCCAAACAGCGTAGTCTTTCCATAACGGCCTTTGCGGCCGATCCAGTAATCCGTGAAATCCGAACGCTCATCACCTGCGAACTGGAAGATAATTTCGGCCACAGCCTCTCCCATGCGGTAAAGGTCTCGCTGGACGCGGGAACCCTGATGATGATCGAGGGCCCCAAGGCGGGATACGGCCCGTCCATGCTTCGACGCCGGCTACGCGTCGCGCAGTGCGCCGGCCTCCTACACGACATCTGTCGCAAGGAAAAGGACCATGCAGCGGCAGGGGCGGAAGTGTCGGGCCGGTTTCTCCGCTCCTATCCTTTCTCCAACGAGGAGAGGGAGGACATCTGCCACGCCATCCGCAATCATGAGGCGTTCAAACCGACAACACCGGCCTCCACTCCGGAGGGAGACCTGGTTGCGGCATGCCTGTACGACGCGGACAAATTCCGATGGGGGCCCGACAACTTCACCACTACGGTCTGGGATATGGTCACAGCATCCGATATGCCTATGGCAAGGTTCATGGAGGGGTATCCACGGGCAATGGCTTTTCTGTCTGAAATTCGTCACACGTTCCGAACGCCCACAGGCAAACAGTACGGACCGCAGTTCATCGACATCGGCATGGACATCGGCCGGAGGCTCTTCCAAATCGTCCGGACCGAGTATGCGCAATGCCTGTAACCGTTTCCCGCACGGCCGTCCTCTCCCGGCGCGCTGCAGGGGTTGCCCTGATCACGGCGATACTGACCTTGTGCATGCCGTCGATGTCTCCCGCCAGCGACTCTTTTTCCATTCCCTTTCGCACCGGGGAACGGCTGACCTATCAGCTTCGCTGGACCATCGTCCCTGCGGGAGAGGCGGTGTTGGAGGTCGGTGCAGTGGAATCGGTCGACGGCAAACCGGCCTACCGTTTTATGCTGAGAGCTCGTTCCAACGCGTTCGTGGATATTTTTTACAAGGTGCGGGACCGCATCGACGCCTGGATCGACAGCAGCATGCAGTACTCGGTGGGATACCGGAAAAAGCAGCGGGAGGGAAGCCACAAGAGGAATGTCCACCTGGCATTCGATCGGAAGCGTCGGCAGGTAACCTATTACAACTACGGTCGTGCCAAGGAGCCCATCACCATCCCCGACGGAACGCTGGATCCCCTTTCGGCCCTTTACTTTGTTCGCACACTTTCGCTACAGCCGGGTCAGGAGATACGAAGGCCGGTCACGGACGGGAAAAAATGGGTAACCGGGGTGCTTCGTGTGATTCGCAAGGAAGTGGTTACGGTGGGCGAGAGGCGGTTCGACACGCTATTGCTCGAACCGGACCTCAAACACGTGGGCGGCGTTTTTGAAAAAAGTCCAAACGCCCGAATTCGGGTGTGGGTCACTGCGGATCATCGGAAAATTCCAGTAAGGGTGACCAGTCGAGTGGTGGTGGGAAGCTTCGTGGCCGAGCTGGTCTCCATGTCGGGAAGCGATTCGGGAGCCGAGAACCCCTGAATGTGACTTTCAGTCAACCGATGACCGCGACGGCCCAACAAAGGCCCCCGAACGATACAGCATACTGATTCAGCACCGATATCACACGCCGGTGCGCCTCCGGCCGGAACCGATCGCCTGCCCGGTCTCGCGGCAAAGGAGCACAGCCCGCGACCGGTATAGGGGCTGTTTCTAAATTAGGATTTTGGTTCAAGGTCAAGGAGGATTCGAGTTTTCAGCCGCAGGAATACTGGTGTATCTCGAGGACTGGAAACGAGGACCCGACGCCGAGATTGGGCCAAAAGACAATTTAGAAACAGCTCCTAATCCATTGTATCCTTCTCGGGCACCCGCTGCTGAAACACGATACACTCACGGCAACGATCCATTTTTTCGTGCCATGTCCGCTCCGGCTCACCATGGCAGATGGTCCCGTTGATGAACCAGCACAAATCGCCCGTCTGAAATTCCCATGCAGGGCAACGCTGCTTGACCTTGGAGGGGCATTTCAGCACCTTCCAGCAAGGCGTGGTCCGTTGTCGGTTTGTCTCCCTTCTCGCCAGCAGAAAAAGCAACTGGCGTTCCACATGAACGGGAATGTTGCGCCAGCCTTGCTCGAAGCTCTGCACCGCTTTCAACGAAACACCCAGGAGCTGGGACATCTGCTTCTGCGTCTTTCCCATACGACGGCGAATGCGAGAAAACGTCTCATTGTCCATTCACAACCCTCCCGTCACGCCGATCCGGAACACCGGAAGGCGGGCGCCGGTGGCACCGGCCGCCAAACCGAAGTCATCCACCGTATCCCTCGATCTCGGTCTGGACTTTCAATTTGTATTTGTAGGGAACAATGTAGGCCTCATGCAATTCTTTGTCGAACATGGCATACAGATCGGCCATGATCTCTGCAATCAGGGGGCCGTTCAAGATCGTGTCCGCACGGTCCGTGAAGTGAAAAAACGGAATGCGGCCGAGGGACTTGATCCGCTCAACATCCTCCAGCAATTCCGCGAACTGCAGGCCTCTGATTTCAAAAAACTCCTTCATTCGCGCTTCCTCGGCAGAAAACGACGATGGGGAATGACGCTTTCGGCCCGGATCACCGCCGGACGGTCGGCTTTCCTCGATTTTACAAGGGACCGGAAGCAGGCTGGAAGTATACTCCATGGCCGGAAATGTTGCAATACGGACATGACGCCCAGCATTCAACCCACACCGATGATTCTCGTTCCCGATCGGCGAAAGGATCATCGTTCGAATTGAAGGAACAGGGACTCGGGCTCCCCATCGATGGAGGGCGCTGTTTCGCTCCAGTCGAAAATCCGACAGACTTCCTGCTCTCTGGACGGGAGAGTGCATCCGATGAAGGGCATGGCCGGATCGCCGGCAATGGACTTGAAATTGAGCAGGGCCGCATGTCCCGTTGGAAGTCTGTCGAATTCGAGCAACTGGGTGAAGTAAATGCGGCACTTCCCCTCGAAAAGCTCGCTGGTCTCTTTGATTTCGATAATGCGCCGTTTGAAAAGTTCGATGGCCGAATTGCTGTCATCGGCCTGGACGATCAAGTTGAACTCGCCGTGACGCCGGTTGACTTCCGATTCATCCTGCTGGTTGGTGAAATGAACGAAATTGCCCAGATAGATCATGAACCTGCTCTCCTTTCCTCGTTCCACTCGATTGGCGTTGCGGTGGATTGCCTCCGGGATGGTGTTCAGGCGTCGGCAGCTCCTATTTGGGTTTGCGCTGGAGCAGGATTCGATAGCTCCGGGTCAGCCGCACAAACGCCTCGTGGGATCCGCCCTTGTCCGGGTGATACTTTCGAGCCCTCTGCCGGTATCGCTTCGTCAATTCTTGCCGGCTCATGCTCCGCAGGTTTTCCAAAGAATCACCAAA
>JAJDOA010000251.1 GCA_022340405.1 Desulfobacteraceae bacterium | reverse complement strand
GTCGAAAAGGACCGTTTCATCCCCGTCTTCTGCACCGGCGGCCGGCTGCTTTTTCTCCCGCAGCAGGGTTTCCTCCGTATTCGTGCCCGCATCCTCCTCGAAGAGGACTGTCGCGTCGTCGTCTGCCGGGGAGGGGGAGGTTACGATATCGGCGGCCGAATACGATGCGGTCGGTTCCTGTTTAGAGGCGCGGTAGATGAAGACGAAGGTGTCGATGCGAATTTCATCTCCGTCGGAAAGCATCATGGGGGTATGAGGGGAAATTTCCTTGCCGTTGAGCAGGGTTTTGTTCGTGCTCCCTAGATCCACGACCCGATGGCCGTCGGGTTGCTGCTCGATGGCTGCGTGCATTCCAGAAACTGTTAGGTCCCGGATGACGATGTCATTCTTTTGGCTTCGGCCGATGTGAGTGGTAGGTCGATCCAGGTCGACGGAGGAGAGACCGCTGACCTTTCCCGGATCGTCGAGTCTCGCACCTGTGCGGTGTTCTGTGCCCATGGGACCGTCCTTTTTTCGCCGGATGTTGGAGAGAGAGCGGGTCCAGTATACCACGATGACGGGGAATCGCAACGGCCCGTCGTTATGCCCCGTCCATCCCGGCACCCATTGCCGATCCATTGGCGTTTGCATTTGGAAATCGTCGTGTTACTCTCGGTCCTCAGAGGCTACCGTCCCTTATCTGCCATTTGGACCGGCAGTAGCGAGCGCATTCCCCACCGCTTGTTGGAGCGAAGCGGAAATCCCGGGAACCGGGGCGGCGGGGAGTCTTCGATCCTCCTCGAACCGAAAAACCGGAACTCGGAACCGCAGCTGCCGGGTCGAGATCCCGATGCGATTTGTTGATGCATGACCGACCAGTGGATCACCATAGCCGCCAGCCTGTCCCGGGAGCGCGCAGAGACATTCAGCCTGGTGCTGTCGGCTTCCGGCTTGCCGCATGATGTCCAGCGCTCGGATCGCGGGTGGTCGCTCCGGGTCGATCCCGCCGTTCAGGACCTCGCCCGGGAAACAATAGACCGGTACATCGCGGAGAATTCGGAGGAGCTCGCCCACGATGAAGGGTATGTCGCACCGCGCAAATGGAACGGTTCCGCTGCATGGGCCGTTCTGGCCCTGATCGCCTTTCACGTAGCAGCCAGGCGCTCCGGAGATTTTTCCAGGGTTGTCGCCGAGCACGGCGCGTCGTCCAGCGCGATTTTACAGGGAGAGGTGCAACGCGCTCTGACGGCTCTGCTGCTTCACGCCGACGAGCTTCACCTGGCCGGCAACCTGATGGGGATCGCCGTTTTCGGCACCGCCGTCAGCAGCATTTTCGGGGCCGGACTCGGGTGGCTCATGATCCTGATTTCCGGGATAGCGGGGAATCTGGCCAACGCTTGGTTTTTTCAATCCGGACATACTTCCATCGGTGCATCCACAGCCGTTTTCGGGGCTGTCGGCATTTTGGCCGCCTGGCAATTTGCAAGGAAGAAACAATCCAACATGCAGCGCCGCAGGGCCTGGCTTCCGCTGGCGGCCGGCCTGGCCCTCCTGGCCCTGCTGGGTTCCGGTGCCCACACGGACATCATGGCCCATGGTTTCGGATTTGCGGCGGGACTGGTGCTTGGATATGCGGGAGCTCGTGGGCTGCAGGCACCTCGCACCCGTGAAAATCTCCAGATCGGCTGTGTGCTGGTCATTGTCGCCCTGATGGTGGGCGCATGGTGGTAATTTCGGTGGACATCGCAAAAGGAGGCGGCCATGCCGCAGGCGGATTTCCGCCATCAGCGTCTTCTTGTGGACACCCATGCCCACATCTGTGATGCGGCTTTCGACGAGGATCGGGCAACGGTGCTGGATCGGGCCGCAAGGGCCGGCGTCGGCACCATCATTGCCGTGGGCGAAAACCTGCCGGATGCGAAAAAGAATCTCGAGCTGGCCCAAAGGCACCCGATTCTGCGTCCGGCGGCCGGACTGTACCCTGCGCATGCGCATCTGGAAGCGGCACGGGAGATGGAATCTTTTATCCGTTCCCACCGTGAACGTCTGTGGGCCATCGGGGAGGTGGGCCTGGATTTTTGGCTGGCGCGAGAGGAAAAGGATCGTCATCTCCAACGCGTGGTATTCGACCGATTCATCCAGCTGTCGTTGGAACTGGATCTCCCCCTCAACGTCCATTCACGCTCCGCAGGCCGGCATGCCGTGGCGGCCCTGATCAGCGGAGGCGCCCGCCGGGTGCACCTGCACGCCTTCGACGGCAGAATATCGGCTGCCCTACCTGCGGTGGAGGCCGGTTATCGTTTCTCGATGCCCCCGTCCCTTGTCCGATCGCGCCAGAAGCAGAAACTTGTTCGACACCTCCCGCTGGATTGCCTGCTGCTGGAAACCGACAGTCCCGTGCTCGGCCCCGAACCGGGGATTCGGAATGAGCCGATGCATCTTGCCCTTGCCGCTCGGGCTATCGCAGAGATCAAAAATGTCGAGGAGGAGGCGGTGATCGATGCAGTGACGAGCAACGCAATGGAACTGTACCGGGTCCAGACCCGCTGACCGGGCGTTCACGATCCCGGTCGACGGGGCAAGGAAGATCATTTTCCGTCGACGAAATAGCCGTATTCCTTTGCGTTGACGTTGTTGCGCTTCTCCCAACCGATGGTGGAGGTGGGCGTGGGGCCGTAGTCGTGCCCCGGGCAGACGATGGTGTCTTCCGGCAGTTCCATTAGACGTCGTATAGAAGCCCCCAGGGTAGGGCGATGGCCGCCTGCCAGATCGGTGCGGCCGCTGTCTCCGACGAACAACGTATCGCCGGTAAACAGGTACCCCTCTGCATACAGGCAGATGCCGCCGGGGGTGTGGCCGGGAGTGTGGATCACCCGGAAGTCGATCTCCCCCACCTGGAGGCGGTTTTCCTCCCCGGAGAGGCGACGGTCCACTTCCGAATGGGCGTCGGCGTCCTTTTCGTGCATCACGACGGTGGCTCCGGTCCGTGATTTGAGCTCGGCGTTGCCGGCGGTGTGGTCGCCGTGGCCGTGGGTGTTGACGATGGTTTCGATGGTCAGGCCGGCTTCTTCGGCCGCTGCCAGGATTTTGTCCACATCGGCTCCGGGATCGACGACCATGGCCTTTCCGGTTTTTTCGCATCCGATCACATAGGAAAAATTGTCCATCCATCCCACTTCGATTTGCCGGACGATCATCGGCGCCTCCATCACATTTGCTGGGTTCGGGAATTTTTGCATAGAACCCATCTCAAAATTAGGATTTTCGTTCAAGGCCAAGAAGGATCCGAGTTTTCAGCCGCAGGAATACTGCTGTATTTCGAGGACTGGAAACGAGAACCCAACGCCGAGATGGGGCGAAAAGACAATTTTGAGATGGCTTCTATTGGCTTTCCTCTTCACTCTATCCATTTTTTTCCGCCGATCAACCATTTCCTCCCATTGAAAACCCTATGGCGATTGTCAGAATTCTATTCCGTTTCCACCATGTGTCGCTATGGAAAATGTAGGGGAGGGGTTTATCCCCTCCCGCCGCAGCACAACGGGCACCGCAATGCCCGGTTCCCGGGATATTCGCTTCGCTACCGCGGGCGGGGATAAACCCCGCCCCTACGAAAGACAAAAAAAGGCCATTCCAATCGGAACATACTTTTGAAAACGGTTCTAATCGGCCAGTCCAGTGTTCTCCCTTCCGCTGCGGAGACTGCCGTGCTATGAGGCTGTGGATAAAGCATCCCGCTCTCAGACAAGAGGCACACCGCCTGTTTTATAGGATCAGGCGTGTCATCCTGCAACGCAGGGAGGCACACCGTTTGCGGAATCCACTCAACCGAGTCATCCCGCCACGCGGGAGACGCCGTATCAGGGTGGGAGGTGCAGTTTATCCACAGCCTCCCATGCACTCCGTGACGGAAGAAATGCGGTATGAAAGACTTGTTTACCATCGTGGCGTTGGGGAACAGCTTGACCGAGGGATGGGGTGTCGCCCCGTGGGAAAGCTATCCAGCCCGGCTGCAGGCGGCCCTGAACCGGTCGCGAATGGACTGTCATGTCGTGAACGCCGGCATCAGCGGAGATACCTGCCGCGGCGTTCTCTCTCGATTGGACGAGGTCCGTATGCTGGAGCCGGACCTCGTGATACTGGAGATCGGCGTCAACGACATTCTCATGGGAGCGCAGGCGGATCGAATCCAAAACAACATCCGCGCCATCGTCGAACGCTTGCAGGCAGGGAACATTCCCGTATTGCTGGCCGGAATGGAGCTTCCACCCGTCGTCGGCGAGCCTATCCGGGTGGAATTCGCCGCTATCTATTCGACCGTGGCCCGATCGTTGCAATCAAGATTTCTTCCTTCCTTCACCCGGCCGCTCTGGGATCGACCGGAGAATCTGCAGTCGGACGGGCTGCACCCTACGGCCGAGGGCTACAGGGCCATTACCGACCATGTCCTGCCATGGGTGGTTCGTGCCGTAGAAGAACTGCGAGCAGGGCAGTAGGTTTCCGATGCCAGAGGACAGACCACAAGTCAGAGGACAGAGGATAGAAGACAGAGAAGAAAAGAAAGCAGTGAGCAGTAAGCAGTAAGCAGGAACTGCAGAGGGGCGGAGTTATTGGCGCAGGGTTAGAGACCATGGCGGCTGCTTCACCTGACCCTTAGCATATTTTCCGCCTTTATCGGCTCACGGCTCACGGCTTACGGCTCACGTATCACTGCTCACTGCTTTCTGTTTTCTCTTTGCTGCGGCGAAACCTATATCCTCTCGTTTCCGTGGAAATCAAAGGGTGTTCCGCTGGTTCGGTCTCAAGTACGGAACCAGCGCCGTTCCTGAAGCCGTCAGAACACCGGCTCCCACCAATCCGAGACCGAAGGACCCCAGGTCTCCAGCCAGTGCGATGGCTGCCGGCAGCAGACCGCCCCCGATGACAGGTGCCACGGCCAGACTCAGGGAAATGGTCAAGGCCCTGTTCTCCATGGAGGAGATCCCAGATGCGGCAGCCAGAATGGGCGGAAACAGGCAGGCGGCCGCCGCGGCCTGCAAAAAAACCCCGGGGGCCAGGAACCACTGGGGGCCGATGCCCAGCACCGCAACGGTGGCGCCGGTCAACCCCAGGGCAATCGAAATGGTTCTGCGGGGGCCCAGACGGTCGCTAATCCAACCCGCCAGCAAGACCATGACAAGTCCCGGAATTCGTGACAGCCCCAACAAGTGATTGGCGGCGGCCAGTTCAAAACCTCTTTCGCTGACCAGAAACAGCGGTAGCATGGCGTATACACCGGTTTCCACCCCGACGGCGAGGCTCAGCAGAACACATAGGTGCCAGAAGGACGGATCGGCGGTGATTTCCCGAATGCGCCCGAAGCTTGGCGGGGAGGGCTTGGCGGCAGCATCCACTCCCACCGCGCCGTAAACGACGGCCAGAATGGCCGTGACGGACGCAACGCCCAGGTACCCGATCCGCCAGGATCCGGCCGCGACCGATGCAATGGCCAGAAACGGAACCCCGATCAACGCCAAGTTGGGTGCCAGTTCGTGTATCCCCATGGCCTTTCCCCAGTCCTGCGGCCGCACCACAACCGTGATCAGAGCGATTCCCGACGGTACGTAGAGCCCTCCGGCAACCCCCAATGCAAGGAAGCCCAAGGAAAGAGCACGGGCCGAGTCCAAAAATCCCAGCATTGCCGTCACCGCCGCCATTCCAACCAGGGAGGAAAGGATACACTTGCGATATCCCCAAGTCCCTGCCAGATAGGGGGAACTGATCTGGCTGATAAATAAGCCGACACCCATGAAAAATATGAACAGCCCGCTTTGCGCGTGGCTGATGCCCAGCTCGGACTCCATCGCCGGCAACAGCGGCCCAGCCATTTGTCTGGCGACAAAGTGAAGGAAAAAAATGAAGGTCAACAGGAGAACTGGCGAAAGGGCTTTGCTCAACGCTTCCCCGTGAAGATCGGAGTCGGGTGTGGTGCCTTCCATGTCATCGGTGGCCATGGCTGTGAAGGGCAGACCTCTCTGCGGCGTTTTCACGCTAAAGGGAAACGGCTTTCATCAGATTTGGTTGGGACCGGGTGCAATGCACCCGGTTTGAACTCAACCCATCAGGCTTCTCTGTTCAGTATCAGCCTGCATACCTTGCTTTCCGGAGCTGCGAGAAACACTCCGGCCAG
>JAJDOA010000047.1 GCA_022340405.1 Desulfobacteraceae bacterium | reverse complement strand
GGCCGGGAACGAAAATATCCAGCCCCACGGAAGGTTTGTCCAAGAGATTGGTTACCACGTGGGGCTCGCCCCCGGGGATATAGACGCTGTCTCCCTCTCCCAGGACCGCCCTCTGGCCGTCGTCGGTTCGCACTTCGATTTGTCCCTCCAGCACCACCAGCACCTGTGCGTTCGGATGTTCGTGGTGAGGTGAGGCATGACGGGCCGGTTTGACGAAATGCTCGATGGAAATATCGGCTTCGTTGCAGAGGCTCAGCCGCTTCCAGTCCTTTTCCGGTTCGTAGCTCTGTGCTTCAGCAAAACGAACGATGTTCAATGGAGTCGCTCCTTTCGTATCCGGTGAAAAATGACTGCCGCGCCGCAGGGCAAACCGATGCCCCGGGCCCCGTCCGCTTCGGGAAAGGGTCGAACCTGGCATAGAAGCCATCTCCAAACTGTCTTTTCGCCCCATCTCGGCGTCGGGTCCTCGTTTCCAGTCCTCGAAATACACCAGTATTCCTGCGGCTGAAAACTCGAATCCTCCTTGACCTTGAACGAAAATCCTAATTTTGAGATGGCTTCTACTGAAATGCATTCGTCGCCGTTTTTCCTCCCGTTGTCAATAGAAGCCGTCTGAAAATACGGAATTGGGTTTTTGGCGCGCCGGACCGGAGTTTGGGGCCATCGTGGGAATGCTGTCCCGTTTCCGTCCCCAGGATAAAAAGCGTGTGCCCGGCAACCGGATCCAGAAGATTGTCGGCGCACCGTTGACCGCAACCGTTTGCCATGATTTTTCATATGGGGTATTCTGGGTGTGGCTATAAACCGCTGGTACCTGCCGTACACCGGCTCGTCCGACGCCGGGCAATGGAGAAGAATACAATCCAATGGAGGTGTTTCATGTCGTCTCTGGCGAACCTGATGTTTCCTTCGGCGGCGCGGTATCGCTTTGTCAGCGAGATCGGCCGCGGGGGCATGGGAATCGTATATCTGGCGGAACGGCACTCCGAAGGCGTCTGCGACCTGATGGTGTTGAAAACCATCCGTTCGATGAGCAGCGACAAGGTGCAACGGTTGAAGCAGGAAGCCAACATCGCGACCACCTTGCGGCATGAAAACATTGTCCGCACCTACGGTATGGAATCGGTCCCCCTGGACAGGCTGCCGCAGGATTTTCGGGAGGAGCTGCAGGTGTTCCGACCATGGGAAAACGGCGAAGAATCGAACAGTCAACAGCTGCTGACCAACATCCGGATGGGATTGACGCAGGCGCTGGAAGAAACGGCCGAAAAGCTGGACTCATGGGACCCCGGTGACGACAAGACCAAGCGCCTGTATTTGATACTCATGGAATATATCGAGGGCCTCGATCTGCGCAACATCCACCGGGAGCACATCCGCACCGGGCTTCTTCTTCCCATTCAGTTCAACGCCTTCATCGTCAGTCGCGTCTGCAGAGCGCTGGGATATGCCCACCAGTATATCGTGCACCGCGACTTGAGCCCGGAAAACATCCTGGTCAACGACCAGGGGGTCGTCAAGCTGATGGATTTCGGCATCGCCGTCGCCGCAGACGAAAAAGTCTTCGGCCTAGCCGGAAAAATCCAGTACATGGCCCCCGAGCAGGCCCTGGGAGGCGTCGTGGACCAGCGCAGCGACATCTTCGCTTTGGGTTTGGTGGCCTATCAGCTGCTGACCGGGATCAGCTGGTTCGTTCCACCGAAAGGGCTGGACTTTCAGGAGCAGGCCAAACACTACCAGCGGGTTCTGGAAAAGGACATCATACCGCCCCATGAAATCTGCAGGGACATCCCCGAGGAGTACTCCCAGATCATCATGAAAATGCTCGCCTTGAACCCTGAAGACCGATACGCCAACATCGATATCGCCGGCAACGAAATCGAAAAACGCTTTTTGTACGCGAAGGGATTCGGTCCCACCAACAACAGCCTGGCAGCCTACCTGAAAATGTTCAATGAGGGCTTCGCCATGGAGGACCCGGGGGAAATCACGCAACTCAGCTTCCTGGCCGACGATGCGAACATCGTACGCATGCGGCGGAGGGTCCACAAAGGCCTGTACACGGAAAAAGGGGTCCGTTTTCTCAAAAACCGCCGCCCCGGGAGCTGATTCCGCCCGCAGCCACAGCCGGCACGACACCGCCGTGCAACGTCTTCCGGTACCCGAGCCCCGCTATCGGTTCCGGTTGAAAACAATCATGCCGCCTGCGATGAGTGCCATGCCGACACCGTGATAGGTTTTCAGGGACTCGCCGAGCCACGCCACGGCCATGGCCGAAGCGAATACGGGTATCAGATTGATGAACAAGCCGCCTCGATTGGGGCCAATCAGGTCAATGCCCCGGTTCCAGCCGAAATATGCGACGACGGAAGGAAACAGAGCTACGTAAAGGATGCTCATTCCGACCGGCAGGGTGACAGGGAAAGGGCCGACCTTCGACAGCTCCCAAAGGTACACGGGCAGCAGTCCCACTGCCCCGATGCCAAACGTATATACGAGAAAGCTGGTGGGGCGAATGGGCGGTCGCCTTCGCAGCAGCGCTGAGTACGCAGCATAGATGACCACGGCGGTCACCATGAGAAAGTCCCCGCGTGCCAGCGGCACCTCCAGCAGGGCGCCCAGTTTTCCCCGAAGCACCACGATACAGGCTCCCAGAATGCAGCTGCCTACCCCCACCAGCTGCAACCCGTTTACCGACTCGCCATACAGCGCGAGCGTCATCAAGATGATGAAAGCCGGCATCGTGGATTGGATCAATGCCGCATTGATGGCCGTCGTGGTGTGCACCGCCGTGTACAGCAGCGTATTGAAGGTAGAGATCCCCAGAAGCGAAATGAGGATCAGGATCTTCCAGTGCCGAACCGCCACGGACCAGTCCTTTTTGGCATGCTGGAAAAAAAAGGGAAAGACGATGACAAAGGCGAGCGTCCACCGCCAGAAGGCAAAACTCACCGGGGGGATAAGCTCCACTACGCCGCGTGCCAGGACCACGTTGCCGGCCCAGCAGAGAGGGGCCAACGTCAGCAGCAGATAGGCAATCCTGCTCGAAGCGGTGCCGGGATCTCTTTTGTTCGCTTTCCGCACAGAAAACCTCTTCCTCGTTTCACCACGGAGCGCGGCACACCGGATACAATCCTGCGCCGGACCGTCTCGCCGGCCTGCCGCGTCGTCCTGTACCACGATTTACGCCATCTTCCCAGTCCAGCATGAACCTCATGGCCGCCCGTGTCGCGTTTTCCCGGGTGAACAACATGAAGCAACCGCTTTGAAATCAACCAGTCAGCGGGGTACGGATCGACAGAGAATCCTAACTGGACTTGACGGCCGAAGTCCATTATATCCATACGAAGGTCTTAGACGTCCGGACAACCCGCTTTATCTCCATGGATTGATCTGTTGAACGTCCGCCCCCGGCTGCGGGGGGAAACCATCCGAGAATCGTTATGAAACGCCTGATCGCACTGAGCGCTGCGTTCGTCTGCCTGCTGCTCGCCTCCATTTGGACGGTGAACGCGCTGCGGCACGACGTGGTGGAGCTGCGCTCCGGCCGCTCCATTTCCGTTCAGAGTGCCTGGGTGGTGCGGGACCAGGTGTTCATTCGGATAGACGACCAGCTCGATGTCCTCGATCTGGAGAGTGTGCGACGAATCGTGGATGTCGATGGGAAGGATCCGGGTACATGGCCGAAAGCGCTTTCGGCACATTTCCACCACAGCCTCCAGGAAACCGGGTTTTCGAATTGGCGAAACCGGCTCCCGGAGGTTGCCCCCGTCGTATGGATCGCTCTGGTGCTGGCCGCAGCCGGCGCTTTCGTCTGGTTTCGATATCGAAAAAAAAGTGGGAAAGCAGCCACCGTACCAGAGGAGGATCTTGTGGATGCCGGCAGCAGGGGTATCGGTGCCCGGCTGGCCGGATTCTCGGACGTGGAGACCCTTTTCGCCGACCTGTTCCGGTTTCAAATCGGCGCACCGGAAACGCTGCGATGCAAGATACAGCCGGTACCCGATGCGGGAACGAAACGGGGCCGCACCTACAACATCAGCATCGTACACGAGGAGACGACGCGCTCCCGCAGGATGACCATTGCCCCAATCGGGGAAAACACCGGCAGCAAAAGCCAGTGCTTTTCCGTCATCTACGACCACCCCATCGTTGTCAAGGTTCCCCCGACGCCGATCACGCGGCTTTCGGATTATTACGAGGATCTCCGGTCCGAATTCATCGTCCGAAAAAAGCTGTTGCCCAGGGAGTGCGTGATTCCAAACCTTTCGGTGATCTGTAAGAAATTGCACAAATTCCCGGACGCCGATACCGCAGACGAAGATGTGCTGGAGCAGCGGTACATGCAGTGGCTGGAGAACCACCCCGAACATCAAGGCTTTTTGCAGATCGGCGGCGGGTTCGCCTTTTTCATGGACCTGACCCGGTTTTTCTTTCTGAGCCAGGTGATGGAGATGTTTCACGATACCGGCAAGGCACTCCAAAGGGAATTGATGGCCGCAGCCGAGACCATCGAAAGCCTCGACCGCTTCGAGGATCGGTATGGTTCCGCAGGTGCCGAGCTTTTTACCGACTTGCAGGAAGCCTGGCAGGCATTCCGGCATGCCATAGAGAGCGTTTCGCCTGAAACCGAAGCCCTGCAGGAGGGCTCCATGCAGCGGATGCGTGAGGGATTCATCCTCACCATGGCCGGAAAACCGCACAAATGGGAGATGCCACCCGCCCTGAAAACGGCAGGCTCCCCTCTTTCTTCCAGTCTGAATTCCGTGGCTTCGGCTCATGCAAACACCGCAAGGTCTTTTTTCTCTCTGGTGGAAGGTGCCGTCTCCGACCGCGTGTTCCAACGCCATTCGACGCTGATGGGCGAAATGGGGACCAACCTGCTGGATTTGCTGGCATGGCTGTACGAGAAGCGGGTGGCCATCCGCGATCTGAAGCCGGACAACCTACTGGTGGCGGGGGACCGGTCCGCGTATCCGCAGTTTTTGGCCTCCGCAAGCGAATACGCCATCGGCCTCATCGATCTGGAGACCGCCGTTGACTTCGGCAATCCGGAGGCATCTGGAATTTCCCAACCGCAACTGGGAGGAACGCCGCTGTACGGAACTCCCTCCCATCTGTTTCCCAACCAAATGCTGCGGAGAGCCCATGAGGACCTACCGCCGATTCTTCACATGCAGGATTGGTATGCGGTGGTGGCCATTTTATTCGAGATCATTACCGGAAAGACCCTGTTCCAAAAACCGGCGCAGCAATTCCCGCCGATGCTAAGGCGACTCGGCGAGGCCATGGCCGGCGAAGAGGACCTGCTGTCCGTCTACCAGGAAGCCGCCGCCGTTTTTTGGCCGGCCGCGCGTCAGGCGCTGCATGAAAATCTGGAACAACACCGCGTCCGGCTGGACCGGGTTTCCGTGCATGTGCCAAAATCGATCCGCTCCCGTCTGCACGAACACGTCGATGCCCTCAACAGGGAGTGTCTCCAGAGGGTGGACCGGCACCTCGAAAGTCACGAACTGTTCCGCCGCGGCGCCAATCGGCAACGTTTGCAGCAATGCACGGCCAGCGAAGTGGAGCAGCTTCGCGACAAATATGCAAAAAGTCCCCAACGGAAGGAGTTGGAACCCCTTCTGGAAGGACTGATCGCCGTCAAGCGGGAGGCGGAACGCTCGACCGCCCTGAAAAAAAGGATGAATCCCGCATCGGGCCGGGTTCGGGCGGGAGATCTGCTTCTGGGAATGTTCGAGGTGATTTACGAAGTCATGCAGCCGACCCGGCACCCCGCTGCCCGCTCCGATCAGCAGCCGCCCTTGCCGGAAATTCTCGAATCGGCGGAGGGGCTTCGATATACGGTTACCGTGGCGCCGATGCTGTCTGCCGGGAAGCGAAGCGGTGCATGATGGGGTGTCTGCGGCATTCGAACCTGGGGTGCATAACGATCCGCCGGGGGTTGGCGAACCGCTCCGAGTAGATCGGAAGGGTAGACCGCTGGCTGAAGGGTCGGTCCGGATGCCGCAGACGGGGACAAAAACCGTTACTGCCGAAAAAACCGGATATTATGATTTTTTCACTCACAAAATATCAGATGCTTCACCCCTTGTCAATAGCCTAAAATACATTTTAATTCGGACTCTTTTTCGGATTTTTCTTCTCCTGAATCCTTCGATGCACCTTTCACAAGTACTGTTTTTTCCAGCCGATTCCACATATTTTATGACTTTTCCATAACACAACTGCCCAAAACGCTTCTTGTCACGGTTGTCAAAATTTTTTCCCTGTCCGGCGGCTTCTTACATCAGAGCGGCGGCCGCATCCCGCGCCAGGTTCATCAACGGATTGGGATAAATGCCTCCCAACACCGTCAAAACCACCAGGACGATGGTGAGGGTGCGGACGGGCAGAGAGAGGGTCAGAGGGGCGGGCGTCTCGGGAGGTTCATCGAGGTAGGCGGCCTTGACAACCAGCAAATAATAGTACAGGGAGACCGTCACGTTGATCATGGCGATGATCA
>JAJDOA010000019.1 GCA_022340405.1 Desulfobacteraceae bacterium | reverse complement strand
ATGCCTGTCGAAGATCCCGGGTTTTACCTGGGGAACGAAAATCCGAATGTTGAGATATCTTCTAGTGGTGCTGGACCGGCTGTCAAGTTTTTGCTGCAAGTTGATCATCGAGCGGAACAGGTCGATTTGCACAAGGTTCATAACGGCGCCAAGGTTGGTGAAAATTTGGGCAGAAATGCAAGCTGGAAGAAATATGTATCCTATCGAGGGCATTTCGTGGGCATATTGTGTTGTCGGCGGATATTGGCAAGCCCCTCCAGCGCTTTTTCCATTTTGGCATCGGCCTCCGCGTTGTTTGCCACGCGGGGATCGGATTCGACCACTTTGGGCAATAACTCCTGGGCGTTTGCTTTTTTGCCTTCGTCTGCATAGGTGAGAATTTCCAGCCAAAGGCCGGCTATCACGAAATCCGGATTGTCAAGCTTCTGAGCGGTTTGCGCATATCCAACGGCCACGGGATGCTTGCACTTCACCAGGGCTGTCAAACCGGCAAAGGCATCCTCTCCGATATCGGCCTTGAGCTGTTTTTTCACCTGTTCCTGCTCACGTTTCTTTGCAGCACTGTCCTCTCGGCTGCCGGCAATAGCACCCGAAACGGCCCCGGTAGTGGCACCCCAGGCAGCCCCCCGCGCCGCGGCATCGCCCACATCGCCGCCGAAAATCAACGCTGTAACCACACTACCTGCAGCCCCTGCCGCTGCGCCCGAAACGGCCCCTTGGGTTGCCCGTCTCCCCATTTGGCCGGAGCAAGCAGCAATCGAGAGGGTAAGAATTAGGACCAGTGTATGGGGCATGTTTCTCTTTACGACCTTGGACATTGTCATGATTCACTCTCCTGGTTGGTATGTCTGGGTTAATTTGTCTAGAAGCCATCTCGAAATACGGCCGTATTTCTGGGACTGAAAACTCAGATCCTCCTTGAACTTGTCGAAGATCCCGGGTTTTACCCGGGGAACGAAAATCCGAATTTTGAGATCGCTTCTAAAGACTTCAAAATGGAGGCGAGGCGGCCTTTTCCACGTTGCACAAAAGCACCCGAAGGCTCGTTGCACCCATAGCCGGATCGCAGCTTTCATAGCTGTTGTCGGTAAGCAGGTCAATGTTCGAACGATCCCATCCCAGGTCGCCCTTACTTTCAGGAAACCACCAACCGTGCTCGGCGGCCACCACGCCTTCGGCTACCCGCTCGGTGATGACCGCCCTTTGTGCGGCGGCGCCCCGGGGAGAAGAGATGCGAACCCAGTCGCCTGCGACGATTCCTTTGGCCTCGGCCAGCCTGGGGTGAAGTTCCACCTGAGGATCGGGCCGGCGGGAGCGCAGGAACCCGGGCTGGCGGTTTTCACTGTGAAAGAAGAATGGAATTCGAGCGCCGGTGATCAGCTGATACGGGTAGGACTCGGCCGTCTTCGGGTTGGACCAGGGCGCTTCCAGCGGATCGTTATAGCCTGGCAAGGGATCGTATCCCAATCTTTCCATAACGGTGGAATAGAGTTCCACCTTTCGCGTCGGGGTTCTGAACCCGCTCTGTCGATATTTTTGAAATTGGCGTCCGCCTTCCAGATAGCCCCTTTTGGAGAACTGCTTCCATGTCAGACCCGAGGGAGAGAGAATCTCCTCCAGAGCCTCGGACATGTTGGACCACCAGAATCCTGGATCGGTGCAGCGCTTGCCCAGTTCATTTATGATATCGTAATCCGATCGGGCCTGCCCCACACGGACCGCCCGGTTGCGGGCGATGACCCGGCCATGACGTTTCCAGAGATCGCCTACGTAGTCATGCTCCAGCCAGGTCGACGCCGGCAGCACCACATCGGACAGAGCGGCACTGGGAGTCATGAAAAAGTCCTGCACCACCAGAAAATCGACGGCTTCCAGAGCCGCCCGGACCTCCTTGGCGTTGCCGCGCGTGATCACTGGATTGGTGCTGATCAGATAGAGTCCCTTCACCGGATAGGGCTCCTGGGTGAGTATGGCATCCCATACGGCCTTTGGATTGATCACGCCAATCACATCGGCCAGACGGAAACGGTCGTTGCCCAGGCGCTTGGCTTTGAGCTCGGGGGACAGCGCGCGGTGTCGGCCCAGTTGTGAGGCATTGACCACCGGGGGGTTGGGGTAGAACACGTTGCCGCCGGGCCGATCGAGATTGCCGGTCATGGCCATGAGTCCTATGAGCAAACTGATATTGTTTACGCAGTTGACGGACTGTTCGAGAGCGACACCCCAGTGAATGCCCGCCGGGCCGGCGGTGGCGAACATCTCGGCCGCGGCCATGATCTCCTCGACCTTCAAGCCGGTTTTGTCCGCCGCCCAGTGCAATGGGTACTCTTTGGCCCGGTTGCAGAACGCCTCCCAGCCGTGGATATGCTCGGTCACAAATTCCTCGTTGTACAGCCCACGGTCGATAATGTGATGGATCAGACCCCAGGCCAGCGCACCGTCTGTGCCGGGCAGCAGCCGCAGCCAGATATCGGCCTGCTTGGCCACCATGGAGCGGCGTGGATCCACGCATATGATTTTGGCGCCGTTCCGAATGGCCCGGGCCAGGTAGAGGCCTTTGTATTCGTCCGGGTTGGAGACAAGGGGATTGGCGCCCCAGACGATAACGCAGGAGGGGTGGCCATCGTAATCCACAACCGGCAGATTGCCGCACCGGGTGATTCCGGTGACGATGCGGGGGCCGTAGCACATGTGGCCTGCGGTGAGGACATTCGGGGTGCCAAAGCTGTTGGCGAAGCGATAGATAAAGGCTTCGTTGTCCCGGCCGGTACCGTAGCCCAAAACCAGGGATTCCGGCCCGAAGTCGCGCTTGATGGACAAAAAGCGCTCAGCCACCAAATCAAGCGCCTCGTCCCAGGACAACTTTTTCCATGACCCATTCACTTTCTGTAACGGATGGGTCAGCCGGTCCGGGTGGTGGGTGATGGTGTGGTACTTTTTGCCCTTGATGCAAAGCCAGCCTCGATTCACCGGACAGTCCGGATCCCCCTTGATCTGAATGACCTGGTTGTCTTGAACCGTGACCAGGACACCGCAGCCGCCGTGACAAGCCCTGCAGCTGCTTCTCACAATTTTCTTCCCCATCAGGCGCCTCCTCATCTCGGGGCCGGCAGACGGTATTTCCCCTGCAATGGATGTTTTTTGTTGTCTGCTATGTAACGATAGAGGATCATCAATTCTTTGGATGGGATTGTATGAGGAGGGTCCGTGTGGCCTGTGGCTGGCTCTATTCCTATCGATCACCGTCCAGCAGATCGCCGATGCCTCCGAGTATGGATCCTTCTCCTTTCCGGGTCCCGCCCATCGACGGGGCATGCTGAACGATGCGATTGGCGAGGCGGGACAGCGGTAGGCTCTGAAGCAGCACCAGGCCTTCGCCCCTTAAGGTAGCGAGAAACAGTCCCTCGCCGCCGAAGAACATGGATTTCATATTGCCTGCCCGCTGGATGTCGTATTCGATGCCCTGAGTGAAGGCCACCAGGCAGCCCGTGTCCACAAGGAGACGCTCGTTGTTGAGTTTTTTCCGAATTACGGTCCCACCGACATGAAGAAAAGCCATTCCATCGCCCTGGAGCTTTTGCAGGATGAATCCCTCGCCGCCGAAGAAACCCGTTCCCAAACGCTTGGCAAAAGCAATACCAACCCGAGTACCGTAGGCGGCACAGAGAAATGCGTCTTTTTGGCAGAACAGCTCGTTTCTGACCTTGGCCATATCGACGGGGACGATCTTCCCCGGGTAGGGTGCTGCAAAGGCTACACGCTTTTTACCGGATGTCTCGTTGGTAAAGTGTGTCAAAAAAATGGATTCGCCCGACAGTACCCTTTTGCCGACGTTGAGCAGCTTTCCCATGATGCCCTCATCGGCCTCGGAACCGTCTCCCATTTTGGCCTCAAAAGCGATGCCGTCTTCCATGTAGTTCATGGCGCCGGCTTCTGCCACAACGGTTTCACCGGGGTCCAGTTCCACCTCTACGATCTGCATGTCGTCGCCGAGAATCTGGTAATCCACTTCGTGACAGCTTCGGCCAGCGGTCCGTTCTCGTTTTTCCTGAACCACGTCGAATTTGGAGAAGACAATGCCGCAACGCACACATTCGGTAGCCGAAACATCATTGACGTATCCGCATTTGGGGCAGGTGGGTTGGGACATGGCGATCTTTGTCCTCCTTCGGTCGTACGGGTGAGCTGCAGGCTGGCTGTGTTATGGTTTCAACACTACGAAGTGTATGGAAGTTGCGGGCATATTGTCAACTCCCCCATTTCAGCTATCTTAGTAGAAGCCATCTCGGAAACGGAACAAAATTCTGACAATCGCTATAGCCGCAGTTTTCGATCACCGTCCCGAGAATTTTACATTTCAGATAGACAGCGTAAGCGCTTCAGATATGCAAAAAGATTTGGGATTGAGCCAGAATCTGATACGATGACTGAAGTCAAAACAGAAAAGCCGATTGTACGAGGGACAAAGGTGCTGGCCACTTTCATCGTTTGTTCCATCTCGCTGTAGCGCTCGGCTTCAGATGAGTATATAGGAAAAGCGGACTTTATGCATAATTTCTAGAACTGCATTCGTGAAGCTGCAAAATCAGAGGCGACATGGAACAGTTTACCGGAACCAGCCTTCGAACACGTCTTTTTTTAACCGTTTTGATCACCTTCCTTCCCCTTGCGGTCATGATTTTATACGTCGCCCAAGTCCAGAAAAAACTGGAAATGGAAACGATTCTCCACAGGACCAAGATCTTGGCGCGGGCCGCCGCCAGTGAAGAAGGTCAGCAAATGGAATCAACCCGGCATTTGCTGACAGCCGTCGCCGATTCTTTTTTTATGGTTCAGGAATCGCCCGACCGGCTGAAGGGCTTGCTGGCTCATCTTTTGAACCAGACGGAAGGGTACGCCGGTTTCGGTGTCCTCGATACGGGGGGCCGCCTCGTGGCCGGCAGCGGTCTGTTCGTGAAAAATCGGAATTATAGCGACAGTCCATGGTTCAGGGATTGCTTAAACAGCGAAACATTGACTGTGGTTGCCTACCCCAGAGAACACTCCGCCGGAGAGCCTGTTCTGTATCTTGCACTGCCGGCAAAGGACAGCCGGGGGAAGGTGGCGACGGTTGCCTTCTGCGCCGTGTATCTCGACTGGATGAACCGGTCCCTTTTCCGTCTGTTGGCGGAATTACCTGGTGGATCACGACTGACATTGTTGGATGAATTCGGGGGCATCCTTCGGTACGAGGCAGATGTAAAATCCTGGAGCGTACCCGACAACTTTGATGCAGAACTGCGCCGGCGGATACTGCAGACGGGATCCGGGGCTTTGAGCGGTTCAGACGAGGTGGGATTGCCTCGCATTTATGCTTTCGCCCCCCTTCCGCGCACCATAGCAAACCGACAGGATGCGGTTGTTCTGGAAGTGCCGAGAGAGCTCGCCCTCGGGGCCTCGAAGCACATTTTTACCCGGAACGTCGTGTTGCTGACGCTTTCGGTGGCGATGGCTTCCTTGGTGATATGGTGGACGGGTGACCGGGTTTTCATACGGCGTATTCGACAGATGGTACGGATCAGCCGCAGAGTGGCATCCGGTGATTTGGATGCGCGGGTCGGCCAGATCGGCGCGAAGGATGAAATCAATCATCTGGCAGGCGTTTTCGACGAAATGGCCTCGTCTCTTCAGGCTCGCATTCAAAAAGAAGAGCAATCCAAAGCTTCGTTGAAGGCCTCCCGTGAAAAACTCCGCAGGCTCGCCGCTTATCAGCAGGAGGTGCGGGAGCAGGAGCGAATTCGAATCGCCCGGGAGATCCACGACCAACTGGGTCAATCCTTGACCATTTTGAAAATGGACCTCGCTTGGCTTACACGGAAGGGGCCGTACAACACTCCGGAAGTGGCTGAAAAAATGACCGCTATGGGCGAAGTCATCGATGCGTCCCTGAAAGACCTCCACGCGGTCACTTACGAGCTGCGTCCGGTCATTCTGGATGATTTCGGGCTTTCCGCCGCCATCGAATGGCAGCTGGAAGAATTCCAACAGCGAAGTGGCCTCCGGTGTCGACTGGAGAGCATGGAATCCGAACCGGATCTGACCCCGGATCAGGCCACGGCCCTGTTTCGTATTTTTCAGGAGACGCTGACCAACGTTGCTCGCCATGCCCAGGCCACGGAGGTGACTGTCCATCTGGAGGGGCGTGCCGGCGAATGGATCCTCCAAGTCAGGGACAACGGCCGCGGCATCACCGAAGCCGAAATTGACGGCTCCGACGCTTACGGACTGCTTGGCATCCGCGAGAGGCTTTTTCCATGGAACGGCCGGGTTTCCTTCGAGGGCAAAGCCGGAGAGGGCACTTGTGTCACCGTGCACCTCCCCATCTCGGAAGAGGAGAGCATTGATGATTGAAGTCATTATTGCCGATGACCACCCCATCGTGCGTGCAGGATTGAAACAAATCATTTTCGAAGAGCCCGGTATAGAGGTAACCGGTGAGGCCGCCAGCGGATCCGCGCTCTTGGAAAAAGTTCGGCACCAGTCATACGATGTAGTGTTGCTGGACTTGTCGATGCCTGGCATGGACGGATTGGATGCACTCAAACAGTTGCAGATCGAGAAGCCCCGCCTGCCGGTCATTATTCTGACGATCCATCCGGAATCCCAATATGCCTTGAGAATTCTGAAGGCCGGTGCATCCGGTTACTTGACGAAAGAGAGCGCATCGGATGAATTGATCCGCGCCATTCGCAAAGTACATGCTGGCGGAAAGTACATCACGCCTTCTTTGGCGGAGAAGATAGCGTTTGCCTTGGACGACGGCGCCTCAGGGTTGCCTCACGAAAGTCTTTCGGACCGTGAATACCAGGTTCTTTGCCTTCTCGGTTCGGGGAAGACCGTTTCCCAGATTGCAGAAGAACTCGCCCTGAGCGTCAAGACCGTCAGTACCTACCGCAGCCGGATTCTCGAAAAGATGCAGATGGAGAACAATGCCGAACTGATTCACTACGCCATTCGAAACGGCTTGGCTGAGTAGAAGCCATCTCAAAATTGCCTTTTCGCCCAATCTCGGCGTCGGGTCCTCGTTTCCAGTCCTCAAAATACAGCAGTATTCCTGCGGCTGAAAACTCGGATCCTCCTTGACCTTGAACGAAAATCCTAATTTTGAGATAGCTTCTAGAAGCGATACCGATTCCTGCAAAGAGACCCTTCCTAGGTCCTTGCCTCACTCCCCTTCTTGTCAGACAAACACCGACACGATTTAGCGGTTCTTTCTTACGGAAAGATCGGACGGCCACTGATTTTCCCTCCACCGGTCACGACTTATAGTGGAAGGCGAAGAGAAAAGGAGCCGAACGATGAAACAAGTGCTGATTGTAGACGATTCGGAACCCATACGCGAGCGGGTCGTGGCGTTGCTGAAGGAAAGTCGTCAGATTTGTATCGTCGGTGAGGCGGGCGACCGGCAGGAGGCCATGGAC
>JAJDOA010000014.1 GCA_022340405.1 Desulfobacteraceae bacterium | reverse complement strand
TTCTGATTCAATCATAAACCCCTACCGCGTTGGTCTGGGGGCAAGACTTCGATACGAAAGCAACACCCTCGCACCCAACTCAACCTTCGAGATCCCGCGAAAAATTGTATGGTGGACCCTCCCTCTGGTATCAGCGATGGGGGAGGGTCCACCTATTTCAAGGGGGGAGGTTCTGGGCGCTATCAAACTGAGTTGCTGCATCTGTCAGATCCGCTCAAAAGCAGTTGTCTCCAAAAATGTAGACAGCTTATAACAGACCCATTCGACAAACGCATGCTCAGACATAGATCAAGCGAATGGGCGTCTCAGAAGCCCTCTACATTCCTTCTTCCTCAATGCCCTCGTCGTCTCAACAGACAGCTTTGAAGGGCTATCCTCGACGCCGCTATCCCGCCTCCACCCTCCCCTGCCCCAGATGGCACCGAACTCCACAAAGCAGCCGATCAGCCCAACGTATATTCTACCGAATGTTGACCAGCTGTTACCCAAGCCCCGAAAAGAAAAGCCCCGCCGAAGCGGGGCTCATCTCTAACTGCTTGATTTGATTATGGTGCCGAAGAGAGGACTCGAACCTCCACCGGGATACCCCGACTAGACCCTGAACCTAGCGCGTCTACCAGTTCCGCCACTTCGGCACGAAATGGAAAAAGGTTGATTTCATTTCGAGGCTGTCCTAATTATATGAGTTTCTATATTCTGTCAAGCGATTATTTCCGGGTCACAGGGATTGGCGGGCATGCACATCATCGAAAATATTGACGATATAAAACAACCGCTTACCAAAGCCGTTCTTACCATCGGCAACTTTGACGGCGTTCACATCGGCCACCAGGCCCTCTTCCACGAAGTCATCGAGAAAGCCGACGATATCGGAGGCGTCTCGGTGGCCATGACCTTCGACCCCCACCCCCTTCGCGCCCTTCAGCAAAACGGCCACCTGCCCTTGATCACCCTCAAGGAGCAGAAGATCGAATTGATCGGTAACTCCGGTATCGACGTTCTCATCGTGCAGCCGTTCTCCCGGCAGTTTGCCTCGATATCGGCCCGCCGGTTCGTCGAGGACTTGCTGATTGGACGCATCGGAATGCGGGCCATGGTCGTCGGCAGGGACTATCGCTTCGGAGCAAACCGCGAGGGGGATCTCCCCCTGCTGCAGCGCTATGCGGAAGAAATGGGGTTCGAGGTTATCGTCACCGACTGGATACAGTCCAAAAGGGACGACCACGAGCGGATCAGCAGCACACGCATTCGGGAACTGGTGAATGCAGGAGAGGTCGGGCGGGCGAGAAATCTGCTCGGAAGGCATTACCAGATTCGGGGATCCGTAGTGAAGGGAAGGGACCGCGGAGGCAGATTGCTGGGGTTTCCCACAGCCAACATCCAACTTACGGACGAACTGTGTCCCCGCATGGGTGTGTACGCCGTTACAATCCAGGCTGGTGGACAGCTATACCGGGGAGTGGCCAACATCGGCTACAGCCCTACCTTCGACGATCACCTGTTTACCGTGGAAGTCCACATTTTCGATTTTTCCGGTGACCTATATGGGGAAGAAGTCCGCGTAAACTTCGTCGAGCGCATACGGGACGAGCTTCGCTTCTCGAGCATCGAGGCATTGAGTCGGGAAATTCGAAACGACGTCCGCCGCGCCCAGGACATCCTCTCCTCGTATCCGGATCCTGTGGCACGGAACGACCATGGATAGGCGAAGCCGCATCTCCCTCGTGGCGGGTATCGTTGTCTCCGGCGTCGCCCTCTTTCTCGCTTTTCGCAACGTCCCCTTTACCGACCTTGTCGCCTACGCGGCTACCATTCAGTACAAGTGGATCGTTCCCTCCTTGGCGGTTGCCCTGGCCAGTTTTCTGATTCGGGTGTTTCGGTGGCGGATCATTCTGGGATCCGCCCATCGTGTCGGGATGTGGGATGCCTATCATCCGATGATCATCGGATTCATGGTCAACTGCATCCTTCCCGGACGGGTAGGTGAAATCGTGCGTCCTCTGGTTCTGCGCGAGCGGTCCGGAGTGCCGGTCGCCACCGGGTTGGCAACGGTGGGGGCCGAGCGGGTTCTGGACATGGTTCTGCTAATCGCCATGTTGGCGTGGGTGATGGCCACAATGGAAGTGGATCCGAACCTGGAGATCACCTTTGGTGGATATCGCCTGTCGTGGGATACGATTCAGGGGATCCTGTCCGGGATGGTGCAGTTGAGCGCGGCCGCCATCGGCGGGATCGTCCTGCTGAGCCTTCCTGCCGTGCGCAAGCCGCTGACCCGATGGGCCGCAAGAGCGCCTTTTCTTCTTTTTTTCCTTTCCCAGAAACGGCGCAAGACATGGAGCGACCGACTCCAACCATTGCTGGAAAGAATCACCGAAAACATTGCAGCCGGGTTTTCCGAAATCCGCTCTTTCTGGAAGCTGGCTTTGTGTCTGCTGCTGTCCGCCTCGATCTGGCTGCTGGTGGGGTGGTCGTATCGGCTCATGGCGTACGGTTGCCCCGGCATCGACCTGACATTCAATCAGATGGTCGCCGTGATGGTCATCATCTGCTTTGCAATCGCCCTCCCCTCTGTCCCCGGCTATTGGGGCATATGGGAGGCGGGAGGGGTTTTCGCCCTGTACCTTTTCGGGATATCGGCCACGGATGCATCCGGATTCACGCTGGTCAACCACGCCGTGCAGATACTGCCGGTTATGGTGCTGGGGTTCATCTCGGTGTTGATCACCGGCACGAACCTTCACCGTTCGCCGCATCGCACACCGATTTCCGGAACCGTAGGTAACGAAAGGATTTCCAACTCCGCTTCCAGTGATTAACATATAAGAGAAACGAGAAACACGCATCGTGTACGACAAACCGAAACGCTCGAAAGCGTGAGGGAGATAGTTGAGGTGCAGGAATGACGATACGCGATATCATAACCTACCCGGATCCCTTCTTGAGAGAACCCACGCACAAGGTAGAGGTCATCGACGATGAGATCCAACGTCTCATCGAGGACATGAGCGAAACCATGTACGCGGAGCCGGGAGTTGGGCTGGCAGCCAATCAGGTGGGAAGCGACCACAGCGTGCTGCTCTACGATGTTTCTCCCAGAGAAGAAGGCCCCAACCCCACGGCGCTGATCAATCCGGAGATCGTGGAGAAGGAGGGATCTCAGCTTTCGGAAAACGAGGGATGCCTGAGCGTCCCCGATTTCCGCGCCGATGTGAAACGCTATGCGCAGATTCGCGTGCGGGCACTGGACCGTAACGGAGAGCCTCTGGATTTCCGGACGGACGGGTTTGAATCCATCGTGCTGCAGCACGAAATCGATCATTTGCGGGGGATTCTTTTCATCGATCGGATCAGTGCGCTCAAGCGGCAGCTCTACAAGCGCCGGCGTAAAAAAGAGCTTCGACAGGTATAACCTATGCTGAAGGTCGTTTTTCTGGGCACACCGGAATTTGCCGCCCCGTGCCTTCGCGGACTGGTGGAGGCCGGTCATCGCATCTGCCTGGTGGTGACCCAGCCGGACCGGCCCAAGGGTCGGGGGCGAAAAACAGTGGCACCGCCGGTAAAGACTGCCGCCGATGAAATGGGCCTTCCCCTTTTCCAGCCGGTCGCGATCCGCTCCGATGACGCCATCGCTCGAATTGCAGGGCAAAGCCCGGACGTTCTTGTCGTGGCCGCGTTCGGCCAACTCCTCCCGGAGCCGCTGCTGACCGTCGCTCCCGGAGGCGCCGTCAACGTCCATGCCTCTCTTCTGCCCAGATTCAGGGGACCGGCACCGATTCAATGGGCCGTTATTCGCAGGGAGACCGAAACCGGGATTACGACCATGCAGATGGACACCGGCATAGACACCGGTGACATCCTGCTGACCGCGGCGACAGCCATACAGAGGACAGATACTGCGGGAACCCTTCACGACCGTCTGAAGGATATGGCGCCGGCTCTGCTGATCCGTACGCTGGAAGCGATGGAGAAGGGCCGCTTGAAACCAAGACCCCAGGACGACTCCCTGGCCACGTATGCGCCCCTGCTGCGCAAAGGGGATGGCCTCATCGACTGGCGGCAATCCGCCGGCGACATCGAAGCCTTCGTACGCGGCATGAACCCATGGCCCGGCGCATTTACCCGACACGAGGGAAAGCGGTTGAAGATTTTTGCTGCGCGCCCGGAACCGGACGAACCATCCGCCCCTCCGGGCACCGTGGTCGAGGTATCGGAAGCGGCCATCCGGGTTGCCACCGGCAAAGGCACGCTCGCCGTGCTGGAACTGCAGGCCGCATCCGGCAAGCGCCAGGCGACAGAAACATTTGTCCGGGGGTACCGCCTACCGGAAAACGAAAAGTTTCACTAGAAGCGATCTCAAAATTCGGACAGCTTCTATAGCGGTTACCAGAATTCCATTCCGTTTCAGCAAGCTTTTGTTTCAACTGTAGGGGAGGGGTTTATCCCCTCCCGCTTGCGGTGTTGCGGTACGCTGGGACGGGCGGGGATAAACCCCGCTCCTACGGAAAACAAGAGAAAGGCCATTCCAATCGGAACAAATTTTTGGCAAATGCTCTATGCTCTAAAAGAGGACACGGATTTCATCGAAAGCCTTTTTCGCTTCAGGACATGGATCTTCCCGGGACGCCATGACACCCCATTCCCTCTCCGACCGCAGCCCGATTCGGAATGCGCGTGAAACCGACGCCAGGCTCCAGGCCTTCACCATCCTGCAGCGGCTGGAAAGTGGGCGCATCACCCTGGACGACCTGCTGTCCCGGTCCACCGAAGACTTCAGCGCAATGTCCGAACCGGACCGTTCCCTCGCCTATGCCCTGATCTACGGAGTACTTCGCTGGAGGGAAAGACTGGACTGGATGATCGGACGATTTTCCAATCGGGCTTTCCGCAGGATCGATCCGCTTGCGTTGCATGCACTTCGTATGGGGTTGTTTCAGATCGTTTTTCTGGACCGAATTCCACCCTCGGCAGCGGTCAACACCAGTGTTTCGCTGGTAAAGAGCAGTCACAAGCCCTGGTTGTCCGGCTTCGTCAATGCCCTACTGCGCCGGGCAGCCCGGGAAGCCGGGAAGTTGGCCCTTCCCGACCCCGCCAAGGACCCGGTGGAGGCGATTTCCGTTGCGGGTTCCTGTCCGCGGTGGTTGGTGCGGCGCTGGATCGACCGGTTTGGAGAGGAGGAGACCGGCCGGCTCTGCGAGGCCATCAACACCGTTCCACCGCTGACAGTGCGCGTCAACACCCTGAAAACCGATCGGGATCGGCTGCTGGAAGCAATGATTGCCGATGCCGATGTGCTGCGGCCTGCACGCTACGCTCCCGAAGGACTGTGCCTGAGGGGGCTGAAAAAGCCCGTCGACGGATTGAGCGGTTTTGCCGAAGGATGGTTTCAGGTGCAGGACGAAGCAGCCCAGCTGGTGGGATGCCTGCTGGATCCCCGACCCGGGGAGACGGTCCTGGATGTTTGCGCCGGGTTGGGAGGAAAAACCGGCCACATCGCCCAGCGCATGGAAAATCGCGGGACCGTCGTGGCGGCAGACAAGAACCGGGCAAAACTGACCCGTTTGAAAACCGAAATGGACCGACTGGGTGTGTCCGTGGTTCAAACCTGCCAGGCGGATCTCGAGCGCTCCCTGGGTCACCTGACCGAGCGGACTTTTCAACGGGTTCTACTCGACGCGCCCTGCTCCGGCCTCGGCGTGCTTCGCCGCAATCCGGACGCAAAATGGGCCGCTGACCCAAAGAGGCTTTCCGCTTTCGCCCGGCGACAACGGCTTTTTCTGAATCAGGCGGCCTCGCTGGTTGCACCCGGGGGCATCCTGGTCTATGCCGTATGCAGCATGGAGCCGGAGGAAACCGTGGGCGTGGCGGATCCTTTCCTGCTGGAGCGCCCGGACTTTATCGTTGAAGCCGGCGCCAAGGCGCTGCCGGATCCTGCTGCGCATATGGTCTCCGAAAAAGGAGATCTTAGAACCTTCCCCCACAGGGACGACATGGATGGATTCTTTGCCATCCGATTTCGGCGATTGCCATGATGGTTCGTATCGTAAAAATCCTGCTCGTGGCCGCCGCGACCGTTTTTTTATTCGGGGCGAGCGCTTATGTGGCGCTCACGTGGGTTGTAGGCGACGAGCCCATCGTCCGCGTGCCGCACCTCGTCGGTCAAAGTGTCGTCCAGTCCCTTGCCGTTCTTTCGGACATGGGTCTCCACCTCAAGTTGAAAACGCTGGAGCCCAGCGATACCATACCCGCAGACCACGTGTCCCACCAGGAACCCGCAGCGGGCAGCGAAATCAAGAAGGGCCGCGAAGTGTGGATCGTGGTTTCTTCCGGCCCCTCCCACATTGCCACCCCCCGACTTCTCGGCCAGTCCCTGGATCAAGCGAACGTGGCGCTGCATGGAACCGGCCTATGCACGGGTGCCGTCGCACGGATCTACACCGAGACTCACCCCGCTCGTCAGATCATCGCTCAGACTCCGGAAGCCGGTGCTACGGTTGTAAGAAACCGTTGCATCGATCTGCTCGTCAGCCTCGGTCGACGCCCCGCGGCTTTCTCCATGCCGGACCTGATCGGCGACGATCTGGAAGCATCCATACAGCGGCTGGACCTGTACCGGCTGCGTCTGGGCGGTGTCGCTACCCGGTATCACCCGGAACGGGCCCAGCGGACCGTACTGGAACAGAATCCTGGTGCGGGCCAGCGGGTCATCGAGGGATCGACGGTATCGCTGGTGGTCAACGCCGATAGCGACATTGCCGTTGGACGCCGACTGGGACAGGGAATGTCGACGGAGCTGCTGCGCTACCGGGCAAGCCCCGGCCTACTGAACCGAAAGGTCGTCATTGAAATCCGGCGATACGGCGCCTTGCAGCGGCGGTGGGAAGGTTTCGTCGAACCGGGAGCGCAGGTGGAGCTGCTGGTACCCCGTGCCACTGGTACCACCGCAACGATATGGGAAGACCATGCGCTGGCCGATGTCCGTATTTTGGATTGACCTGGACGCCGCGCTGTTGTTTGATGACCGATATTCCGGCCTTCCGGAGGTCGGCCGCCCACGCGGGAATACCCGCCGGCCCGTGCCGACTCCTCTTCCTTCGCATACCGCCGGAAATCCCACAGAGAGGATTTGCAATGAAACGGATTGCCCCTTCCATTCTTTCGGCGGATTTTTCCCGCCTGGGAGAAGAAATCCGCGATGTCGAGGCGGCTGGAGCAGATTGGATTCACATCGATGTCATGGACGGGTGCTTCGTACCCAACATCACCATCGGCCCGCTGGTGGTGGAGGCTGTGCGCAGGGTCACCGATTTGCCTCTGGATGTGCACCTGATGATCGAGAATCCGGACCGTTACATCGCTGATTTTGCCGATGCCGGCGCCAATTGGATCGCCGTGCAAGTGGAGGCCTGCACGCATTTGAACCGCACCCTCCATCGCATTCGAGAGTGCGGTTGCCGCCCGATCGCGGTATTGAATCCGTCGACACCGCTGTCCGCCATCGATTGGGTGATGGAAGAGGTGGATGCGGTCATGTTGATGAGCGTAAACCCGGGTTTCGGCGGACAGCGGTTCATTCCGAACACGCTGGAAAAAATCCGTCACCTGAGAACCCGGATCGCGGAAAGGAAACTGGACGCCCTGATCGAAATCGACGGTGGCGTCAACGAAACAACCATATCCGACATCTCGGCCGCCGGCGCCGATGTTTTCGTGGCCGGATCCGCTGTGTTCGGCAGTGAAGACTACGGCGCCACAATCCGGAAACTGCGCGAATTGACAGAGCAACGGTAGCGGTAACGGCGGGACCGCACACAGCGTGCAGGCATGCGGGAAGCCCGCCATTTCGTCCCGCTCGAAAGAAGGGAGCCTGCTATGCCATCCGCAAGGCGCATCGCCAGGGTATGCATGATCAACGGACCCAACCTCAATCTGCTGGGGTCCCGGGAGCCGGAGATCTATGGAAGGACGACCCTGGACCAGATCCATCAGCAACTGATCCAACAAGGCAAGGAGCTCGGACTGGAGGTGGAGAGTTTCCAGTCCAACCACGAGGGGGCGATCGTGGACCGGATCCAGAAGGCGGCCGAAGACTGCGATGCCCTGATCATCAATCCAGCCGCATACACGCACACCAGCGTTGCCATCCGTGACGCTCTGGCCGCCCTGGCGATACCCGTGGTGGAAATCCACCTTTCCAACCTCGCCCGCCGGGAAGCCTTCCGGCAGCGTTCTCTGGTCACCGAAGTCGTCAGCGGCCATATCTCGGGCTTCGGTGCGGACGGCTATCGGTTGGCCCTGGAAGCCGTTTCCCTAATGCTCCGTTCGTAAACGCCGCGCACGGCCCTCGGTCCCGGTGCGGTCGGACCATCAGGGCCGGCCGCCCTGCCACCATTCCGGCGGGACGGGTTCACGGTATCGCCTTCCAACGTAGCGCCGGCATCCGAAGAAAAAGCAAACCACACTGCCCTGGCCCACGTAGAGAAGGGATCCGAAGCCGTCTTCGCCGATCCTATCCGCGATCTGCGAAAACACATCCTTGAGCTTGCCGTGATCGCGCATGCTATTGATCACCAGGGATCCGTCCTTCCAGACGGCGGCGTCGAACCGCTTGCTCAGCGTCGGCTTGAGCCGGAGGTAGTCCTTTTCGGAAATCCCGCCGATGCTTCCAAAAATAAGGCTCTGTGTCGTCATGCCATCATCCGTGTCATGCCCTGCGGGGCGTTCGCATACCGGGTCTCCGGCGAGACGCCGTGCGGCCGGGGCGGCCCGTTTACGGGAAGGCCGCAGCCTCCCTTCCTCTGCCGATCCGCACGAACCAACACACCCGATGGCTGCGGGATTGTCAACCATTCTTGCGCAACTGCAGGAGCGTCTCGAAAACCGCCTCCTCCCTGATCTCCCCGAGGCATCGGCTCTCCTTGCAATTTTCCGGGTCGAGTTCAAAGCAGGGAGGGCAGTCCGGAGCACCACGCATCACCTCGACCGCCCCTCTCCCCCGCGGCCGCCAACGCACCGGATCCGAGGGTCCGAAAAGAGCCAGGGTCGGCAACCCGCAATATGCGGCAAGATGTGTAACGCCGGAATCGTTTCCCAACAGGGCGCCGGCCGATTGGATCCGTGCCAGGAGTTCGACGGCATCATCGAGGACGATGGAATTCGTGCCCGGCGGAAGCCTTTCGAGGGAAGGCCGGAATCGTTCCGTCTCTGCGGGTCCCAGCAGGAGTGTCGGTCGGAATCCCTCCGTTTCGAGTCGATGCACCAGACGAAAATACCGCTGCAAGGGCCAGCATTTTCGGAGGCTTCCGGAGCCGGGATGCACCAGAATCCCGCGGCCATTTCGGTCCGGTGGCAACCCACTGCTTTCCGGTCGGATCTGATCCCCACGGCCAGCATCCGGCATGCCGGAAGCGGACAACCGATCCGCCAGAAAATCGGCGACATGGACCCGAACGGACGGTTCGGGACGCGGCGGAACCCGCAGAACGGTGCCTTCGTAACAGCGGCGAAGCGCTCTTTCCAATGTCTCGGAAAGGGAAAAGGCGACGATGCGGTCGTACGGCTGAAGCAGGGGTGTCAGCCACGAACGGGAAACCGTGGAAAAAAGATCGGCAAACCGTGCCGACTCCAACGGATAACAGCGCCCTGCCGCGTTCAAGCGCTGGAGCAAAGGGCCCCATCGACTGTCCACCGCGAAATCCACGGTGTCGGAGCCGCCCAGAAACCGCTGGACCGAAGGAAGGGCACATATCACATCCCCGAGTGCCCCTGGATGGATCACGAGGGTTCTGGATGGTGTCATGGTAGTGCCTATAGCGGACAACGCGCCGGACTGCAATGGATACCCAGAATCCGGCAGCAAAAGCGACGGTGCCCGCTTGTGAATCGGCCGTCGCGTTTTTTTTGACGGTGCTGCGACAGGGGTGGTATGATGCAGCAAACGCGGAAAAGAACGTAACCGTTGCCGCCTTTTCCCACGCAACCCATCACAGAAGGAGCCGTTGATGATCGTCGGAAGCAGCAGGGAGGTTTTCTCCCATGTCATGGAAAGCTCAGAGGCCAAAAATGCCTCAATAAAAGCACTCATCGGCCCTGAACAGGGCTGGGGGGACTATGTGATGCGCCTTGTCGAACTGGGTGCCGGGGGGCATTCTCCGGCCCATTCCCACCCGTGGCCTCACATCAACTACGTGCTGGATGGAGAGGGAGTACTGCAACTGGAGGGTAAGGAGCACAGGCTGGAGATCGGCCATTATGCCCTGGTGCCGGCTGAAACCTTTCACCAGTACCGGAACACCGGTGAAGGGATGTTTCGATTCATCTGCATCGTTCCCACCGAGGGACACGTTGTCTGAAGACATTGCCAAAAATATGTCTTGATGGGTATGGGTTTTTCATGTCCTGCAAGGGGCGGGGTTTAGCCCCGCCCGACCGGGGTGGCGGATACCTCCAGCGGGAGGGGATAAACCCCTCCCCTACTGTTCGAATTGGAAATCATCTGGGAAACGGAACAGAATTCTGACAATCGCCGTATATCGGATCGGCACCTACCGCCTCCGGCGGGGATCCGGGCGGTGATACCACAACCAGCACAATCGACGGGAACGCACCGCCGGCGGATACGCCAGAAGCAACAGCGTGGACAGGGCGATGCGGGGGGTAGAAAACCAGTCCAGTTTCCGGGCTGAAGTCACCACCGGTGCCGACGAGAGAATGGTGAAGTCCATCCCCCTCGAGCGAGCCCATCTGCGATAGCGCAGTGAAAATCCAATCTCCTCGCTGGCATAAACCGCTTCGCTGAACCCGCCGACGGCATGGAAGCCCTCCCGGCGGCAGAAGATGAAACTGCCTGCCGCCAGTCGAAAAACCATGGAAAAGCGATTCCAGCCCGCCAGTGCCAGCCTTCCCAGCGGGGGCAGGCGAACGTCTGCCGCCACCACCGACCCCCCGCCGCCGGCGCTTCCGTCCTCCAGGCGTCCCACCGCCTCCGAGAACAGGGCGGCGGGCACGATGGTATCCGCATCGACAAAGACCAGATATCGTCCTTCAGCCGCCCGGGCACCCGCGTTTCGGGCCCGCGATATTTGGCGGACGGGCTCGTAAACGACCCGCGCGCCGCCATTCTCCGCGATCTGCGCCGTCGCGTCGGTGGATCGGTTGTCCACAACGAGGATTTCCCCCCGCAGTGGGGTGCGTCCTGCGGCCATTGTCAGGGCCGAGAGCGTCTTCTGTAAATAACCGGCCTCGTTATAGGCGGGAACGATGATGGACAGGTCCGCCGGGCCGCTATTTCCGTCGTTGATCGTCAACAAGTGCGCTATCGCATTTCCGCCACCGACTGCAGCGAATACACCGTTTCCGATGACCCGATGCGCCCGTAGCCGTCCACGTCCACAACCAGCGTGGCACAAAGTTCGCCAGCTTTTTTTATCTAGAAGCCATCTCAAAATTCGGATTTTCGTTCAAGGTCAAGGAGGATCCGAGTTTCCAGCCGCAGGAATACGGCTGGTTTTCGAGGACTGGAAACGAGGACCCGACGCCGAGATGGGGCGAAAAGACAATTTTGAGATGGCTTCTAGTGTACTGAGCAGAGGTGTTCGCGTCAATCGTCTTTGCCGCAACCACCGCATGGGCGCCCCGTACTGTTGAGATGGGGTTCATTACACGATGCACCGGTTGCGACACCGCATGGGGACAAGCCGTCCTCGCCTATGTCAGAAAGCGCTTGGTTGAAACGAAAACCAAAAGCGGTTAGGATACGAAATCGACAGGCGAAAGGAACACAGCATGGCGTCGTCCATTGCAGAAGGATTCGAACTGACCTTCAGCGGCATCCGCCCCGGCGAATTCGAAACGGTCTCCGATCTCATCCGATCATGCGGGCTGCATACCGATGACCTGACAGGAGAGATGTGCAGAGATTTTATCGTCGCCCGAAGCGAGGGCACCATTGTTGGCGTCGTGGGTCTGGAGCGGAAAGGATCCCATGCCCTGCTCCGCTCTCTGGCCGTCGCCGAATCGTTCCGCGGTGCGGGTGTGGGGTCGCGCCTGCTCGAAGCCGTCGAGCGGTACGCCCTTTCCCAGGGCGTTTCCCGACTCCATCTGCTGACCCTGACCGCAAAGCGTTTCTTCGCGCGACACGGTTTCGGAACCGCCGAACGCGGCAGGCAGCCGGCATCCATCCGAAACACTGCTGAATTCCGAACCCTATGCCCGGAAACCGCCGTGTGCATGACCAAAGACGTTGCCCCGCCGCCGGGTTCATAGACTCCAATAGCATTTTCCAAAAGTATGTTTTGAATGGAATCTCCCTTCTCCTTCCTTTTACCAATACGGCTCTCCTCGGATCGATCCTAACAATTTGAGATGACGTACAATCTGCTTGAACCGGCGCCAGCCAGAACATTCCTTCCCGCTTGTTGCAGCGAAGCGGAAATCCCGGGAACCGGGGCGACGCGGAGTTTTCAATTCTGGGTTAGGAGGCTGTGGATAAACGGCGCCTCCCGCCACGCGGGATGACACAACGGATCGTACAAAGCAGAAGGAATGCCTCTCGCCTCGGGTCGATCCTCGACGTAGCCCAGCTACGACTGCGGTCGTCCCATCGGCTGCGTCTCCCGCATGGCGGGATGACTCGGCTGGTTTCTCAAGGCTGGCGGAGAGCCTCTTGTCTGAAGGCAGGATGCTTGTTTATCCACAGCCTCTTAGGGTCGATGCCCGGGTGGGATCCTGCCGGCCTGATGCACAGGCTACCGGTTGCGGCGCCGGCCACTTTCTCCGACCGTCCACAGCAAAGGCCGAGCACACCGAAGAGCAGCGCCTGCGAAAACAGCAACAGGGAAATGGCCACCGCGATCTCTTTGGAAACGCCCAGTGCCGAAAAAAACAGATAATGTGCCTGTTCCCGGACTCCGATCCCGTTGAGAGCAATGGGAAGATTACTGATGGCTGTTATGATGAGAAGAGCCGTATACACCGAAATCGTATCCACATCCGGAGTGCCGATGATGCCAAAATATTCCATGTACACGTGAGTCATTATACCAAAGCTCAGTGCCACCAACAGTACGGAAGGTAGCAGAACCGACGGACTTGCCCCCACGGACCGGGCGTATCCAGCCGTATGCCCGAAGCCTTCCGCCCAGGCACTCAGCGCCGGGAAACGCTCTGCGACTCCCACAGCCCATCTTTGCACCGGCAGTTGCGTGGCCCCAAGGAGACAAAGGCATCCAATGAACAGGAATACGAGTGTGTTCCGGACAGATTGAAAAGCGAACACCTGCGGTCCCAGACAGGTCACCAGAATCGCAGCCAGGAAAATCATGGCAAAAAAACTGAGAGCGCGATCCATGAACACCGACGATCCGATCCGCAGGTACCCCCAACGTCTTCCCGCATAATAGACACGGGCCACATCCTGTCCCGCGGAAGTCGGTAAGAAATTGGCGAAGAAGAATCCGACGAAAAATGCCCATACAAGGTACGAAAAAGGAGCCCGGACCTCCAGGGATCGAAGAACCGTGGACCATTTCCACACGTAGAGCAGTTGACAGAAAAAATTGAGGCAAAGGGCATAGAGATAAAAGGAGAGGGGCACACCACTCATTGCGGAAAGGAACCGTGACCAGTCGAAACCACGGAAAAGAAGAACCAACAACGCAGTGGAGATCATTACCTGCAAAAGCAGGAAGAGAATTCTTTTGAGCCGGCCAGCCGTCCAACGGATCGGGCGGTTTCCGCATTGCCGACCGGGGACGTCCGGATCCGATTTCGCCGGCAAAACGGGGGAAAAACTGCTGGTCGGTCGCTTTTCCTTATGCTTTTCCATTGGGATTGCAGGCTCCGAAGGACCGGTTTATCGACGCGCTGGGCGCGTCTTGTTCGACTCGTATCCGGCTGAGCCATCCCACAGGGTCATACCTGTATCAGTTGACAGACGGCGGATCAAGCCGGAGGGACTCCTTCCGCGCGGGTCTCGGTGCCGCCCGGTTGCATACACCCTGCAGAGGTGCTATCTTTGAGGCGCAATCTCGAAGGGATCCCTACCTGCTGCCGCATCCACAGTATGAGCCGCCTCTATGAAACGGAAAGATCGGGTGCTCCATCCAGACCGGAATCCAAAATGGAATTCTTTCCTCGCAGTCCTGTTCCTGCTTCTGTTGTCCATCATCTTTTTTTATCCTGTTTTGTTGTGCAACCGAACGTTTTATGCCTTCGACAACCTGTTTCGCGATCTGCCGTGGTCTCCGTCGGCCACCGACGCCTTTACCGGCAATTCACTCATCACCGATCCGGTCCATCAGCTATATCCCTTTTATCATTTTATCATCCATTCATTTAAAAAAGGCTTTTTATCCTTCTGGAATCCTGATTATTTTTGTGGATTTACGCTT
>JAJDOA010000245.1 GCA_022340405.1 Desulfobacteraceae bacterium | reverse complement strand
CCGGGTCGCGAACCGGCGTGGTCATGGTGGAAGGCGGCGCTCAGATGGTCAGCGAAAAGGATATGCTGGATGCGATCTTCTTCGGTCACCAGGCGATTCAGCCGATTATCGATCTGCAGGAGGAACTCAAGGCTTCCGGAGGAGCCGAGAAGCGGCCTTTTTCACCTCCGGAGCCGGATGCTGCATTGGTGGAGCGCGTCGAACCGATGGCCAAAGACCGGATTCGGGAGGCTTTGACCGTCCCCGAGAAGGTGAAACGCCAGGCGGCGCTCCGGTCTGTAAAGGAGGAAGTCCTCTCTGAACTCGGCGAGGAATACGACGATCGCAAAGGAGAAGTGGTTGACATCCTCGGCGACCTGCAAAAGAAGATCAGCCGGGAGCTGATTCTCAGCGAGGGGCGACGGATCGACGGGAGAGCTTTCGACGAGGTTCGCCCGATCACATGCGAGGTGGGCCTTCTGCCCCGCCCGCACGGCAGCGCGCTGTTCACACGCGGCGAAACCCAGGTGCTCGGGGTTCTGACCCTTGGTTCCGGCCAGGACGAACAGCGGGTGGAAACGCTCAGCGGCGACGAGTTCCGCCCTTTCATGCTGCACTACAATTTTCCCCCTTATTCGGTGGGAGAGGTGCGTCGCATCGGCGGCCCCAGTCGCCGGGACATCGGGCATGGGGGCCTTTCCACCCGGGCCATCGAGCGGGTTCTCCCTGCAAAGGAAGACTTCGACTACACCATCCGACTGGTGTCCGAGGTGCTGGAATCCAACGGCTCCTCTTCGATGGGAACGGTCTGCGCGGGCACCATGGCCCTGATGGACGGCGGAGTGCCCATCACCGCGCCGGTGGCCGGCATCGCAATGGGGCTGGTCAAGGACGGTGAAAAGGTCGTGATCCTCACCGACATCCTGGGAGACGAAGACCACACCGGCGACATGGACTTCAAGGTGGCCGGCACCCGGGAAGGTATCACCGCCCTGCAAATGGACATCAAAATTCATGAGCTTTCGGCCGAAATCCTGGGAACGGCCCTCGATCAGGCCCGCCGGGGACGGTTGCACATTCTCGACAAAATGCTGATGGCCATTGAAAAGCCCCGCAAGGAGATTTCACCGTTTGCACCGGCGATTTTCACCATCAACATCAACCCGGACAAGATCCGCGACGTCATCGGATCCGGGGGCAAGACCATCCGTGCCATTCAGAACGAATCCAGCACCCGCATCGAAATCGACGACAGCGGTCTGATCAAAATCGCGGCCGTCACGAAAGAAGACGGCGAGGTTGCCGTAAAGATGATCGAAGACATCACCCGCGAGCCGGAAGTTGGCGAGATCTATGAAGGCAAGGTGGTCAAGATCACCGACTTCGGCGCCTTCGTGCAAATTCTTCCGGGAACCGACGGACTGGTGCACATCTCGCAGCTGTCCCCCCGCCGGGTCACTCGGGTATCGGATGTCGTCAAGGAGGGACAGACGTTGAAGGTCAAGGTTCTGGAAATCTCAAGGGACGGCAAGATCCGACTGAGCCACAAAGCGTTACTGGAAGAAAGCAAGAATGCCCCGCGAGGTTAGCAAAACCACACTGGACAATGGTATCCGCATCCTCACCCGTCGGATGCCATCGGTCCGATCGGTGGCCATGGGCGTTTGGGTGGACGTTGGATCCCGCGACGAGTCGGTGGAGGAAAACGGGCTGTCCCACTTCATCGAGCACATGATTTTCAAGGGGACGGACCGCCGAAGCGCCTACCAGATCGCCAAGGAATTCGATACCATCGGCGGTCAGACCAATGCATTCACCTCGCTGGAGACCACCTGCTACCACGCCAAGGTCATGGACCGGCGGTTGGCCGGCATGGTGGATATCCTGTCGGATATTTTTTTGCATTCGGTTTTTGATCCAACCGAAATGGAACGGGAGCGGCCCGTTATCCTGCAGGAAATCGGCATGGTCGAAGACAGCCCGGACGAATTCGTGCACATTTTGTCCGGCAGCAATTTTTGGGGCGATCATCCCCTGGGACGTTCCATCCTGGGATCCAGAGAAAACATCCTTCGCTTTGACACCCAGCACATCAAGGCCTTTTTTCAGCGTTTCTACCAGCCCGAACGCATCGTGATCTCCGCTGCCGGGAATCTGGATCCCTCCCGGTTCGTGGATCTGGTGGCTCCTTATTTCGAGACGGTGCAGCGCAGACAGCCACTGCCCAAGCGGACGCCCCCCGACAGTCGCAGCCGCATTCAGCGCTTTCAGCGCGTCTTGGAGCAGGTGCACATCTGCCTCTCCATCGAAGCCCTCCCGGTAACCGACGAGCGTCGCTACGCCCTGTCGTTGATGAACACCGTCCTCGGCGGCAACATGAGCTCCCGGCTCTTTCAGGAAATCCGGGAACGAAGGGGGCTGGCCTATTCGGTGTACTCCTTTGTGTCCGCCTACGAGGATGCCGGCATGATGGGGGTCTACGCTGGGGTGGACGGGAAAAGCGTTCGGGATACCGTGGCGGCGATCCGAACGGAACTGCTCCGCCTGCGGGAGCAACCTGTCACCCCGGAAGAGCTCTTCAACGCCAAGGAGTACACCAAGGGAAGCCTTCTTCTGGCCTCGGAAAGCAATGAAAACCAGATGGTCCGCATGGCCCAGAATGAAATGCACTTCGGCCGGTTCATCCCCATGCAGGAAGTGCTCGACGGAGTGGACCGAGTCGAAGCCGAGGACCTCCTCCAACTGGCTCGATCCCTTTTTCGCGGCGAAAGGGCGGCACTGACCGTTCTCGGGCCCGATGTCCCGGAAGAGGCACTGCAGAACGCCATCTCCTTTTGAACCGGCAGTAGCGAGCGAATCTAAATTTGCAGAATTCCTTACCGGGCTGCGCAGCACTGCAGCTGGGCAGAACATTCCCCGCTGCTTGCGGCGGGGAGTCTTCAATATAGCGGCTGCCAGAATTCCGTTCCGTTTACGACATGCTTTTCTTTACCACCGTCGGGGAGGAGTTGGGTTGGGGTGTCGGATTGCCGAAAACAGGAAATGCTGATGGATAAGCCTGTCGTGGTCGAGATGATCCGGATACGGCCGGATCGGGATGCGGACATCCCGCTGCCGGAGTACATGACGGAACAGGCGGCCGGCATGGACCTCAGAGCGGCCGTGGACGAACCCAAAACCATCGACTCCGGGCGGGTGGCGTTGATCCCGACCGGATTTGCCGCCGCCATCCCCGACGGATTCGAGGCCCAGATCCGACCCCGCAGTGGACTCGCCGTCCGTTACGGCATCGGTATCATCAATTCCCCCGGAACCATCGATGCGGACTACCGGGGGGAAATCCAGGTGCCGCTGATCAACTTCGGAGAGGCGCCCTTTGTCGTCCGGAGGGGAGAGCGAATCGCCCAGATGATCGTTCAGCGAATTTGCCGCGTGCATATCTCGCTGACCGCGTCCCTGCCGGAAACCGGGAGAGGCAGCGGCGGATTCGGCCACACAGGGCGCTGAGTCCACCGGTCTGTCCGCTTCTTTCGAAGCCCCGGCAAACATCCGCTTTCCATCAGGCGCCCGACCTTCCCCATTGCGAACCCGAACGCGGCTCCCCGTTCACCAATCGCTTCCATCTTCGGATACCCAATAAAAAATTGTCAAAATCGCCATTAATTACCTTGACATTTCCAAACTGGTATGACAACAGACGTCATACAATATTGACATCCGTTCCCGGCGTTGCTGCAAGCGTTGAACCCAGGAGGCCACCTTCCCCCGAACGCCGCCCGGAGATATCCACACGGAAAGGAGTCTTGGATGGGTAGTTTCAAGTCACTCAAGAAGCCGCTTCTATCCCGAGCCGTCGAACTGGCCATCAAACGATCCATTCAGGACAAGATGTATACGCCCGGCGAAAAGCTCCCCTCCGAAAGGGAACTGGTGGAGCAGTTCGAGGTCAGCCGTGTGACCATCCGGGAAGCGCTCCGCAATCTCCAAAGCAGCGGCCTGATCACCATACGACGCGGAGTCAAAGCCGGCGCCTACGTGGCCGAGCCGAATGCGGAGCCGATCACCGAAAGCTTCCTGAACCTGCTGAGTCTCGGCCACATCGACTACTCCCATCTGATCGACGCCCGGCTGTATTTTGAGCCCAGGGCGGCGGAGATGGCCGCCAAGCACCGGAGCGCGGAGGACCTGCAGCGGCTGCAAAATCTCCTGGAAAGAGCAGAGGAACTGGTGGACACCTCCCGCAAGCGCTCCCGTCTTCTCAACGTGTCGTTTCACTGCGAGGTGGCCAAGATCAGCCGTAACCCGATCATCATCTTCATCACCGAATCCATTACCCAGTCGTACTCCGCCCTGATCATCGAAAAGACCCGTACCCGCCTGAATCGCAAGGACATTCGCAAATTCATCCAGGAGCACCGCGATATTCTCGACTCCATCATCAAGCAGAACTCGTCCGAAGCCTATGAAAAGACCCGGCGCCACTTGTTGGAAACCTACATGACCTACGCCCGGGTTTCGCCGGACGGTCAAGAGCCGGCGATCGATCGTCGGATCAAGCAGGATTACAACCTGTAACCACTGCAACATCCGATTCTTCTCACCGCAAACCGAAACAGGAGGGGAAAATGCCAAAAACAGCGTTTCGATGCATGATGGCGACCGCGGTTCTGCTGGCCGCCGGGATGGGGATCATGGGGTGTGCGACCATGCAAGGTTCCGCCCAGCAGGAAGCCATGGCGTCCAACATCACCTACTCGGTTCCCGACTCGGCCGAACTGACCAAGGTGTCCTACTACTTTAAGGAATACAAGGGAGCGAGCCGACTCCACATGGAACTGACACTGAAAAACCTGTCTGCCGAAACGAAACGATTTCGGGTCAACATTTTTCTCCCGGAAGGACCCTCCGGCGGCGGCCTCTACCCGCGAAAGGTCAAGGACGACATGAAGGGAATCGAGGCGGGAAAGGAACTCACCCAGGAGTTTCCCATGTACTTCGACCGCCTGCCCAGCGGCTTTACCATCATCGTCAAGGAACTGACCTGAGCGCCGCGGGCGCCCTCGCCGCGCAGAAAGGAGGAAGTCATGAATTTCCGAAAGATCTTTTTTCGTTCGCGCCTGCTGGTCGGGCTGTCGATCGTCGCGCTGCTCGTACTCTCGGCCCAGCCTTCCGCGGCCATGAAGTTTCTGTCCTTCGGAACGGGTAGCCCCGCCGGAACCTACTATTTCCTGGGTGCCGGCTTCGCTTCCATCATCAACAACAACGTGCCCGGCGTGCGGGTCGCCGCCGAATCCACAGCCGCCTCCACGGAAAACGCCCGCCTTATGATTCGGGGGGAGATGGAACTCGGCCTCGCCTGTATGGGAACCCTCGCCGACCTGAAGGCGCAGGGAATGGACGTGGACAAGGTCCGCCTGGTGGCCGTTGGCCACACCAGCGACACCCACTGGATCGTGCGCAAGGAATCGCCCATCCAGTCCATCTCTGATTTCAAGGGAAAGGTGATCGGCGTCGGGCCGGCCGGAAGCGCCACGCTGAACATCTACTCCAAAAAGCACCTGAAAACCGGATGGGGCCTGACTTTTGACGATTTCTCACCCAAGTACATCTCCTTTTCGGAGGTCACCCGCGGGATCCGGGACAACACCATCGACGCTGGTATCATCGCCGCCGGCGCCCCTCTGGCCTCGGTGATGGAACTGGCCCGTGATATTCCCATACGCCTCATCGAGACCGAACCGGAGGCCCTCGAACGCCTGCGGGCCGAATACAGTAACGTGGTACCGCTGATCATTCCGGCCGGCACCTACAATGGCATCGACAAGGACGTCCATACCTACACCCTGCCCCAGATGTGGCTGTGCCGGACCGACCTCGACACGGATCTCGTTTACCAGATCATCAAAGCCGTCTACGAGCACAAGGAAGAGAAAAACGCCATCCACCCCCTGGCAAAGATGTACAAGGTGGAAAACGCCTTTCGCGGAACCCCTGGCGTCCCAGTCGGGTTCCACCCCGGCGCTATCAAGTACTACAAGGAAAAGGGCATCTGGGACAAGCGTGATCAGTACTACCAGTAAAAACGGTTCGGGCCTGAACCGAGTGGATAAAAAAAGCTCGGAGGAGCGGTTTTTTAAACCCCTTTTGGTCTGACCATAGACATCAGACCCCGTCTTTCGATTGTGAAGTGAAAGGCGGGGCCTGGTTTCAAAGTTTATCGATCTGCTTTTCGGCGACCGGAGAAAGCCAGCCGCGCCCAGCCCGGCCGAATAGAGGAAGGAAAATGGAGATTAAAGTCGACAAACCAAAGACCCAGATCCCGATGCTGGTCCGGGTCATTGCTGTGGCCATGAGCGTCTACCAGCTGTTTACCGGAATCTTTCAGCTCACGGCCATGAACCAGCGGGTGACCCACGTCACCTTCGCTCTGGTGCTGATCTACCTCTACTACGGCTTTGACCAGAAAAAGAAGGAAAGGATCGCCTGGCACGGAGTTCTGCTGGCCGCCGTAGCATTGGGGCTGGGCATTTACGTGCTGGGCACCTGGTTTAAAAAAATCGGCGAATGCGGCATGTGCCCGCCGTGGTACGAGCTGGCCATGGGAACCGTCTTTCTGCTGCTGTGCATCGAAGCGGCCCGCCGCACCCTCGGATGGGTGTTTCCCATCATCGCCGTGGTTTCTATGTTCTACGCCCGGTTCGGGGAAATGCTGCCGGGTATCCTAGCCCATAAAAACTATCCTTTCGAGCGGATCGTGGGCAACATGTTCATCACCACCGAAGGCATCTTCGGCATGCTGTCCGGAATTTCGGCCACCTACATCTTTCTGTTCATCCTGTTCGGGGCCATGCTGCGGGCGGCCGGCGGCGGAGAGTTCTTCATCAACCTCTCCTTTGCGCTCTTCGGCCACGTCCGTGGAGGGCCTGCCAAGATCGCGGTGGTGGCATCTTCCCTGTTCGGCATGCTTTCGGGAAGCGGCACGGCCAATGTCGCCGGCACCGGCCAGATCACGATTCCTTTGATGAAGCGAAGCGGCTACAAGCCCCACTTTGCCGGTGCCGTGGAGACCGTCTCCAGCTCGGGCGGCCTTCTCATGCCCCCGATCATGGGCAGCGCGGTCTTCATCATCATGGAGGTGCTGGGGGTCAACTACGTGACCATCATGAAGGCGGCGGGGCTCACCGCCGTCCTCTACTATGTCGGCCTCTTTCTGATGATCGACCTGGAGGCCCAGAAGATGGGCATGAAGGGGCTGCCCCGGGAAGAGCTGCCGTCGCTCCGGCATACCTTCCGGGAGGGGTGGTTTTTCCTCATCCCCATCGCGGTGCTGATCTTTTTCCTGGTCTACTCGAAGGTGTCGGTCACCCGCGCCGCTTTCTGGGCCACCGTGGCCATTCCCGTCTGCAGCTGGTTCGGCGGCGCCGGACGTCGGATGCACTTCCATCAAATTCTCCAGGGTCTCCAGGACGGCGCTTTGACCGCCCTTCCGGTGGTGGCCATCCTCTCCGTCGGAGGCATCGTGCTGGGAATGATCACTTTGACGGGGCTGGGCCTGATGATGTCGGGCCTGCTCATCAAAATGTCGGGGGGGCACCTTCTGGTGCTGCTGATGCTGACCATGGTCGCCTCGATCATCCTCGGCATGGGGGTTCCTCCGGTGGCGGCATACATCGTTCTCGCCATCCTGGTGGTTCCGGCGCTCATCAAGCTGGGGGTCTATCCCCTGGCCGCCCACCTGTTCGTCTTCTACTTTGCCACCATAGCGGGCATCACGCCGCCCATGGCGCCGGACGCCTTCGTGGCGGCGGGCATCGCGGAAGCTCCCATGATGCGCACCGCCTTCACGGCCTGCCGCCTGGCCCTGGTGATCTTCATCATTCCCTACATGTTCGTCTACAACAACGCCCTGCTGCTGGTGGGTAGCCTCGGGCAGATCCTGCAGGTCTGCGTCACCGCCTTTTTCGGGGTGATGGCCCTGGCCTGCGCAGCCCAAAACTATCTCGGCGGCCGGCTGCCGGTGCTGCTGCGGGGGGTCATGTTCGTCGGGGGCGCCTGCCTGATCTACCCGGGCCTGAAGACCGATCTGTTGGGTCTGGCCATTGTCGCGGTGATGTTCGGCATTCGCATTCCGGAGACGGTGCGGCGCTACACCATCGACCGGTTTCGCAGACCGTCGGCCAATCATCGGGAAAGGACCGCATCATGACCTCTTCCTTCATCTCGGAGATGACCTCGGAGGCCTTTCGGGAGGCGGCCGGGACCGACACGGTGGCAGTGATCCCCATGGGGTCCACCGAACTGGAGGGCCCGCACCTGCCCCTGGGGGTCGACACCATCGCGGCCGACGGCGTGGCAAAGCGCCTGAACGGGGAGCCGGGGGTGCTCATCGGCCCCACCCTTTCCATCGGCTATTCCAAATGGTTTCTGCCCTTTGCCGGAACCATCTCCCTGGAGACCGAAACGCTGATCCGGGTGCTCGTCGAGTACGTGGAGAGCCTCGCGGGCGCCGGCATCCGCCGCTTCGTCTTTCTCAACGCGCACAAGGGAAACAACCCCTGCATCGAATCCACGGCCCGGCGCCTGGTGGCCGAACACCGGGTGCGGGTGGGCATGCTCAGCCTCTGGAAGCTGGCCCACGACCTCTGCGCGGTCAGGGACAGAGCCATCGACGAAGGCCGCTTCACCCATGCCGGAGAGATCATGACCGCCACGATGATGGCCCTTGCACCGGAGACCGTGGTGACCGGGCGGATAACTGCCGATCAGGTCAAATCGCCTGAAAACAGCGCCTTTCGGGTGAAAAACTCTCTGGGAGAAACCGAATTCATGGATTCGGTGCAGATCGTCTACCAAGACATCCGGGACGTGACCGACTCGGGCACCATGGGGGATCCCACCACCGCCACGGCGGAAAAGGGCGAAGCCGTGGTGGAGCGGATCACTGCCTATGCCCGGGCGTTTCTCCAGGAATTTAGAAAGCTGCCCATCGACTAACCAACCACCGGAACCGAGATGACCCCAATGGAATCTTCCCTGGAACAGCGCTTGACCCATCACGTTGTCGACACCGGCTACCCGGATCTGGACGCGGAGACTGTCCGCTGCTGCAAAAAGCTGGTCATGGACTCTTTGGGCGTCGTCTTTCCAGGCAGCCGGGCCCCGGGCTGCCCGGAAATCGTGGAGTTGCTTCGCTCCTGGCAGAGTCGGGCGGGGGCCTCGGTGATGCTCACCGACGTCTGCGCCCCTCCGCCCATGGCGGCCATGGCCAACAGCGCCATGATGCACGCCCTCGACTTCGACGACACCCTGGATGCTTCTGCCCTTCACACCTTTGTGAGCGTGCTGCCGGCCGCCCTGGCGGCCGCCGAGCACCGGGGCGGCGTCGACGGCCGGGAGCTGATAACGGCACTGGTGCTCGGTGTCGACGTCATCTGCCGGATCAGCCTGGCCATCGACCGACCGCTGTCCTGGATCCGCACGGCCACCTGCGGCAGTTTCGGCGCAGCGGCCGCCGCCGGCAAGATCCTCGGGCTGAACCGGGAAGAAATGGCCAACGCCTTCGGCGTGGTCTACGCCCAAACCTCCGGAAACGCCCAGGGACTCATCGAAGGCCGGCTCGTCAAGCGGATGCAGCCGGGCTTTGCCGCCTCCGCCGGCGTACTCTCCGCGTTTCTGGCGGCCCGGGGCGTCACCGGCAGCCAGCGGTTTCTCACCGGACCCTACGGCTACTATTCCCTCTACGAAAGGGACGACTACCACCCGGAACGGATAACCGCATCCCTCGGAGAGCATTTCACTGTGGGGGATTTGAGCATCAAGCCCTTTCCCTGCTGCCGGATGACCCACTCGGCCATCGCCGCCGCCCTGAAGGCAAGGGAGCGGATCGCCTCGGCGGAGGAAATCGCCCACATCCGGATGTCGGTTTCGTCCATGGTGGCGGAGATGGTGGGAAAGCCTTTTCGAGTGGGCACCAACCCCCAGGTGGACGCCCAGTTCAGCATCCCCTACACCACGGCCTGCGCCCTGATCCGAGGCGACGTGTTTCTGGTCGACTTCGAAGTCGACCGGATCTCGGACCCTGCGGTGCAGGAGCTGGCCCGACGGGTGCAGGTCTTACCATCGCCAGAGCTGCCCGCAAAGGACATCTACCAGGCGGAAATGACGGTGACCCGGACCGACGGCGAAGCCTTCACCGAACGCGTGGCGGTGCCCCCGGGCAATCCGGAGAATCCGATGAGCAGCCGGGACTGCCGGGAAAAATTCCACAAGTGCATCGACTACAGCGGCCTTCCCATCGCCGAGAATGCCCGGAACGAGCTGCTTTCGATGATCGAAACCCTGGAAGCGATCCCGGACGCCGGAGATCTGGTACGGGCCATGATCCCGCAGGACCGCCGGCAAGCTTCTTCCGAAGCCTGAAAAGGATGCCCTCGATGATTGTCAAGGAACTCTTCGACGCCGGTGCCCTCGGCTACGACGCCACCCGGCGCAAGGTGATCTACTGCTTCGACGATTTTTACGGCACGCTGTTGGAGCTGGTTCCCTTTTCCCCCGGAGACCGGTTCTCCTTTCTCGACCTGGGCGCCGGAACCGGGCTGGTCTCGGCCTTGATCCTGGAGCGTTTTCCGGCGGCCGAAGCCCATCTGCTGGACATCTCCGACAAGATGCTGGAAAAGGCCCGGCAGCGTTTTGCCGGCCGGCCGGAGGTGATTTTCACCGTGGCCGACTACGACCGGGAAGCGCTGCCCGGCCCCTATCCGCTGGTAACGTCGGCCATGTCCATCCACCACCTTTCCGATACGGGCAAGCAGCGGTTGATGCGGAAAATCTTCGACGCCCTGTCCCCAGGGGGGTGGTTTCTCCACGCGGAGCTCGCCCTGGGTCCCACACCGGCGGTCGAGACCCTATACCAGGAGCGCTGGAGGCGGCACCTGGAGGCCACCGACATCGAAGAATCGGAGCTCGCTGCCATCTACGAACGGATGGCCTGCGACCGTCCGGCCACCATCGACCGGCAGCTTTCCTGGATGCGCGATGCCGGGTTCTCCGACGTGGACTGCTACTTCAAACACTACAACTTCACCGTCAGCGCCGGGAAAAAATCGGAAGCCCCCCGGACGGGGCCGGCCGGTCCGCTCTGAAACGACCCGCCGGGGCGCCGGCGCAGCAGCCGGAAGCCCCTTCCAAGGAGAGGAAGAACCCCATGAACGTGGACCTCAAACAACTCACCCGGGACCTGGCCGAAAGGGTCGGCGAAGAAAACGCCTTTTCGGATCGGCCCACGGTTTTGGCCTACGCCAAGGATACCATGCCCTGGGACGTGGAAGCCCACCACATGCCCTATGCGGTGGTCCGGCCGGCGGACGCCCGGGAGACGGCGGCCGTGCTCGCCTATGCCAACGATCGAAAGATTCCCGTGCATACCCACGGATCGGGCACCTCCCTGGTCGGTCTCGGCCGACCCAAGACCAACGCCATCGTCCTGGACACGGGTCGGATGCAGGAGCTGTCCGTCTTTTCCGAGCGCGGCTATTTCGAGGTTGGGCCCGGAATGCACATCGGCAAGCTCCGGAAGGCCCTGGCCCCCTACAACGCCCTGCTGCCGGTCTTTCCCGGCAGCGAGCCGGTAGCCACCATCGGCGGCTCGATCGCCGTCAACACCAGCGCCCACGCCGTGGATGCCAGCATCGGCAAGCCGGGTGACTACGTCCTGGGGCTCGAGGCGGTGCTTCCCACCGGGGAGATTCTGCAGACCGGAACGCAGTCGACCCGCAAACCAGCCGGCATCGAGGCGACCAAGTTTTTGGTAGGCTCCGAGGGTCTGCTGTGCGTCATCACGAAAATCCGCATGCGTATAATCCCCAGGCCCCACATGGCCAACATCGTCGCCCATTACCGGAGCACCGAAGACATCCTCGACACAGTGATGACCATGTACCGACAGGGGGTGCCCACCCCCCTTTTTTTCGAGTACCTGGACGAGAAGGCCGCCCGGATCGGATTCGAAGCCGTAGGGCTTGCTCCCCCCACCGGCGCCGTTGCGATGATGAGCATGCACTCGGCCACCGAGGCCGGATGCCGGGAAAAGGCGCGGCTGTTTCTCGAATTTCTCCAGGGATCGAGCGCTACGGATTCGCGCATCGTCACCGACGAGGCCGAGTGGGGCAAGATCTGGAGCAGCCGGTCCGAGGCGGGCAATTACGTCTACCGGCTTGGCTCCACCTTCGGCAGCGAGGTCACTCCCCGTGTGGACAAACTCAAGGAGGCCTTCCGGGAGGCGAAACAGATTATCTTGAACTTGGAAAGCGTTCAGGGGAACGAATTTGTTTCCTTTGGCCACATCGGCGCGCCGACCATCCACGCCTACGCGTTTCTGCCCACCAAGGACATCCCCAACGAGGTGAAAAAGGCGGTGACCCTGGAGGTTCGGGAAAAGACCGAGGCGCTCAACGTCAAGTACGGCGGCTGCGGCGGCGAGTGGGGGCTGACCGCTCAGCGCGCAGGCTTCCTCATGAAAAAATTCGGGCCCGCCTACGTCGAGGTGCTGACCCGGCTCAAACGGGCCTTCGACCCGGAAAATATCCTCAACCGGGGGAACCTGGAGGGTTGGCTGTGAATCGCGACGAAGCGGAAAGGAAACGGCTTCTCGCCGAATTTGCCAAGTGCCGCTCGTGCCGGTTCTGCGTGGACGTCTGCCCCACCTACCAGGCGTCTTGCGGAGTGGAAAGCTTTTCCGGCTACGGGCGGATGCAGATCATCAAGTATTTGCTCACCGGCCTGCTGGAATTCGACGACGCGCTAACCTACTGCCTCTACTCCTGCCTGCAGTGCCGCCGCTGCGAGGTGGTATGCAAGAGCAAGGGGCAGAACCTGGACATTTGTGACCTGATCCAGCGAGGCCGTCGACTGTTGTCGGGCCGGCTCGCCCGGGGAGGCCGCCATGCGAAACTCTAAACTGCTCATCTCCCAGGCGCTGAAAACCATCTCCGGCAACCTGGAGCGCACCGGGGATCCGCTGGGACTCCGGTCTCCCTACTGGACGCGCTGGACCCGGAGAATCGACCTGCCCCGCCACGGATCGCCCCTGCTGTTCACGGCCCGGATGTACCAGATGCTTCCCTTCGTGGTGCAGGCGACGGAGATGGCCGAAAAGGCGGCTCCCCTGGTTCCCGCCCTTTCGGTGAAAACCATAGCCAAGGTGGTGGAAATCGCCGGAGCGGCAGCGGCCGAACCGATTCTGCGCCTGCGGGCGCGGCGCGCACGGGATCTTCGCAATCGGGCCGAGACGGCCCTGGCCGGCATCGTGGCGGCCCTTGCCGCGGCCGGCATCCTTCCGGGCTACTTGTATGAAAAGGAGCCCTACAGCGGTGTGCTGCTCTACGACCTGGGGATGGAGGCAGCGGCCGCATCCGCCGCCCGCGGCGTCCACCAAACGTTGAAGGAGGCGGGCGTCGACACCGTGATCACCGTCGATCCCCACACCACCTTCATGCTCCGTCAGGTCTACCCCCGCTACATTCCCGGCTTCCGCCTTCCCGTTCGCCACTACCTGGAGGTGTTGGCCGGGGTCGGGGCGATGCCGAAACCGCTCCGGCGGACCGGTCTTCCGGTCCGGATCGTGATGCACGATTCCTGTGTCATGACCCGGGACCTGGGGGTGGTGGCACCGGCGCGGACAGTGTTGTCCCGGCTCGGCATAGAGGTGGTGGAGCCGGAAAACACGAAAACCGACACGGCCTGCTGCGGCGGTCCGGTGGAATACGCCTTCGCCGACCTGAGCCGCTCCATTTCGTGCATCCGGGCCGCCGAACTGGCCGGCGCCTGCCGCAACGTCCTGGTGGCCTGCCCCATCTGCCTGATCAACCTGATGAAGCATGAAAAGGACCTGGGCATACGGGTCTGGGACATGGGAGAACTGCTGTTCCACGCCTTTGCCTCCCGACTTCGGGAGGCGGCGCCGCAACGACCGTCCGAAGAACCGGACGGGAAGGGCGCCGCCGGGGTAAGGGCTGCTAGGATATGATCCTTCCGGAGCGCCGGGCAGGTTCTGAACCCGCCCGCGGGGAAGCCGCAGACCCGTCGATCCGAAGCGGATGGGCCATCCGGAGCGCAATGGACAAGAGCGACGGACAACGAAGGGGCGCTTTGCTGCGGTGAAGTGCCTACAGGAAAAGACAATGCATTTCAGACAAGACCGCATGACACCGGCCGAGAGAATGGACGCCCTTTTTGCCCATCGGAAGCCCGACCGAGTCCCTCTCGGCACCATGAGCACCGGATTCAACACCTGCAACGCCGGGCACACGGTGGCCGACGCCTATGAAAACCCGGAGTTGAGCTTTGCGGACATGCAGTGGAGCACGGAGCAGTATGGATGGGATCCGATCCCCCAATACAGCGGGCACACCGTGCTGGGCGCCTGGGATTTCGGCGGAAAGATCCGGATGCCCCGAGAGGAGTTCGACAGCGCGCCGGTGGTGATCGAGGCCCCCGTTCAGAGCACCGCCGACGTGGAGACCCTCCGGCTGCCCGACCCTGAAACGGCCGGACGGATTCCGGAGGCGATGCGCTTTGCCCGCCTCCAGGCGGAGAACGGCCTGCCAGTCTACTTTTTCTCCCGCAGTCCCTTCACCATGGCCGCCAACATCGCCGGAATCGAGCAGTTTCTGCGCTGGACCTACAAGGAGCCGGAGGTCTGCGAGGTCCTGCTGCGCCTTTCCCTCGACCACATCCTCAACGTGCTCACCCTGTGGGTGGACACCTTCGGGGCCGACCGGGTCTTTGCCTGGATGAGCAGCCCCAGCGAGTCCAACCAGCTGGTTTCGCCCAAGACCGTGGAACGCTTCGCCATCCCCTGGCACGAAGCCTACCATCGGCGGTTGCGCGCACTGGGGGTCCAACGCTTCGGGTTGCACATCTGCGGCGAGCAGAACCGGAACCTGCCCCTTCTGGCCGAATCCGCGCTGTGGCCCCACCCCAGCGTGCTGAGCATCGGCCACGAAGTAGACATCGACGATGCGGCATCCCGTTTTCCGGAGGACATCCTTTTCGGAAATGTCGAACCGGTGGTCATCCAGGTGGGCACCCCGGAGCAGGTCTACGAGCTGTGCCGGATCGCAATCGAAAAGGGAAAAAGGGCTCCCGGGGGCTTCATCCTGGGCCCCGGCTGCGGTCTTCCGCCCTTCGCCCCCGCCGTGAACGTCTTTGCCATGACCAAGGCCGTTCACGACTTCGGTTGGTACGAGCCCTGACGGTTCGGGAAACGGGATGGACGCCGTATCAAGGTGGGAGGCGCCGTTTCGTGTTTTCGATCCGGCCGAACAGGGCAGCCTTCTGGCGGTCGATGCGCAAAAGCCGGCATCTTCTATCGACGATCTCCGGCCACCGGGGCGGAATCGACTCTCCTGTGGGCCATCAGCGGATCCGGATGACCGTCCAGGCTTTTCCATCCAATGCGAACCTTCGTACGAGGATCCTGGCGGAGATCTTTTCGCCCGCACTGGACTGAAATCCGCTGAAGGCGACCGGTTCGTTTCCGATGGTTTCGGTTCGCAGGATGTCCATCATCGACCGCCGGGATCGGTCCCGGTCGGATTCGGCTTGACAAAGGTGTTCGACAGTAAGTTTCTTCAGTGCCTTACGCTCGTAACCGAACAATCGAAGAAAGGAACGATTGGCCTCTTCGATGCGGCCGGTCTCGTCTTCAAACGCCAGGACCGGCTCGGTATCCACGTCGAAAAGCATCTCGAGCCACCTTACGGCGCCTCTCCATTTCTCGATGTCCTGCCGGTACCGGGAGATGTCCCGAGCGATGATCAGGACCACCGGTTCGCCCTTCATTTCAACCGGGTAGGCGCGAAGCTCGACCGGTAGACGCTGGCCGCTTTTTTTGCGGACGGTGAATTCTTCCGGTTCGGTCGGGATTTTTCTGGCCACCATGGAAAGAATGTTCACGGCCTTTTCAAACTGATCCGCATCGATGATGCCTGCCGCGAACAAATCCTTTCCGATCACCTCCCGTCGCTCGTATTCGGTGACCTTTTCGGCGGCCCGGTTCGCATCGATCAATCTTCCCATAGGATCGCACAGGATATACATATCCGGGGCGTATTCGAACAAAATCTTAAGGTAGTCCTCCCGCTCCTTCAGCGTATGCTGCGCTTCCTTCCGCCATCGCGCTTCCCGCTCCAGCAGTGCAATTCGGTACTCGAGCTCTTCACGACTCAGGATTTCCTTCATGAAACCGCTTCCATTTCTCCCCCCGTGCGCATGTGCTCACCCTTCCATCTTCCACGATGGCAGATCGTCGGGACACCCCTCGAATCCCCTGTTCCATGATTTGCGATCGCACATAGAGTTACAGCTCTTTCGCCGTGCCAGGCAAGAGAAATCCGATTGACGAACCCCGCCTCCCGCCGTGCCCGGTGTTTCCGCCTCGCTTCAACCAAGGCGGCGTGGCATGCGCTCGCCGGCGCCGGTTCAGACGGGATGCTTCCGTTCGCATCGAGAAAACGAGAGGACCATCTCAACGACGGCGCAGGCCTTCGTCGATGAGGGCCAACACCTCCTCTTTCTGCTCCGGGAAGGCATACCCTTCATAGCTGAGGCTGAACAAGTGGCCGCCGAGGTGGTTCTTCCAGTAATTTCCAGCGTGGTCGAAGCACACCCGGGACGTCACGTCGAGCGCCTTCACCATCTTCCGGATTTCCAATAGGGTCTCGGTGGGCGTCAGCAGGGAAAGCTCTCCGGAGCGAACCTGTTCTGCCAGTGGTGTGCCGGGCCAGGGATGCAACGGCCGGGAGCGAATGTAGTGGGGGTTGATTCGATTCAGCACCTCTGCGGTGTTCTCTGCATGCTGCAACGACCGTTTCCTTCCACCGAGGCCGGGCATCCAGTACTCAGAGAGCTCAAAGCCCGCTCGCATGGCCTTTTGGCCGGCCCGGACGTGCTGTTCGCCCGTGACCCCTTTGCGGACACGGCCCAGAACCTCGTCGTCGCCGGACTCGAGGCCGACGTGCAAGCGGTCCAGCCCCGCCCTTCGGATGATCTGCAGTTTTTCGTCCGACTTCTGCGCCAGGGTCTTTGCCCTTACGTAGGAAGTCACCCGCCGGATGCAGGGAAAGGTACGGCGCAGATGCTGAAGTGCCGTCGCCAGCGCCTCCGTCTTCATGATCAGGCTGTTGGCATCCTGCAAAAAGGCGGTTTTACCGCCGGAGACCAGCCAGGCAAAAACCATTGAAAAGCCCGGATGGTGCTGCAGCGTCGGGTACCGGCGAAGCAATTCCGCGGCGGCTGCACGGGACACCGAAGTTCCGGAATCCTGGTCGGGGGAAACCCCTTTCAGGTCGCGGTACAGACGGGCAATGGCGTCGATATCTCCCTGGATTTCTTCGACCGATCGAAGCTGGAACGCCTCGGCTTTATACATCCCGCAAAAGGTGCAGCGGTTCCAGGGGCAATTCCGGGTGAACCGAATCAGCAGAGAGTCGCTGCCTCCTTCGCTGGGCGGCCGGTACACGCCGGTTTCGAAATTGTAGGGGTGAACCTCCGTTCTTTCCTTCAAAACGATTCTCCTAAATTGCTAGCCGACGCCGCTACGTCGATCCCGGACCGAAGCCGGCGGCACTCCGATTCTCAATACGAAGGGCTGCGCCGAATCCCGTTCGACAGCACCAAATCCAGTGTACCGCATGGACAGCCCCCCCGATATGTGGTAGGAAAGCTTTTGGCTGAAGAATCCCCACCGCCCCGGAGCCCGGGATTTCCGCTTCGCTTCAACAAGCGGCGGGGAATGCGCCCGCTGACTGCGGTTCAAGAGCGACATCATCGGATCATCCGAGGAGACGCAATTTGACATCGGCAACACCCCGCCCCGAAACGGCCCCTCTCTCGGTATGCGTGCTTGCCAGTGGAAGCCGGGGAAACGCTGTGTATATCTCGGACGGTACGACTTCCATATTGCTGGACGCCGGGCTTTCAGGCAAGGAAATCCAGCACCGGATGCAGCGCCGCTCTCTGGATCCCTCTTCCCTTACCGCACTGTTGGTGTCCCACGAGCACAACGACCACGTCCATGGCGTCGGCGTTCTGGCCCGCCGCTACGGGCTTCCCGTCTATATCTCCCGCAAGACGCTGCAAACCGCCGCCGCAAATCTGGGGCGTGTGGATCGTTTCGAGCACTTCGTCTGCGGCACGGACTTTCGTATCGGCGGCCTGCGGCTGCATCCGTTTTCCACCTCCCACGACGCCGCCGACCCCGCCGGGTTCACCATCCGCAGCAACGGCCTCAAAATCGGGATCGCCACGGATCTGGGAACCGCTCCGGGTATGGTCCGCCACCACCTGCAGGACTGCCGCATGGTCATCCTGGAGGCCAACCACGACCCCACCATGCTGGAAGAGGGTCCCTATCCGTGGCCTCTCAAACAGCGGGTGAAAAGCCGCACCGGACATTTGTCCAACGACGAATCCGGACGCCTGCTGCAGACGCTGCAGCACGAACGCCTGGAGTTTGTCGTGTTGGCCCATTTGAGTGAAACCAACAACACCCCGGCCCTGGCGCTGGAGACGGTTTCCCGGGCCATCACTTGCTGCCGCCCCCGACTGCTGGTGGCGGATCAGCACCGACCCGGCGAACTGCTGTCGCTGCGCTGATCAAATCCTTGAACCACCTTAGACCCATCCAATGCCGCTGCCAGGCATCGGCAACAAACCGCTCTTTCTTTTGCCGCGAATTTCGCGGCAAAAAATGATTCTTCCGTGAAGTCCGCGCCCCGTCCACATGGCTCGTTTCGTCCCCATCTCATGGCTTTGGGGTCAGGCCCCCGTGCCCCGCAGCTCGGTTGAGGCGATGCCCCGAAGAAAGGCGGCGGCGACCTGCGGATTGCAGAGGTGTTCATAGACGCGACCGTCGGGCAGCGCGCCGCGAATCTTTCCGTCATGCAGAAACCCCGCCAGCAGCAGACGTCCCAGTTCGATGCGGTCGCCAACGTCAACGACCGCCCCCGTCGAAATCGGTGCCGGCTCCGGCAAGCGCTCGCTCCGGTCCACGAGGGACTTCATGAAATTGAGAAGCCGAGCCAATCGAAGAAGCGTGACCAGTTCCAACCGGGATGTCGTATGACCCACCGGCAGTGCACTGGATCGGTAGGCTGCGATGCTGTCGGGCAAGACGGAAGCCCGCCGACAACGCTCGTAATCCACCGTGCCCGGAACCGGGTAGAATACGGAAAGGCCGACCAACACCCGGCGTTCGGCCAGTCGAACCAGATCGGTGACACTGTCTTCGGCCCTCTGATACGGGGCCCCCGCCAGGATGTACCCCACAACCGGCATGTGGTTGCCCTCCGCCAGCGACAGAACGAGATCGAATTCTTCCCCCAGGGGTTTGCGGCGGAAGCGCTGCATCTGTTCGATGGAAAAAGTGCCCAGCGAAAGGTTCAGGGCCTCAAACCCCGCGGCTTTCATCGCGGCCACCACCCTTTCGTCCAATGAAGCCGGGTACAGCCCGTTCATGGCCCGCAGGACCAAACGGCCTCCGAATCGCTGTCGGATGCGATCGAGAAGATCCAGAAACCATTGCCGATCCAGGGAAAGGTTTTCGTCCTCGAAATCGATGAAACGGACCCCGCGCAACCGAACGTCCTCTTCGATCTCCGCCATCACCGATGCCACGGAGCGCCTGCGGTAGGGCATTGCAGCGCCGGAACCCATGCAGCAATAGGAGCACTGCAGCGGGCAGCCCCGGGAAGCCGTGATCACGGTGGCCGGCCCCTCTTTCCTGCGGTAGAATCGGTGGTCGAAGAGATCCTTGGCGGGTGGGGCCAAGGCATCCAGATCGGCCGCGACAGCGGGGTCCGACCGGTGCAGGCCTCCGCCAGTTTTTCGAAAAACGAGTCCCGGGATCTGCGCAGGGTCCCCCCCGGTCGAGAGCAGACGAGCCAGTGCCGGCATGCCGGCCTCCCCGTCGCCCCGGAGGACGAAATCCACGGAGGTGTTATTCAGGATATCCTCGGGTGCAAGGGTGGCATGATGCCCGCCGAGCACGATGCGGCAGTCGGGGAGCGCCTCCTTTACAGACTCGGCGGCTTGCAGCGCTTCGCGGTGATAGGGTGTAAAGAGGGAGGAGATGCCCACCAGAAAGGCGCCCGAGCTTCGGGCGGCGCGGGCGACGGCCGCATAGGGCCTTCCGAAGTGACGGAACCGGTGAAAAAGGGAAAATGGCGACCGGTCCGCCCTCGCGTAATAGTGCTGCAGGTGGTCCAGTTCCGCGGGTCGCTTGACGGTGCGGGCCTTGGTCGTGGCCAGTGCGTCGAACAGCTCCACGGAAAATCCTTCCCGACGCAAGGCCGCGGCAATGCTGGCCAGACCGTACGGCAACGTGCGTTTGACGGTCAGGAAAAAATCACGGATCGGTGGTTGCACCAAAAGGATGTCGGACATGACTATCGATCTGCCATCGGCGTTGAATCAGCGTGCCCTATAGACCGAGGGCCTCGATGCGTCAAGGATCGATCCGTGTGGCCCTTCCCCGATATGGAATTGGGCTGCCCCAGGGGCCGCTCATGCCTCCATGCCGGAGGCCACCGTCGACAAGGCGAGAGACCCCCACCGAACAGGATTTCTTGACCGGGACCATGGCAGATGCTACGAAGGTAGCAGTCGAGCATCGTAACGTCCGTTGCTTCCCCTGACATCTTTTCTCTTTTCCCGGTGGAAGCGGTGTCCGGTAGGCCCATCGGCCATTGCCTCCGACAGCGCTCGGATCGGGACTTGAAAAGGAGGATCTCCATGGCGGATCAACCTGTGACCTGCCCTAAATGCGGGCACGAAAATCCCAGCGGCGCAGCAGACTGTGACAACTGCGGAATCACTTTCAACATTTACGACATGGAACGGGAGCGGGCCAAAACCATCGAAGATACTCGGGACTTGACGAAAGGCGAAGGCGGCGCGAAAAACGACGGATTGACGGGCTGCCCCAGCTGCGGGCAACCCACGGACCTTTCCTCACAGGACTGCCTCAGCTGCGGGATCGTCTTCGCCAAATACTTCGAAATTCAGGAGCGCAGCCTGGCCGACGATACGGAAAAGTTGGCCGAACTGCAGCGCATCAAACAGATTCATCTGGATGCCGTGGCCGTTCGAAAGGCGCAGGAAGAAAGGGAACGGGCCGCAGCGAAAAAACGGGAAGAAGAGGAGAGGGCCAGAGCCGAGGCACTGCGCAAACAGCGGGCCGAGCAGGAAGAGGCCGAAAGGCGCAAACGGGAGCAAGAGGAAAAAAAGCGCCGGGAGAAGGCCGAAGCGCTGGAGCGAGAGAAGGAAAAGAAGCGGCAGGAAGAGGAGAAAGCGCTGGCCGAGGCCAAGGCCAAACAAGAGGGAAAGCAACAACAGCTGAAAGCCGAACAGCTGCAAACGGCCGAAGGTGAAAAGGAAAAGGCGCTTCGTCAACAGCGGGAAGCGTTCGAAAGGGAGCAACAGCAACGGCAGGAAGAGCTGGCAAAAGAGCGCGAAAGGGCACTGCAGGAACAGAAGGCGCAATTTGAGAAGGAAGAGGAAGAGCGGGAAAAGGCCGCCAAGGCGGAGCTGGCCGCCGTCCTTGAGAAGCAGCGCGAAGACCTGGAGGCCAATCGCAGCATGGCCGATGAACGCGGCCTGGCCGAGCAGCTCCCATCCAAGCCCCGTATCGTGGACCTTCTCAAACGCTACGAGGGCCAGACGATCCGCATCAACATCGAGAAGCCGGACAAGCTGGCATTGGGAGTCTTGCTGAATGTCAACGTGGATCACCTGCGGGTGTTCGACGCGGGCTCCGACACCCTTTTCATCGTCCCCTTGAGCGGCATCGCATCCCTCAGCGAGCATGCCGAGGGTGTGAATGTCAAAATCAAGGGGGTAGAGAAAACGATCTTTCTGACGCTTCTCTACCACCATCCCTGATGGGCAAAGGCAGAAAAGCGCAAAGGCCCACCGGCCAGAAACCCCGCACGCAGCAACCGCAGGCGGAAAGCGATGCCGAGCGGCGACGCACTTGGATTGTGGGAGTCGTGTGCCTGGTGCTGGGTTTCGCCATGGGCGTCGTCTTCACCGTGTACAAGACCGGAGGCCCAGCCCAACCGCCGCATCCACAGCCCTCAACGGGCGCCCCGGCCCAGCCCTCGCCGGAAATGCTGGACCGCATCCGGGCCATGAAGGAGGAAACCCGGAGGCATCCGGACAACGCTTTTGCCTGGATCGCCCTGGGCAATGGGTATTTCGACACCGGGCAATACCAAAAATCCATCGAAGCCTACGAAACGGGACTTCAGCTGGACCCCAAACACGCCGATGTCTGGACGGACCTCGGCGTCATGTACCGCCGGATCGGCAACCCGGAAAAGGCGGTGGAAGCCTTTGACAAGGCCATTTCCATCGATCCCAGCCATGAAATCGCACGGTTCAACAAAGGTGTGGTCCTCCTGCACGACCGCAACGACCCCGAGGGGGCGATTCGCGCGTGGCGCGGTTTGCTGGAGGTCAATCCGGAGGCGATGGCTCCCAACGGTCAGCCGGTGGCGGAACTGCTGAAGCAATTCGAAGAACGGCAGCCGTGAGAAGCGGATGTCGTATTCTCGTTTCCAATCCTCGAAATACGACCGTATTCCTGTCACAGATTCCGGTGCAATCGGGGCGGCTGGTAACGCCGATCCTCCCGAACCTTGTCGAAGATCCCGGGTTTTACCCGGGGAACGAAAATCCGAATTTTGAGAGCGCCTCTATTTTTTTTGTTTCTTCCTCCGGGTCTTTCCCTTCCTCTTGCGACGCACCAACCGCTCTTTCCGTGCCGCAAGCCGCCGCCGGATTCCCTCCTGATATTTGGACACTGCCGAGAACGCGAAGGTGTAGGCCGCCACTGCGACCGGCAGCCCCAGCACGGCGCCCCCCACGGTCATCGCCCAGAATATCTCCGGCGCTTTTTCAATGATTAGGAAAAAAGTGGTGACGCCGATGTCCGGCTGATGGAGATGGATATCCATGCCGAGAATGCGGGCGCCGGCGAAATACGTGATGCTGTACAGAATGGGTGCGGTCAGGGGATTGGAGATCCAGACACCGACGGCGGCCGAAATTTTGTTCCATTTGAACAGTGCCGCAAAGAAGATAGCGATCGCGGTCTGCAGCCCCATGGTCGGAGTGATGCCCACGAAAACCCCCAGTGCGAAACCGAGGGCGACCTCACGGGGATTTCCGCGAATTTTGACAAAGCGTTCATACGCCTTGCGCAGTGGTCCCAGCCGGATTCCTCCGGGCACCGGGGTTCGTTCTTCGTTCATGTCGGGGGCCGTTTGATCCATTCGAAGAACCGTTTCGCTGGTGATAGCTGATTCGGGAGATTCCCTCAACCGCTTTTTGACGGATCTGCACAACCTGTCGCCGGGATCTTTTCCGGCCTCAGACTCAGCTTTGTCGATATCGCTTCAACCACTTGGCCGTGTGGGACTTTCCCGGTCGTTTCATCAACTCCTCCGGCGAGCCCCGAGCGACAACACGGCCGCCGGCGTCACCACCCTCGGGGCCCAAGTCGATCACCAGGTCCGCCGCGGAAATGACGTCCAGGTTGTGCTCGATGACCACCACCGTGTTGCCGGCATCCACCAGCTTCTGCAGTACCTCCAGCAGCTTTCGCACATCGGCCGGGTGCAGGCCGGTGGTGGGCTCGTCGAGAACATAAAGGGTGTGGGCACCGTTGGAGCGAACGAGCTGTTCGGCCAGCTTGATGCGCTGCGCCTCTCCGCCCGAAAGGGTCGGACTGGGCTGGCCGAGTCGCAGATACCCCAACCCGATGTCACAGACCGTTGCCACGCTTTTTCGAATGGAAGGGACGGCCGAAAACACCTCCAACGCCTCCTCGAAGGTCATCTCCAGCACTTGGGTGATGTTCTTTCCACGGTAGGCGACCTGCAGGGTCTCCGCGTTGAAGCGCTTTCCGCCGCAGCTCTCGCAGGGAACATAGATGTCGGGCAAAAAGCTCATGCTGACCTTGGGCCTTCCCTGCCCCTTGCACCGCTCACAGCGCCCACCGGCAACGTTGAAGGAAAACCGCCCCGGTTGATACCCGCGGACGCGGGCTTCGGGCGTTCGGGAGAAGAGCTTGCGGATCTCGTCCAAAAAACCGACGTAGGAGGCCGGCACCGATCGGGGCGTCTTTCCGATGGGGCTGTGGTCCACCTCCAGCACCCGCTGGATGTGCCGCCAGCCTTTCATTTCCCCGAAAGAATCGGCAGATCTCCGCTTGCGGCGGGGCTTCGACAGCCGGTCGTGCAGTCCGCGGAAAAGCGTTTCCTTGACCAATGATGATTTTCCGGACCCGGACACACCGGTCACCGCGGTCAGCGTCTGCAGCGGGAAGGACACCTGTAGGGACTTCAGGTTGTTGGTCCGCACCCCCGAGATGTGAAGGGCTTCCCGTTTTCTGTAGGGTCGGCCGCGCCCCGCAACGGGCGGGACGCCGTCGAAGAGGAACCGGCCGGTGACCGATCCGGGTACGGCGGCCAGCTGTGAGGGCGGGACCACGGCGATCACTTCCCCGCCGCTTTTTCCGGCTCCGGGTCCCAGGTCCACGACCACGTCCGCAGCCCGAATGGTTTCTTCGTCGTGCTCCACTACGAGGATGGTGTTCCCCCGGTTTTTGAGCTCCGAAAGGGCATCGAGGAGCACCCGATTGTCCCGGGGATGAAGGCCTATGGTGGGTTCGTCCAGAATGTAGCAGATACCGGTGAGATTGCTGCCCAGTTGCGCCGCAAGCCGGACCCGCTGCGCCTCTCCGCCCGACAGCGTGTTTCCGCTGCGTGACAGGCTCAGATAGGAAAGCCCCAGCCGCTGGAGCAGGTCCAGGCGCGAGCGAATTTCGGTCAATACCGGCTCCGCCACCGGCATCTGTTCAGGAGCAAAGGTGATGCCGTCCAGTCGCTCCCGGACACCCTCGGCGGGAAGCTGCACCAGCTCCCAAATGGAATGGCCGCCCACGGTAACGGCTCTCGCCTCCGGGCGCAGGCGGCTTCCACCGCAATCGGTGCAGGGCAAGGAACTATCGCTCCCGTCGTCGCCGTCCCGCATGCCCATTCCCTTGCAGGCGGGGCAGGCTCCCTGCGGGCTGTTGAAGGAGAACAGACGGGGGTCCAGGGGCGGGAGGCCTTCTCCGCAGGAGGGGCATATGCCGTGCAGACTGAAAATTTCCTCCTTCCCGGCCGCGTCCAAGAGGATGAGGCTTCCGCTTCCCTGTTCCAGGGCGTTGTGCACCGTGTCTTCCATGGCGCGCGCCATCCTCTTGCCGGGCGGGGCGTGCATTTCACCAATCACCCATTCGATGGTGTGCTCGCGATATCGGTCCAGTGCCATGCCATCGACGATATCGACGATGCGGCCGTCGATACGGGCACGGCGGAAACCCTTTTTCCGGGCCGCAGAGAGCGTGTCCTTGTGGAACCCTTTCCGGCCGGCCACAATCGGCGACAGTATGGCCGCCGGTCGTTCCCTCAGACGGCGTAGAACCCGCTGGACGATGGCATCCCGGCTTTCGATCGCCAACGGTCTGCCGCAACGGATGCAGTGCTGCACGCCGAGTTTGCTGAACAGGAGCCGGAGGAAATGGTAGATCTCCGTAAGCGTGGCAACCGTGGAACGGCGCCCGGTGTGGCTGATGCGCTGCTCGATGGCCACGGTGGGTGCCAGACCGGTCACCAGGTCCACGTCCGGGCGTTCGAGAACACGGACATACTGGCGGACATAAGGGGCGAGGCTTTCCAGGTAGCGGCGCTGTCCCTCGGCAAAGA
>JAJDOA010000001.1 GCA_022340405.1 Desulfobacteraceae bacterium | reverse complement strand
GCGGCCAAGGAACTGGCCGCCCGCATCACCGACGCCGACCCCGTGCTGGTGATCAGCGCGACCTGTGGCATCGAAGGCACGCGCGTGATTCCGTACCAGCCTTTGCTGGAGCGGGCGCTCTCACTGGCGGGGGCGGACGATCTTCCCTGCATCGTGGTGTCCAGGCCCCAGCTGCCGCTGGAGTCCACCGGCGCGGCGTGGACGTCCTGGGACGATGCCGTGGCGGATGCGGAACCGGTGGGCTGTGAGCCGGTATCCGCTACCGATCCACTGTATATCCTCTACACTTCCGGCACGACCGGCCAGCCCAAAGGCGTGGTTCGGCCGAACGGCGGGCACGCCGTGGCCCTGAAGTGGAGCATGGACAAGATATACAACGTGCGCCCCGGGGATGTGTACTGGGCGGCGTCGGACATCGGCTGGGTCGTGGGCCATTCGTACATCGTGTATGCGCCCTTGCTCCACGGCTGCACCACCATTCTCTACGAAGGCAAACCGGTGGGCACGCCGGACGCCGGCGCGTTCTGGCGTGTTATCGAGCAGCACGGGGTGAAATGCCTGTTTACGGCCCCGACGGCGTTTCGCGCGATTCGCCGGGAGGATTCGGAAGGCAAGTTGTTGCACGAACACGATATTTCCAGCTTGAAGACGCTGTTTCTTGCCGGGGAGCGGTGCGACCCCGATACCCTTCACTGGGCTGAGAAACAACTTGAGATTCCCGTTATAGATCATTGGTGGCAAACGGAAAGTGGTTGGGCAATGGCTGCCAATCCGATGGGGATCGAGCCACTTCCGGTGAAGGCGGGCTCACCCACGGTCGCCGTGCCTGGATACGACATCCGGGTGCTCGACGATTCCGGCGCGGAGGTGCCCCGGGGCAAGTCAGGCAACATCGTCGTCAAGCTGCCGCTGCCGCCGGGCGTTCTGCCGACCCTTTGGGGTAACCGTCAGCGATTCTACGACACGTACCTTTCGCGCTTCGAGGGCTACTACCTGACCGGCGATGCCGGGGTGATGGACGAGGAGGGCTACCTCTGGGTCATGAGCCGCATCGACGACGTCATCAACGTTGCCGGCCACCGGCTGTCCACCGGCGCGCTGGAAGAGGCGCTGGCGACGCATCCGGAGGTGGCCGAGTGCGCCGTGATCGGGGTCGAGGACACACTGAAGGGCGAGATGCCGCTGGGATTCGTGGTCCTGAACGCGGGGTCGAAGATCGATCTGGCGACCCTCAGGTCCGAGTTGGTGCAGACCGTGCGGTCGCAGGTCGGACCCATCGCCACGCCCCGAAACATCGTGGTGGTGCAGCGCCTGCCCAAGACACGCTCCGGCAAGATCCTGCGGGGGACCATGCGGAAGATCGCGGACCACAAGGAGTACAACGTGCCGGCGACCATAGAAGATCCGGCCGTGTTACAGGAAATCTCCGAGGCGCTCGAAAAAGGCTAGCGGGAACCCCGTTTGCTCGTGGTCGTTGGGGCGAGCCGTCCGGACAGGCGGCTTCAGCCCTGACGCTGGTCGGGGGATCGTTCTTCGACGTACCGCTTCAATCCCCCCAAGCCCGCCCGCATTTCCCGGCGCACGACGAAACGGACAAGGACCCAGTCCAGGATCGTGCCGACCGCGCCGAGCCGCATGTCGTAACGGACCTGGGTTTCGACTACCGTTTCGCCCTGCTCGTGGCCCACGACCCAGGTTTCCTTCACGTTCATCATCGGAAAGGGCGCCTTGAGGACGTCGAAAGAAAAACCCTTGCCGTCGTGCCACTGGGTGACCGTTTCTTCGAAACGAAAGCCCCAGGCGTGGCGCATGCCCCGGCGCATGCCGACCCCCGTGGTCGTTTCACCGATAAGGTGCGAGGCTCGCATGTAGGGCGCCCAGTCGCAGACGCCGCCGAAATCCGCCAGGACTTCCCAGACCTGCTCGAGTGGAGCCCCTATATCAACTCGTTCCTGAAGTAAACGCATGGTTGTATGAAACAGGCTTTTTCTTGACTTGGGTCGGATTCTGGTTATTGCCCGACAGCGTAGACTAACAGAGAATCGGACATCGCTGAAGGGAGATTTGATGGGATTCTCGTCGCAGACGTCCGTAGCAGATTCGTTTACACAGCTGGCAGTCGACGACGAAAAGGAATTCAGTCTGCAGGACGGATCGAAGGTTGCCGTGGTCGGCAGTGGTCCCGCTGGCTCGTTTTTTTCCTATTTCCTGCTGAAAATGGCCGAGGCCATCGACCTCGATGTCCAGGTCGATATCTACGAACCCCGATCCTTCCGGTACTGTGGGCCGGCCGGCTGCAACCATTGCGGCGGTATCGTCTCGGAATCCCTGGTCCAGATCCTGGCGGCGGAGGGCATCGTCCTTCCCCGCGGCGTCGTGCAGCGCGGGGTGGAATCCTACGTGGTGCACATGGACGTCGGAGACGTTTCGATCGAGAGCCCCGTCCACGAGCAGCGCATCGCCGCCCTGTACCGAGGGAATGGGCCGCGTGACGGCGCGGACGCCGAACTGGAAAGCTTTGACGGCTTTTTGCAGGAGAAGGCGGTCAACCGCGGCGCCCGCATCGTGCGGAAGCTGATCACCGGGGTCAACTGGGCGCATGGTTTTCCGACACTGCAATATGCCGATGGCGCCAGTGATCGTTATGACCTGGTGGCGGTCGCCACCGGAGTGAACAGCAACTTCATCAAGCTGTTGGCGGACTCGCCTGGCGATTATGAACCCCCGAAAACCACGCGGGGCTATATCTGCGAATTCCGATCGACCGAGGAGGAAATCCGGCGAATCCTGGGGCGGTCCGTGCACGTGTTTCTGTTGACGATTCCGCGCTTCGAATTCGCCGCCATCATTCCCAAAGGCCCATTCGCCACGGTCGTCATGGTGGGTGACGATCTCGACCAGGAACTCGTGCACGCCTTCCTGAACGATCCGGTCGTGCGCCGCGCCTTCCCCACCGACGCGGTTCCGTGTGTCTGCTCCTGTTCGCCGCTGATCAACCTGGGGGCAAAGAAGCGCCCCTACGGTGACCGCGTTGTCATGATCGGCGACAGTGGGGTCACGAGGCTGTACAAAGACGGTATCGGCGCCGCTTTTCGCACCGGCAAGGCCGCAGCCACGGCCGCGGTTTTTCATGGGGAAGGGAAGGAAGATTTCGCCCGCCACTTCTGGCCGGCTTGCAAGAGCATCGCGAACGACAACGCCATCGGGAAGGTGATGTTCGCGACCAACACGGTCATGAAGAACTCCCGCTTCACGCGCCGGGCGATGCTGCGCATGGCGCAGCGCGAGCAAGCCGACCCTTCGGCCAGGCCGCACATGAGCACGCTGCTCTGGAACATGTTCACCGGCAGCGCACCCTACGCGGAAATGTTTCGCGGAACCCTGCATCCCGGTTTCATCGCGAACCTGGCGCGCAGCCTTTCAGCCGGCTTGCGGCCCGACCGGAAGTCCGCCGTGAAAGCGGACGAGGTGCACTGAACATGGTCACGGGCGCCCTGGGGACCCGATACGCTGACGGCGAATTCATCATTCGGCAGGACGAGATCGGCGACAGCATGTACGTGGTGCAGGCGGGGCGGGTGGAGGTGATCCAGCATTCCGTTGGCGGTGGGGAGCAGCATCTGGCCTTCCTGGAAACCGGAGATTTTTTCGGCGAAATGGCCGTTTTCGAAAAAGAAGTGCGATCGGCCTCTGTACGCGCTGTTGGCGAGGCGCGAGTCTTGCGCGTCGACAAGAAGATGCTGCTGCGGCGCATTCGGGA
>JAJDOA010000362.1 GCA_022340405.1 Desulfobacteraceae bacterium | reverse complement strand
TTTCCGCCAGTCGCTTTTCATCCATACACATCCTCCCTGTTGATCCTTTTGAGCAATTGCCAAAGATGGGTTCCGAAGGAAATGGGTTCTTTCTGATTTTCGTAGGGGCGGGGTTTATCCCCGCCCTTGGGAGCGAAGCGGGCATCCCGGTCACGGGGCCCGGTATAGGCGAAACCACCAACGGGAGAGGATAAACCCATCCCTGCAATTCTATTAGAAACCCCTGCGGTTACGGAACAGAATTCTATTAGGGAAGATACCCCCCTGGCACGAGGCACGTCGCGAGCATGACACGGTTGATGTCGCGATGCTCCTGCCAGGTGCGTGTTGCTTGATTCTTCTGCTGCGACCAGAATTTCTCGATATCCTCCGCAAGGAAACCGTACGATGAAAGCTTTCGGCCGAGGCCCGGAAGGTCCGGCTCCGGGTCCCTTCCCGGCTGTCGGCGGGCTTTCGCCAAAAACCGCCTCCACTGGGGCACCCCCTTCAAACCGATGGCCAGTCCCAGTTCCCGAAAGGCGAGCCGATACGCTGCCGGCAGGGCTTCGGCATGACTCTTTGCATAATCCGAAAGACCGTGAATCGCTGCCTGCATCACTTCTTCCAACCGGATCCTCGCCCGGCCTGCTCCTTCGGCTGCCATCCGGGCCAGAAACCCCGCATCGCACAGCAGCCCTCCCAGCCCCAGCGGATCGGCCGTCGCCCAGGATCGCCCCCGACAGATGCGGTCCAACCGTTCCAGCTGGGGGCGAAGCGCCTCGAAACGGAGATCGGCGGTCTCGCCCGCACGCAGGAGCCGGAGGCAGGCGGTCCAACCGTCCAACGGGTCGTGATGCCCCATGGAAGGAACCAGCGGTCGGGACAGATCGATGCTCATCTTCCACAGGACATAGGGCCTTCCGTCCACAGGAGAGTGGTGGATGAACCGCTCGTTGGCTGTAAGGGCCAGTTCCTCGGCCCACTGCAGATACCCGACCTGACCCGTGGTCTGCCAGGTGCGGTACAGCGCGTGCATCCACCGGGTCAAATAATGATAGTACTGGCCGTCCCGGTCCCATTCCCCCCGTTCGTCGAAGGGCTCCTCCGGCCTCCTTTCCGGCAGCTTCTTGCCGATGCGAAGTCCCCCGATGGTCGGATGGGCCTGCCCCTCCGCATCCCCGAGGCCGCTGATCCACCCCTGCCGAGAATCGTCTTCCCTGTACCGCCCCAGAGTGAGGTGTACCTGCCGGACCAAGCGCAGCGCCAGGTTCCGGAACTCGGCATCCCCGGTTTCTTCGAAAAGCCCCAGGAAATTGCATACGGCGAAAGCATCGGTCCACAAGTAGCGTTGGGATGATCCAGCCCTCCCCGACAATCCCGTGTCGGCGGCGAAGGAGGACATGATCCGGGCCGCTGTGGAAAGGGAAGAAGAGGAGTGTTTCATGAAATGCTCATCTGCGGAATCGGTTCAATCGACGTGAGAAAAGGCCAGCTTCAGCCCCAGCCCCACGAACAACGCCCCGGTCGCTTTTTTCAGGACGCCGCCCGCGATGGTTTTTTGCCGGAACCGCTCCGTCAACCAAGCGGAGCCGTATGCAAGAATCACGCACCAGAGGGTGCCTGTGGTGAAGAAGATCAGTCCCAGAAAGACGAAAGAAAGAACGATTCGCTCGGCACCGGGGTTCACGAACTGGGGAAGAAAGGAGAGGAAAAACAGGGACACTTTCGGGTTCAGCAAATTGGTCAGGATTCCCTGGCGATAAAGGGTCCAGGAAGGAACAGACCGGTTTGCGGGTGGGGCGACGGGAGCGTGCGAAAGATTTCCACTCCGCAGAAACCCGACACCCAGCCAGATCAGATATCCGGCTCCGGCGAATTTGACGATGCCAAAGGCCAGCGAGGATGCCGCCAAAACGGCGGACAGTCCGAATGCGGCCAGCAGAGTGTGCACCAAAACCCCGGTCATGATGCCAAAGGCGGAAATCAGTCCGGCCCGGGAGCCCTGGGCGGCGCTTCGCCCCACGATGAACAGCGTGTCCTGCCCCGGTGTGAGGTTGAGCAGGATACAGGAGAGGACAAACAGGGCAAGATTGTGTGTTTCCAACATGACGGGTGCTACCTTTCCGGAACGTTTTCCCGAAGTTCCTCCAGCCATACGGTGGCTTCCGAATCACTCGGCGCTCGCCAGTCGCTGCGCGGCGACAGAGAACCCCCGGAGCCCACCTTGGGTCCGTTGGGCATCGCGCTGCGTTTGAACTGGCTGATCTGAAAGAAACGGTGGAGAAAAACTTCAAGCCATTTGCGGATGGCGGCCAAGTCGTAGGCACGGCGGCTTTCCTCGGGGAAAAACGGCGGCCAGAACCCTGTCGAAGGGTCGCTCCACGCGTGTTGCGCCAGAAACGCCACCTTGCTGGGTCGAAAACCAAAACGGGTAATATAGTACAGGTGGAAATCCTGCAGTTCGTAGGGGCCGACGATAGACTCCGTACTCTGATGGGGGCGATCCAAAGCGTCCTTCTCCCCTGCCGGCACCAGTTCGGGGGAGATCTCGGTATCCAGGATCGCCTGCAGCACCTCTCCCGCGCGGGGGGCAAAGGCTTCGTTTTTTACGACCCACCGGATCAGGTGCTGGATGAGGGTCTTGGGTACGGACGCGTTGACGTTGTAGTGCGACATCTGGTCCCCCACCCCGTAGGTGGCCCATCCCAGTGCCAACTCGCTTAGATCTCCTGTGCCGATAACCAGCGCTTGATGAAAATTGGCCAGCCGGAAAAGGTGGGAGGTCCGGTCGCCGGCTTGTACGTTTTCAAAAGTGACGTCGTACAGCCGCTTCCCGTCCGCGAAAGGGTGGCCGATGTCCTGGAACATTTGCATGCACGCGGGACGGATGTCGATTTCGCCGGCGCTGACCCCGAGCGCCCTCATGAGCTTGTGGGCGTTGTCGCGGGTCGTGCTGCTGGTGGCGAAACCGGGCATGGTGTAGCCGAGAACATTTTCCCGCGAAAGCCCGAGGCGGTCCATGGTCTTGGCGGCGACGATGAGCGCCTGCGTGGAGTCGAGTCCGCCGGAGACTCCCACGACCGCCTTCTGGAGACCGGTGGAGGTCAACCGCTTCATCAGACTATGGACTTGAATGTTGTAGATTTCGTAGCAACGCTCGTCCAAAACGGCCGGGTTGCTGGGTACGTAGGGGAAACGCTGCACGCTCCTACACAGCGGAACCGCCGTCTCCGGCGTCTCGTAGGAAAAGGCGATCCGACGCATGGCCGCGACCCGGTCCCGGTTGTCGGCCGCCGCATCGTGAAAGCTGGTCATCCGCATGCGGTCCTGGGCCAGACGGTCGAGATCGATGTCGGCGACGATGATCTGCTCTTCGCTTTGGAAACGGCGTGATTCCGCCAGCAGGTCGTTGTTTTCGTAGATCACGGCATATCCGTCCCAGGCCAGATCGGTGGTGGACTCGCCGGGTCCGGAAGCCGAATACAAATAGGCGCAGATGCACTTGGCGGACTGGGAGGCACAAAGAAGGCGGCGGTAATCCGTCTTTCCCACCGTGATGTTGCTGGCGGAAAGGTTGGCGATAACGGTGGCGCCGGCCATTGCGGCATAGGTGCTGGGGGGAATCGGGGTCCAGATGTCCTCACAGATCTCCGCGTGAAGGGCGAAACCCGAAAGGGTGGAATCCTCGAATATCAAGTCGCTGCCGAAGGGAACCTTTCCCCCCAGAAAGGAGACCTCCGCAGCCATCGCCTGCCGGCCGGAAGCGAACTGCCGTTTTTCGTAAAATTCCCGGTAGTTGGGAATATAGGTTTTGGGGACGATGCCCAGGACCCTTCCCTTGTGCACCGCCACAGCGCAGTTGAAAAGCTTTTCTTCGAAACGAAGGGGCGCGCCCAACAAGAGAACGGGCGCCAACCGCGCGCTCTCCTCGACCAGCGTGGAGAGCGCGTCTTGGACTGCGCCCAAAAGGGCGTCCTGGTGAAACAGGTCTTCGTTGGAATAGGCCGAAAGGCCGAGCTCCGGAAACAGCACCACGGCGGCGTGCATTTCCGATGCACGTCTAGCCAGTTCCAGGGTACGCTCGGCATTGTAGGCCGGGTCGGCCACCCGAAGCGAGGGGACGGCCACGGCGGTACGAACAAAGCCGTGGGAGTAAATGGAATCGAATGGAAGAGGCATGATTGTCCCCCGGTTCGATCAGGGTTGTCGGAATCCGTCGTTTCTTGGGAGGCTGTGAATAAACAAGCATCCCGCACTCAGGCAAGAGGCTCTCCGCCCGTCTCGAGAAATCAGCTGAGTCATCCCGCAATGCGGGAAACGCAGCCGAAGGGATGACCGCAGACGTAGCGGCGCTACGTTGAGGATCAGCCCGAGGGGAGGACGCCGTATCAGGGCGGGAGGCGCCGTTTATCCACAGCCTCCGGTGGGAGTTTATCACATTCTATGGCGGAAGTGGACCGCTCTTATCCGTTTTTACCACCCGGTGCGGTCAATGACTGGAAATCTGCTTGACAGGATTCCGACAAAAAAAGTAGTATTATTATATATTGTGTTCGTTGGAAACGGATACTCTCCTCCTGCCGGACCGATCGTCGTCCTGCTTGCTGCCCTTCTCCTCCGTCTGCGCTCGCATTCAGAGCATTCTTTGCCTGCGATTCTCCGATCTCTCTGCCCGGTATTGCGGTTGATAACTGACTCCCCCTTGTTCCGCAAACCGAACGGTCTTCCACCGGACGCCCAACCCGTCGGAGTGCCGGCATCGCTGGATGCCGGAAGGAGGTCGCCATGACCGCACCCTATCCTCCACCGTCCTTTGTGGTCACCGTCACCCCGGAAGACAGTCTAGTGACGGCACGCACCCGGATGTCCGTCCACCGGATACGACACCTGCCGGTCGTCGGCCCGGAAAACCAACTGATCGGTATCATCACGGACCGTGATCTTCGCAGCGCCTGTCCCTGGAGCAGGGATGAAAACGCCGGTCACGAAGAAAAACTGTGGGAATTCTCCAAGCTCAAAGTGGCCGACGTCATGACCGCCAACCCTCACACCATATCCCCGGAATCGACGTTGCAGGATGTTCTGGCCCTGTTTCGGGAAACCCGCGTCGGAGCTCTTCCCATTGTCGACGAGGGCCTCAGGGTCGTCGGCATCGTATCCGAAGCCGACCTGCTCGACGGATTTCTGGAGATATTGGGAACCGATGGCCCCGGCACCTTCGTGGGTGTCCAGTGCGAGGACCGACCGGACGCTCTGCAGCGGGCTGTCGATATTCTCACCGAGGAGGCCTACGGTATCGGAAGCGTTCTGTCCTTGAAGAGCTGGCTTGAGGGTCGGCGCATCCTGTTTCTCTTCCTGGCAACCAAAAACATTGCCCGAGCCCGGAAAATACTGGAAGAAAACGGTTTCGATACCATGGATCCCATGGAGTGGTTTCTGAACCGGTTTCAGAGCAGCCAGACGAAGGAAAACGTCGAGCAGGCTTGCTGAAACCTCCCGAGGAGAGCGATGTCCCCCGGAAAGAAAACAATCCGGAAGTGGAAAACCGTCTTGCCGGAGGAAATCCTCGATAAAATCCGGCCTGGAATGTCCTTGTTTGTGGGCTCGGCCGGCGCCGAACCGCAAACCATGCTGCAGCACCTGCTCCATGCGCCCAGAGGACGACTGGAAGACCTCGAGGTGGTTCAGCTGTTGAGCTTTGGCGCCGCCGTGTCTTCGGATGCGCTGGAGGCCGAGCACCTGCGGTTGAAAACCTTTTTTTCCGGATGGGTGGCCGATGCCGCCGTACGGAACGGCCACGTGGACTTCGTGCCCTGCCGCTTCACCAATATTCCGCACCTGATCGAATCCGGGCTCGTCTCCATTGACGTGGCCATCGTACAGATAACCCCTCCGGACAACAAGGGGTTCTGTAGCCTGGGCGTGGCCGTGGACGTGGCCCGGGAAGCCATGGAACAGGCCTCCATCACCGTTGGAGAAATCCAGGAGGGAATCCCGGTCACCTTCGGCGACACGTTCGTACGCGCGGAAGACTTCGACTTTCTCATCGAATCCAGCACTCCCCCCCTGGTTTTCAACCGTTGGCCGACCGATGATGTGTACGAGGAGATTGCGGACCGTGTGGCGCAGATCATCGAAGACGGCAGTTGCATCGCCTTTTTTGTGGGTCCTCTGTTCGAATCTCTGGGCAAGGTGCTGGCCGAAAAGCGACATCTGGGCATTCACTCCCCATTTTTCACGGATGCACTCATGGATCTCGTCAACAGCGGCGCCGTGACCAACCACCGAAAGGGAACCCACAGGGGCAAGTCCCTGACCTCCTATGCCATAGGAACCCGCCGCCTTCTTCGCTGGCTCGACCGGAATCCGAGGGTGGAGTTTCAACGGATCGACAAGATTTTCGATCCGTTCGTGATCGGAAGAAATCCCAGGTTCGTCACGGTGGTTCCGGCGCACACCGTCGACCTCTACGGCCGGATCAGTCTGGAGAGAGGATGCGGGGACGTGGCCAGCTGCCCCACCGAGGTCATGGATCTGTATTACGGAGCCGAGCTATCTCCGGGAGGACGGACCATCTTTGCCCTGCCGAGCCGGAACGAAATAGGAGAGGCCAATATCCGCCTTTCCATCGAGGACATGCCCAATCCCTACGGCGTTTACGAAGCGGTAAAGGTCGTGGCCACGGAATATGGCCTGGCCCATCTGGAGGGACAAACCGTTCGGGAGCGCGCACAGGCACTCATCGACATCGCCCATCCGGACGACAGGCAGCACCTTGTGGAAACAGCCCGGCAGGCGAACATTCTTTACCGGGACCAGATATTTCTGGCCGACAGCGGACGCTTGTATCCAAAGGAAATCCGAGCGGAAATAGAGCTGCCGGACGGAACCCGATGCCGATTCCGTCCCATCAAGCCATCCGACGAGGAAGGCATGCGGCGCCTGTTTTACCGGTTCTCCAACGAAGCGGTGTACGCGCGCTACTTCTCACGGGTTCGCGCGATGCCGCACAAAAAGATGCAGGAGTACGTCAACGTCGACTGGCGACAGGTCATGTCCATCGTCGGGGTGGTCGGTGAAGAGGACAGCGGCCGCATTGTCGCAGAGGCACGATACATCCGCATTCCGGGCACCGCTCTGGCGGAGCTCGAGTTCATCGTGGACGAGGCGTACCAGAGTATGAGTATCGCGACCTTCCTGTACAGGCTGCTCATCCGCCTGGCCCGGGAGAGAGGGGTCAAGGAATTCGCCGCCAGCGTCCTGTTTTCCAACGCTTCCATGATGAAGGTCTTCCGCAAGGGTGGGTTGCCCGTAAAGGCGCACCTGGAAAGCGGCATCTACGATCTTACCATCCAGCTGTAAGCCGTGCCCCCCCACACACACAACGGTCCACCGTCGTTGTGGACCGGAAAACGGTTTTATGCCATGATGGATGCGCTCGGCCGGCGGGAAAAGCCTCGCCTCCGCAGAGCAACCAAACGACAATCTGCAATGCGCCGAAATCGAATCATGGACCCGATCGAAATTTTCCATCATGTCATCACGGTAGGAAAAAGCGACCTCGACGACAACGATCATGTCAACAACGTTCGCTACGTGCAGTGGATGCAGGATGCGGCTTCCCGGCATGCCCGGAAACTGGGCTGGCCGGTGGACCGGCTACAGGCGCTGGGTCTGGCATGGGTTGTCAGAAGCCACTGGATCGAATACCACCGGCCCGCCCGACTGGGTGACGAGATCACGGTACAGACCTGGGTCGCCGGTTTTCAGAAAGTCCGCAGTCCCCGCAGGTATCGGTTCCTCGGTCCCGGCGGCCGGACCCAGCTGGCCCGGGCGGAAACCGACTGGGTCATGGTGCATGCCGCCTCCGGGAGGCCCGCCCCAATCCCCGCAGAACTCATCGCCGATTTTCCCGTCGTGGCTCCGGACCGGGAGCCGGGGGCTAGAAAAATCGACGAAGGGAGGATGAGGTGATGAAGTACGGATTGAAAACTGACATCGGAACGGATCGTTTTTGCTTGTTTTTCGTTGGGGGGGGGTTTACCCCCGCCCGGGGTGGGTGATACCAGCAACGGGAGGGGATAAACCCCTCCCCTACGTCAGAAGATTCCCCGCCGCAAGCAGCGGGGAATCTTCCCGGTAAGGAATTCTGTTATTTGGATGCGCTCGCTGACGCCGGTTCGAAGGTAAAGCGTGCCGATAACGGAACGGACTTTTGACGGCTGCTCAATAAAATTTCAACGAGAGTAGCGCAATCGGAGGATGCATACAAAAAAGGAGCTCGGCATGAACGTCGGCTTTATCGGCCTGGGAATCATGGGAAGCCGCATGGCGGCGAATTTGATCCGATCCGGCTTCCGTCTCAGGGTTCACAATCGAACACAGGAAAAGGCACACGGACTGGCAGCCGAATGGTGCGAGAGTCCTGCGAACGCAGCCCGCAAGGCCGATGTGTTGTTCACGATGCTGTCGACACCCGAGGCGGTGCAGGAAACGGCCTTCGGAGAAAGGGGGTTTCTGCCGGCGTTGGTCGAGGATGCGGTGTGGGTGGACAGCAGCACGGTTCATCCTTCCTTTTCCCGCCACATGGCCGGAGAGTGCCGCAAACGCGGAATCCACTTCCTGGATGCACCCGTGGCCGGATCAAAGGGACCGGCCGAAACCGGGGATCTGGTCTTTCTGGTGGGTGGAGATGCGGCGGTGGTCGAACGGTGTGCCCCCCTGTTCGAGGCCATGGGAAAGGCGCATCGGCACTTTGGCGCCAACGGTGCGGGTACATCGATAAAAATGGTGGTCAACCTGCTGTTGGGCCACGCCATGGCCGGCTTCGCCGAGGGGCTTGCACTGGGTGAATCGCTGGGAATCTCCCGTTCGACACTGCTGGAGGTGCTGCTTGGCGCCCCGGTGACCGCACCGTTTTTGCAGGCCAAGCGATCGAAGGTGGAAAACGACGCCTACGAAGCGGATTTTCCCCTGCAGTGGATGCACAAGGACCTGCACCTGGCTGCACTCACGGCCTACGAACAGGGCCTGGCCTTGCCTGGGCTGCAGGCCGTAAAAGAAATCTTCGCCATGGCGCGGCGCCGCGGGTTGGGTGAGAAGGACTTTTCGGCCGTATGCCGGCTTTTGCAGGAAACTCGCCGATGAAGGTGACCGTGTGCGAGATGTCCAACGACCCGGATCGATTCGCATCCGAATGGAAGATACTGTCGGACCACGCGGCCGCCGAGAACAGCGAACTGATCCTGCTGCCCGAGATGCCCTTCCATCCCTGGCTCTGTAGGGATCGGACTCCGGATCCGCGGGCGTGGGCCGAGGCGGTCGCCGCCCACGATCGGTGGATGGACCGGCTGGAAGAACTGGCGCCGGCCGCGGTGGCGGCAACACGCCCCGTGATCGAATCCGGAGCCCGATTCAACGAGGCTTTCATCCGGGAGGCAGGCGGCGCTTACCGTGCGGTTCACCGGAAAGTCTACCTTCCGGACGAGGAAGGCTATTGGGAAGCCTCCTGGTACCGTTCCGGTCCGGAGGACTTCTCTACGGCAGATCTCCGAGGCCTGTCCACCGGCTTCCTTGTCTGCACCGAAATGTGGTTCTTCGAACAGGCCCGCCGCTACGGACGTCTCGGTGCGCACATCCTCCTGTGCCCCAGAGCGACGCCCCTGCCCTCGCGCAGCAAGTGGATCGCCGGCGGCAGGGCCGCCGCGGTGGTGTCCGGAGCCTATTGCCTGTCCTCCAACTTCAGAGGCCCCAACGGCCCGAAAGCGATGTTCGGCGGCGCAGGCTGGGTGATCGAGCCCGAGGAGGGAGACATCATCGCCGCAACCGGACCGGATCGGCCTTTTGTTACCGTGGATGTGGACCCGGCCGTTGCCGACACGGCAAAAACCACGTATCCGCGGTACGTAGGAAATGACGGCAGTGTAAAGAGTAAGCAGTGAGCAGTAAGCAGAGAAAAAACATTTTCCGACAGCCCTCCCGGCCGTTTTCTGACATCCGACTTCCGACATCGGACATCGGACCGCTCCTGCTTACTGCTTACTTCGCCAAAACCACGAGCCCCCGCCGACAACCCACCAACAGGAGGATAGAGCAATTGTCAGAATTCGGTTCCGTTTCCGTTATGCGGTACCATAGAAATGTAGGGGAGGGGTTTATCCCCTCCCGTTGCAGCGTGACGGATCCTGCAATGCGGGCGGGGATAAACCCCGCCCCTACGAAGGGCAAGAAAAAGGGGGCTTTGCCTTCTTCGGGCGAGCCCCCTTTGATCTGCACTGTACCGGCTACTTCGACTCCTGGATTTTCTCCGTCAAATCGGGCAGGAAATCGAGGA
>JAJDOA010000331.1 GCA_022340405.1 Desulfobacteraceae bacterium | reverse complement strand
AAAAAGGGATGTACCCGAAGATGACCCCCGTTGCACCGGTGAGGACGCAGGTTCGCCGCCGGAGACGCTAAGATGGGCGCCCGGACTATAGAAGTGATCTCAAAATTGTCTTTTCGCCCCATCTCGGCTTCCGGTCCTCGTTTCCAGTCCTCGAAAACCAGCCGTATTCCTGCGGCTGCAAACTCGGATCCTCCTTGACCCTGAACGAAAATCCTAATTTTGAGATGGCTTCTAGCATTTTGTCCCACAAATTACGAGAAAAAAGAAACGGCCTTTGTTTGGGTCGATCCCAAGGATTCGATCAGCAAAGCACGAAATCCGAAACAATTTCAAATGACCCAAATTCAAATTTTCAAAACCATGTAATGCATCGACTGGATTTTTAATGGCTTTTTTATCCGTTGTTTGGAGCATTGGATCATTCGTGCTTTGGATTTGTTTCGGAGTTCGGATTTCGATATTCGGATTTGGCCCGTCTCGATCGTGGCTTGGAGGCTTTGCTGGAGCGATGCTTTTTTGAAGAAACATCCGGGACACTACACTAGAAATACCGCCCGCCAACCTCGTACGCCGCCACGGAGTTCCTTGTCGTTTCGCGGCACCACCGCACCTCCAGCAGTGAGAGGTTGCGAAAGCCGGGCTTGCAGGAGGCACCCGCAGGAACGGGGCGGGTTGGATCCAGCCGAATCACGATGACCGAGCCTTCCTTTACCGGAAATTCGGTGTAGAACCGGATACCGCCTTCGCCGTAGTCGTGCATCCGTGCGGGGTGGTAATGGTTTCGGTTGAAATAGGCGAACCAGATGGGGATGCTGTAGACATGACGGTCGAAGTTTCTCTGCTCGGCGGCTGCGGGCTGTGCGGCGGCGGACATGGTGCACCTCTCTGTCTCTGGCAAAGGTGACCCCAGCGGGTTTCCGAAATATGGGTTGTTTTGCATAGACGGCAAGGTTTGCCTCCAAGTGCGTCGGAGCAGGGGAGTTTCCCCGTGCGGCATTTCGTTCAGGGACCCGACGTCAACGAATCACCAGGACCGGCACCGGTGTCGCCTGGAGAACGCGGTGGGTCACGCTGCCCAGCAGCAATCCCTGCCAATCGCTGCGGCCTCTCGATCCCATCACGATCAAATCGCAGTTTTCGATCCGGGCCGATTCACAGATCATCGCGGCCGGGCGACCTTCGAGAATGCGTTCCGTCACCGAGATGCCGTTCTGGGAAAGCAGGTCCCGGAACGGCTGCATGAGTTTCTCGGTGTGCTCCATAATCCGATCGTGAGCCTCCTGAAAATACGGTTCCCCGAGATAGAGCGGCACTTGTTTGCGACAATGGACCAGGACGATCTCGCTGTTGAGGGTTTTCCCCAGATTCAGTGCATATCGGGCTGCTCGCAGGGAATAGTCCGACCCGTCCACCGGCACGAGGATTCGGTCCAATTCCATGGGGGCCTCCTTCCAACAGGGCCGAAAAGGCTTTTCCATGGAAGCGGGGACCGGACTGCCTCTCCGGTCTCCCGCCCCGACAACAGGGTGTTGCCATGCCGCCGGCCACACCCTGGAGATTTCCCTCCAGACGCTACCGTATCGTGTAGTTATCGATGAACCGGCGGAGTTCCCTCCGATGTCCGTCGCCGATCCGCTCAAACCGAATGGACAGCCGGCGGCTCAGGAGCGGACTGAACTCCTGCTCGCCTGGAAAGGGGATATCGGCCACTACGGTAAAGTGCAGCTCCTGGATAAAAAACGCGCTTTCAGCCACCAGGAGGTCCAAAACGTGGGCCTGCCGGACACGATGGGTCCCTTCGAAGCACTGCACCGCCAGACCCGAAGCGCTGATGTCCAGAATCGGCCCCAGCTTGGCCGGACGGGAGCGAAACACCGCCAGAGCTACGTCCACCATGAACATATCTTTCTCGAGCCGGAAAGGATGCCTTTTCGGTCGAATGACGGCAAAAGCGCTTTTCTGAACCCTGTAGCGCTGGGAATTTCGACGGTCCTTTTCGAGCTCCGGCGTGGGCACGGCGCTCGACACCCATGGAATATACCTTGCCGGCTCTTGAGGCGAAGCGCTACACAAACGGGTCGCATCGGCGGATTTGGGCATGGCCCCTCCTTTATTTCTTTCGGCGGCAGGCCGCGGCGCTGAGCCGCTGATGCATTTCTGTCCCGCCGCCGATGCTTCCGAGTTCAATCCAGGCAGTATTTCCTCCAGGGGCAGTGGAGCTTGTTGCAGTCTGCGATCCCCGAACAGAAGCAGTCCGTCTGGTTTTGTCCCTTCTGGATACTGCGGATCAGGCGGATCATGTCGACGGCGTCCTCCCTTTCGGCCATCTGTCGCCTGAGATCCCTCTGCCGCGCCGGCTGCTCGATCCGGTGCGGATCTGTGCGGTGACCCATGGTGAAAGCTTCCCTAAACCTTTACGTGAGCGTTCCCGTCCGATGGCGTGTGCGCGAGTCGATCGTCGAAGAGTGTGCGTTGCAGTGCAGGATGGTAAACAGTATAGGCGGGCCGGTTCCAGAAGTCCATGAGAGCCGGGACTCATTTTTGCTGGGAAATACTCCCTGGTTTCGGGAAAACTTCCCATACCGGTGGCAGAAGGTTCAGCGCGGGATGGCTGTCTGTCGAACCGCTCGATTGTTTTGGCACAAGGCCCTGCCGGAGGTCTTTTCTGTAGACGGCGTGCCAACGGGGCGCTATCCGCTTTTCCACAGATCCACGTCGATGAGACCGAGACGAGCGGCATAGCGCACCAATTCGAAGGTGCTGTGCAAGTCGAGCTTTCTCATGATGTTGCTGCGGTGGTTTTCCACGGTTTTCGGGCTGATGAACAGCTTTTCGGAAGCCTCCCGGACGCTGAAGCCTTCGGCCAGCAGGCGCAAAACTTCCTGCTCGCGAGGAGTGAGGGAGGCGTATTCCGGATCATCCAGTTCGGCGCCTTTTCCCGGAGAGGCCATCAGTCTGGCTACCACTTCCTGCGACACGGAAGTGTCGAGAAAATAATCCCCTTTGGCCACCGCGTGGAGCCCCTGCAGCAGCCTCTCCGATGCGGATTCCTTGGCGATAAACCCAATGGCGCCGGCTTGAAATGCCTGAACGATATAGTCGATTTTGGAGTGCATACTGATGATCAGGATCCGGGATTCCGGCAGCCGTTGCCGAAGTTCGCGGACGACTTCAATGCCGTTGCGATCCGGAAGGGAAATGTCCACGGTGATGACGTCCGGCCTCTTCTTTTTCGCCTGCACCAGGCCTTCCCGGCCCGTTCCCGCTTCCGCCACCAGTTCGAATCGTTCGTCTCGAGCGATGATGGATTTCAGTCCTTCCCGGAACAACGGGTGGTCTTCCACGATCAAAATTCGTTTTGGAGCCTTCATGTCTTCGCTTCCTTCCGGCAGGGCGCTTCGATGAGAACCCGGGTGCCCAGCCCCTTGCGGGACACGATGTCCAATTTTCCCCCGATGAGCCGGGTGCGTTCCTCCATGCTGCGCAGGCCCATTCGTTTTTCCCCGAACGCGGCGGCCAGCCGCTGCTCCACCTCGAAACCGTCCCCGTTGTCGGCAATGCGCAAAACGACATTGGGCGACGAGGCCACCATCCGGACAGTCACGTGACTGGCCCGGGCGTGCTTCTCCACGTTTCGCAGCGCCTCCTGCAGCAAACGGTAGAGATGAATTATCGTGTCGAAATCCAGAGACAGATCTCCCATGCCGGCGGAGTGGAAATCCAGCCGTATGCCGCTCCTTTTCTGGAAATCCTCACAATATTGAAAGGCGGTGCGAACCAGGCCGATTTTATCCAGACCCGGCGGGCGCAGGTCGTAGGCCAGATCCCGCACCGTGGCGATCATATCCTGAAGCATCCGGGAGATCTCCTGGACCCGTCCCGCAGCAGTTGACGGAACCGGGCAGTTGTCTTCGAAGATGGTTTCCACTGCGATTTTGAGACTGGACAGATCCTGGGCGACACGGTCGTGGAGCTCCCTGGAAATTCGGGCTCTTTCGTTCTCCTGAGCGCTGATCAACTGCTGGGTAAGCAGGTGGATGTGGGCCTCGGCACGCTTGCGAGCCGTGACGTCGTAAAGCAGCACCAATCCCGAACGGACGCCGTTCATCCGGGTCATGGTCAGGTGCACCTCGATATCGATTTTGCGGCCGCTGACGTGCAGGCCTTCCGTCTCGAACGCCTGATCGTAGGCTTCGGCGCTGTTGAACCGCCGGTAGTTTTCTTCCACGTCGGGCAGGGCGTCGGAATGGACGAAATCCGTAAAGGGCCTTCCCTCCATATGCCCGGCTTCGTATCCGAAGATATCGGCAAGCCGCGGATTGGCGTAAAGGATCACGCGCCGCTGTATGATGCAGATTCCTGCCTTGGCGTGTTCGGTAAGATTCTGGAAGCGCTCCTCGCATTCCCGCAACCGGTCTTCCAGCCGGTCACTTCGGCGACGGCTCCGTTGCTGGGGGGTGACCGGGTCCGATGGACCCTCTGGAGATTTCATCGTTCGGCTCCCTCTGCGAAGGAAACGATGGTCTCTTGTTTTGTACCAAAGCGCCCCACCCAAGTAAAGACGTACACTGCAGGGTTCGCCGGGGGCCGGTGACGCCGCTTCCGCAGGCATTCGCCGCCGCCAGCCGTCCCCGTCGAATCCATGTGGCCGGCCCGTCGGCCCCATCCGCCGGGCCAACCCGACCAACGGCTTCACCGGGCATCAATGGCCCTCGCCGGCGACTTCCCGGTATGCGACGGAAGCGCTCAGGTAGTTTTTTACGGATTGGGGAATGTCCTCGGGAGCCGTCTCGGGCAGCTTCTTTTTGAAACCGGCCGGAATGCCCGCGACCAGCTCCCACGGTCCGCACACTTGTCCCTGGCGCACCACCGATCCGGCAGCCACCACGGAGCCCTCCCGAATCCGCGCACCGTTGAGCACCACGGAATTGATGCCGATCAGACAGCGGTTTTCCACTGTACACCCGTGCACCACGGCATGGTGGCCCACCGTCACGTTGTCGCCGATGAACGCCGGAAAGCCCTCGTCGACGTGCAACACGCAATTGTCCTGGATGTTGGTGTTCTTTCCAATGCGGATGGCGTCCATATCTCCCCGAACGACCGCCCCGAACCAGACGCTTGCACCGTCGGCAATGTGCACGTCACCGATCACCACCGCCGTGGGGGCGATGTAGACGTCCTTTCCGATGCGGGGGTTTTTCCCGTTGTAGCTCAGGATCATCTTTCTATTTCCTTTTTTGGTTCTTTCCTCCGGTTTTTCTCCATCCACTCTACGATGGCCGCTGCGCAGGCCTCGGGCTGCTCCATTGGAATGAAATGCCCGCTGGCGGGCACCGTACGGTATTGGCAGTGGATCGCCAAACGCTGCAACTGTTCGGCCGCCTCTTTTCGGAAGGCCTTCGAATGCTCTCCCCTAAGCGCCAGTATCGGACAGCGCACCTGCCCGACCGTACGCCAAACGTCCGATGGAACGGATTCAAAGATCCGTGCTTCGGTTTCGGGGTCGCATCGAAGCACGGCCGTTTCGTCGTCCTTTTCCAAGAGCCCGCAAGACAAATAAGCGTCGATGAATTCGGGGGACCAGGTCTTGAACAGGCCCCGTCCCGAGGCAAAGCGGCGGAACGCTTCCGCCCGGCTGCGAAAGGATCTCTTTCGGCGTCGGGCCTTTTTCGCCAGCGGCATCCATCCGGCAAGACCCACCATCCGCAGCACGTCCATCATCAGCAGCAGGTGGCGCGGCAGCAGAACCGGCTCGATCAGCACCAGGGCCGAAAACAGATGCGGATAAGCGGCCGCGGCGATCAGGGTTGTTACGGCTCCCAGCGAATGGCCCATGCCCACAACGGGAGGATCCATGCGAGACACCACAAGGTCTCGCAGGTCTTCGGCAAAGACGCGCCAGTGGCGAATGCGTGCCGGAGCGATGGGATCCGATCCACCGTGGCCTCGGATGTCGCTGGCCAATACACGGAAGGAATCCAGCAAGTGCCGAACAAAAGGGGCGTAGGTTCCCGCGCAGAAACCGTTGGCATGGAGAAGGTGTACCGGTTCCCCCTGGCCGCCCCAGTCCAGCCCGTTCAGGACTCCGCCCTCCACTTGGACACGAAATGTCTGCGGCTCGGGCCCATTGCTGAAATGGCCCCCGGGGTTTCCGGTCTCTCCCATGTGCGGATCGTATCCGATCCGGACGCCGATCACAACACCTCCCTCTCGGCTTGCCGGCCTCCCGAAGTCAGGAAAATGGCGGCTGTTTGTCCGGAACGCTGCACCGGAATGCCGATCGGGCATGTGGATTCTGGATGCGCACGGGGCGTCCGGCACCGGTGCCCGGTATGGCGGCGGCCGTTGCTTTCCCCGGGGGCGGATGCTATGGGAATGACCGAATCCCTTTTTCCTGTGGCCTCTATCGAGGCCATGGCATCAGAGGACGGACCGGACGTGAAGATTCGCAAAATCGTCTCCGGAGGGCAGACCGGTGCCGACCGCGCCGCCTTGGATGTGGCCCTCGAGATGGACATCGACCACGGTGGTTGGGTCCCTCGAGGTCGGAGAACCGAAAGCGGGCCCCTGGATGCCTGCTATCGGCTTCAAGAAACCGAATCCTCCGACTACGCCGAACGGACCCGAAACAATGTTCGGGACTCGGATGGTACCCTCATCGCCTCCCACGGCTCCCTCACCGGCGGATCGGCCTATACCCGAACCTGCGCTTTGGAGATGGGAAAGCCCCTTCTCCATGTCGACCTGAACGAAACCACGGCCTTTCAAGCGGCCCTGGAAGCCGCCGGATGGATCGGCAAGCATGACATCGGTGTTCTCAATGTGGCAGGCCCGCGTGACAGCGAGGACCCGCGCATCTACCAGAGCGTGGTCCACCTGCTTCGCACCGTGCTGCATATGGATCTGGCGTCGCTTTTCCGCTACGGTGCCGGGGTCGATGGGACCTTGCCGACAGGAGGCGGCACGGTCCTTCCACAAACGGTGGATGAGGCCCTGGAGCTTCTTTCCGCTGCCGTCGACTGGAAAGAGAAGGCGCGCATGGCGCGAATGTCCGACAGTGAATGCCGTTCCGGCTGTCCGGATCTCATCCGCCGCATCCGAAACGATTTCCGGCTTCCCATCGGCAATGCCCAACTGCTGGCGTCGTGCAGGGAATGCTCCGGAGATCCGGATTTACCACCGGAGGCGGCAGAGGGGGTCCTGCTGTCGCGGTTTCTGTTCTCGCTTCGTCAAACCCACGGATTACGAAGGATCAAGTGACCATGAGCAACCGCGTCGTCTTCATCTGCACCGCCAATATCTGCCGCTCCCCGATGGCCGAGGGGATTTTCAACCACAACGCCGGACTTGCCGGGCGTGGCGATCTCATCGGCACTTCCATGGGAATTCAGGCGATGGAGGGACAGCCCGCTTCGTTGTTCTCCCAACAGGTGTGCAATGAGAATGGAATCGACCTATCCGGGCACCAGTCCCGGCCGTTGATCGGGGAAGAGATCCGCGAGGCGGAGCTGATTCTCTGCATGGAGAAGGGTCACGCCGATTTTGTCAAAACCTTTTTCCCCTGGCATCGAGACCGCATTTTTCTGGTGGGAGCATGGCCGAACAAGGAAAACCGCAAGAGCCCGGTGGAAGATCCCGTAGGCGCACCCGTGGAAGTTTTTCGACAAGTTTTCGAGAGGTTAAACGATCACATCCTTCGGATTCTCCGGCATCTGTAACAGGCCAGTACCGCCGGAGCGCGTCCGTATGGAGAACGGGGAGGTGTGCATGGGCGAGAAGACGCCCGCAGCCCTAAACTTTCACACCCGTAGGGTCGTGGCGGTGTTGCGGGGTCCCGGGGGAGAAAAGCTGGAACGGCCCGTTGAGATCCGCACCCACCCGATAACCGGGAGATCCTGCCGCATCACCTTCAGCCGGAAGGAAGAAAAGGAGTCGGGCACGGAGACACTTCCGCCGCCGCCGCCCGAGGCTTCCGCGTCCGCCGATTGCCCCTTCTGCCCGGGGCGTCTTGCCGAGAGCACGCCCTGTCTGGATCCGCGGCTGGATGCCGGAGACCGACTTCGCCGAGGCCGTTCCGTGCTGTTTCCCAACCTGTTTCCATATGCGTCCCACTCCGCCGTCAGCCTTTTCGACGAACGCCATTTCACGGAAATCGGAACCGCACCGTTATCCTCCTATCTCGACAGCCTGGCCAACTGCAGGCACTACCTGCAGCTTGTAAAAAGAATGGATCCAGAAGCCGTGTTCATGGCCATCACCCAAAACCACCTGCCCTCGGCCGGTGGCTCTCTGCTGCATCCGCACCTTCAGGTGCATGCCGATACGGTGGCTGCCAATCACCATCGGTTTTACACCGGGGCTGCCGATGCCTACCACCGGAACACCGGACGGTTGCTGTTTTCCGACTACATGGAGCACGAGCGATCCGACGGAAGCCGCTGGATCGGGACGTCGGGGGACTGGGGGTGGATGGCGGCCTTTGCCCCGGAAGGCTTCTACGAGATCTGGGGGATTTTGCCGGGACGATTTTCCCTGACCGATGTGTCCGACGCGGAGCTGGAGCAATTGGCCCGAGGCATTCTCAGCGCCCAACGGTTTTTTCGATCGCTGTGCCGGAACGGCTACAACCTGGGCATTCTGTCCAGTGAGTCCTCTGCAAGCCGGTTGGAACTGCGGGCGGTGCTTACGGTGCGCTCCAATTACGCACCGTGGGTGCGCAACGACCACACCGGATTCGAGGTCATGCTCGGAGACATGGCCACCTTTGTCCCTCCGGAGGAGACCGCCGGGCAGGCAAAGCCCTGGTTTGGCGATTTATAAAATCGTCAAACCGCCCAATGGTCCGGACAGGCTTGAACGGCATCGGGGAATGCGGCTCCGCGATAACAGGCGGGGCAGACGATTCGATGCCCATCGGTTTCGATCCGATCCCGATCCGATGGGAGCTCCTTACCGCAGCAACCGCAAACGACAACGGAGGCGGACCGGGTCGGAGCGACGTCCGGCGAAGGTTTTGGGGTTCCAGCCATGGCTACCTCGCTTTTGCCTATAACACGAGCTGTTTTCGATTTCTGTTACCAGCTGTTTACCTTGGTCTGCCGGGCGGCCGGGCGTTGCTTTAGCGCTCTGTCACGTTTTCCCTGGTTCAGGGGAGTGTTTCAGGGGTTTGTTTTCCTTTGCCTGCAGGAGTGACGATGTTGAGGATCCGTTGACACCTTGCCGATGTTTCGGAACCAACGGTTGTTGCCCGCCTGGCCACCCGGCATAAATCGCAGCCGGGGCAACGATTCATGTTTAGAAAAAGCAAAAAGCGTGCCAAGGGGCTTGTTTGAAGAGTAGCCCAGAACAGTCTGAATTCTTGAAGCTTTTCGGGTTTTCCTATTTCGCAAGGCAGATAGGCACGGGCTCAAAATTGACAAAACTGTAAATAAAGGGGTCTGTGCATTTCATTTTTGTAAACTGTTTGCTTCATAGCGATTGTCAAAAATATGTTCCGATTGGCAAGCGTTCGAAATCGGTTGTTCAACGGCGATGCTCGATCCCGATTTCGATAAAAGGACCATCAGGGAAACGGAACGGATTTCTGACAACCACTTTATGTTTCCGGAGGGCGGGTTTCCTTGCCCGGGAGGCGTCGATCCGGTAAGTTGTCCCGATCTCATCGAATCCCGTATCCCGGGGAACGCGTGTGCCGCTGCTGCAGGAGGCCGCAACCACCGGCCTTCGACACCACCGGCTTTCCGAGGAAACACCCGGCCCATCGTGAAAACGGCGGAATCCGGTGCGGAAACAAGCATTCCTTTTGTCGGGAAAGGATGCAGGGACGGCGGTTGTGATACCGCATCGAACATAAATCGACGAAACACCTTCGAAAGTGACGGCGATGCAGGCATTCTGGGACTGGTGGCAGCATCTTCCAGAGGGAATCGATCCGGTGATCTTCCAAATCGGCTGGTTTCGACTCCAATACTACGGTCTGATGTACCTGGTGGCTTTCGCTGTCTGCTACGGCCTCGTGCGCTATCGGATCCGAACCGAAAACCGGTTCGACCTGAGCGTGGAGCAGGCCGGAGATCTGATGCTGAACATGATTCTGGGCCTGGTGGTGGGGGCCCGGCTGGGATATGTCTTGTTTTACAACCCGTCTTACTTCCTGCGCTATCCGTGGGAGATTGTTCTACCCTTCGACATCAGCAACGGTTTTACCTTTACCGGTATTTCCGGCATGTCCTACCATGGTGGTCTGCTGGGGGTCCTCGCGGCCGCAGGGTATACGGTGAAAAGCCGTCGACTGGACTTCTGGCAGGTGGGAGACCTGTTCGCACCGGCCGCGCCATTGGGGTACACGTTCGGACGGATCGGCAATTTCATCAACGGGGAGCTGTACGGCAGGCGCACCGATGCGCCCATCGGCATGTTCTTTCCTCAAGCGCCCGGAATTGACCGGCGTCATCCATCCCAGCTGTACGAGGCCTTTTTCGAGGGTATTGTCCTGTTTGTCCTGCTGTGGATGCTTCGCAAGTTTTCTCTGCCCAGGGGAGCGATGCTCCCCATCTACCTCATTGGGTACGGAACCGTCCGTTTTTTCATCGAGTATTTCCGCCAGCCGGACGCTCACCTCGGTTTGGTCCTGTTCTCCTTTTCCATGGGCCAGGTGCTGTGCGCGCTGATGATCGGGGCCGGCGCCTTGTTACTGGCCAATCGCATCCGGGCCGATCGCGGCGGCCGAAATCCCGTCCAGCCTTGACTTTCATCCTGCCGCTTTCACCTTTCGATTTGGCCGGTCGCATGAAAAATTTGAAGAGTGTCCTGCGGGTCAATTCGGCGTGTCGCGCCGGCGTTCCAATACCGCCCTTATCTTTTGGGACAGAACGGAGATCCGATACGGTTTCTGAAGGAATCCGTCGCACCCCCGGTTCAAAATCGTCTTGGCTTGTCCGTCCACAGCGTAGCCGCTGGACAGCAGAACCGGAAGATGCGGCCGGTTGTCACGGATCCGATCAAAGGCTTCTCCACCGTCCATTCCCGGCATGATCATATCCAAAACAACCAGATCGATGCTCCCGCCCTTCTCGGCCACGATGTCCACAGCTTCTTTCCCCCCCGCGGCCTCTATCACCTCGTATCCCAGCTTTTTCAACATGGCCGCGGCCACCTCTCGGATCCATTCCTCGTCATCGACCACCAGGATCGTCTCCGGGCCGCCGAGCAGTTCATTTGTCTCGTCCTCCGGCCTCCGGACATCGTTTTCGGAAAGGGGAAGGTAGAAGCTGAAGGTGGATCCCTTGCCGACTTTGCTGGTTACCGTGATGATGCCGCCGTGGTTTCTGACGATGCCGTCCGCCGAGGCCAGACCCAGCCCCGTGCGCTGTGTTTCCTCCTTCGTCGTGAAAAACGGATCGAAAATCTTTTCCAGGTTGGCTTCGTCGATGCCGATGCCCGTATCCGTGACGGAGACCTCGGCATAGGAACCCGGCCGGATTCGGTAGCATTGGCAGATGGAATCGTCCAGGGCAACGGTCGATGTCTGCAAGTACAGATCCCCTCCACCAGGCATCGCCTGCCAGGCATTGACCAGCAGGTTCAACAGCACCTGTTCCATTTGGCTGCGGTCGGCATCCACGACGATGGGGCCTGGCTGATTCCTGGTGTGAATCCGAAGCTCTTTGCGCGTGTGCCCGAACATGACCGCGGTGGACGAAACCAGATCGTTGAGGTCCAGCGGCCTCACTTCGTACTTTCCGCCGCGGGCATAGCCCAGCAGTTGCTGGGTGAGGCCGGCGGCGCTCTGGATGTGTTCCTCGATGGCTTGGATATGCCGTTGCTGGGCCGAAATTTCCGTTTCCAGGGCCATCAGTGATGCACGGCCCTGTATGCCCATGAGCAGGTTGTTGAAGTTATGGGCGATGCCCCCGGCGAGGGTTCCGATGGCCTCGTTTTTCTGGGCTTGAAACAGACGCTTTTCCATCTCCATGCGTTCGGCTTCCAGCTCTTTTCGTCGCTGGAGTTCCTGCTCGAGCTCCGTGTGCAAAAAAGCGTTGTCGATGGCGATTGCGGCCAAATCGGCAAAATGGTGCATTACGGCAATGACGGATTCATCCAGTCGAGCTCCGTCTTCGAGAACACTGAGACCGATGACGCCGAGCCTGCGCTTTCCGGAGACAAGAGGGATGCCCAGAATGGTACTCAGGGCATCGAAGGCCCGATTCGGATCCCGTCCCTCCCAGTTTTTGTAGTCTTCGATTTGCAACGGCGCACCGGTGCTGAATACCTTCCCGGTCAGTCCCTGGCCGGGCTTCATCCGGTATCCGGTTTTGTCCTCGTAGAAGCCGCGGCCGAATTTTAGCTCCAGTTCCTCCGATTCCGGATCGTACAGGTAGATCCAGGTGTGGGCCGTGCCGCCCAGGTCGCTGGCCTGTCGAATGATGTCCTGCAGCAGATCGTCGACTTTCAACCGCCGGATCAGGCCCAGGGAAATACCGTGCAGCGCCTCGAGTTGCTGATTCTGGTGGTGCACTTTCGATTCCAGCTTCTTTTGGTCGGTGATTTCCGCTTTGAGTCGCTGGTTGGCGATTTCCAGTTCGACGGTGCGTCCGGCTACCTCCTGTGCCAGGATTCTTTGGTTCTCGGAGAGCATCTCGTTCACGGCGCTGAGCCCGGCGGCGTGGGTCCGGTACATGCCGCGATACAGAAGGACCAAAGGAAGGGTGAGCAAAATGAACAGGCCGGCGATCACCACCGCCTCGATGTGGCTTCGCCGGAGCAATCCCTTCACGTAGCTGATGTCGTAGTCTGCACACGACAAATAGCGTCGTCCGCCCGGAGAGGTCTGGGGGAGGGCGATGGATCGGAAATTGCCCCACTGGTCCGTGTATTCGACGAACTGAGGCGTGCCCTCTGCAAAGGCCTTTCGGAAGGCCTCCGGAACATCCTCGTAGGGGAGGAAATACCAGCGGCGCTGCTGGCGGGCTTCCTCTTCGGTGACCGTCGGCGCCGAGAAATAGAAGAGGCCGTCCTTTTCCGCCAGCGTGTAGAGGTACGTGAATTGGGTTTCGTTGGCGAAACTGTTGATCTCCTTTCGGTTTTTCATTTCCTCGGCAAAGGATATGGCCTCGGCATCCACCGCCCGGTCGTGGAAATCATCGGATAGCATGTGTTTCAGGCTCAGGGCGGCGATATAGAGCCGCTGGTCGATGGCCTGCAACCGTTCGATTTGGTCTTTTCTGCCGGACCAGTAGGCATATCCAATCACCACGGCCACATAGACGACGACCCATCCCAGAAGGCCGATTCGGAAAAGGCGGAGTTCTTTGCCTATCCCCTCTCTGGATCGATGTCGCAAATCGCCGGTCTCCGTCATGCTGCGTATCCTTGTTTTTCGATGGCCCTCACAGTGGATATGTATCGGAACAAATGGTCGAATCGTGAAGAAAAAAAATGGTGCAAAAGCATCGAGGCCGAGGCGTCCTACTCGGATGCGTTTCGGATCGGGGGCACCCTGCTGCTGGATTCCGATGCCGTCGATTGCGATGTGTCCTGGCGGAAATACGTCAGCTCCCATCGATCCAGCCGGTCGTCGTGACGCACGATGTAAATGCCGCCGTCGTCGCCCAGAATCTTGAAATACCGATGATCCGGCGACAGCCATCGGTCCATCACCTGCACCGCCTCGACGGTTCGTTTTCCAAGCTGGAGGCTGCGGGGGGTCTCTTCGCCCCGATATCCCGAGTGGCACACCACCGCGATTTTCAGGCGGTTTTCCTCAGTCGGCATAGATCACCAAGCGCTGGCCGGGATGAATGGGATTGCTGGCGTTGAGCCGGTTCCAGCGCAGCAGGGACGGCAGGGACACGTTGAACCGGGAGGCGATGGAGGAGAGGTTGTCGCCCTTTCGCACTACGTAAACTCTTTGACTGCCGTCATTTTTTTCCTGCTGCAACACCGCTTGCAGTCGGGAAGCAAATCCCCGGGCCGCATCGGGGGGAACCAGCAACGTGTAGCGGCCCTTGGGAAGGTATCGGCCGCGGAGCTGCGGGTTGAGGTCTTTGATCTTTTTATAGTCACTCCTGGCGGCCCGGGCCAGCGAGCGGACGCCGACAGTCCTGGAGAGGCGTAGGTCCACCGTTTCCACCGGCCGGGGGGCGTACAGGTCCTCCGCCGACAGGTGGAACCCGAACCGGGCCGGATCGGCCAGAATTTGTTTGGCCGCCAGGATCTTGAAAATGTAGCGCTGGGTCTCTTCGTAGAGATACAACCGGTAAAAGTTGTGGACCCTCTGCTCCTTGATCTCCGCTTCCAGACGTCTTTCGCCCATGTTATAGGCGGCCGCGCTGAGCGTCCACGAACCGAACGTCGCGTACAACTCCTGAAAATAGCGGACGGCGGCTTCCGTTGCGGTATAGATGTTCCGGCGCTCGTCAATGTACCGGTTGACGGTCAGCCCGTACTTGCGCGCCGTGGAGCTGAGAAACTGCCAGTATCCCACGGCGCCCTTGTGAGAGCCGGCATGGGGCCGCATGGCGCTTTCCACCACGGCAACGTATTTCAGATCCTCCGGCACCCCGTTGCGGCGAAGCACCTCTTCGATGTAGGGGAAATACCGCCCGGCGCGCTTGATCCAGAGAATGATCTGCGCTCGGTCCCACACGGAGAGCAGTAGCTCCTTTTCCAGGTTTTCGCGGACCTCTGGGTCCTCCAGCGGGACCGACTCCCCGCAGAAATCCATGGGTCCTTCGATCCGGAGGGCGGAAATCAGGGAGGGAAAGGCCGCCGTTTCCGGACCCTCCGCAAGGGCGGCCGGGACGCTGAAAAACAGCAGCCATACAGCGGCGCCGGCGACAAGTGCCGATCGCCTGAGATTTGGCGGTTTCATGTGCGATCCTCCGGTTCCTGTGGGAGGGGCGGATCCCTCCGCGCCGACAACCCGGTTCCGGACAACTTCATCATGGGGGGCTGGGCCGTCAAGCCTTTGGCTGCGACGATTACGGCGTCTCCGTTGTAGGACAAAGGGCGGATTCGTGTCAAAAGAAAAGCATGCCGTAATGACCCCAACAACTGGCAAGGCCACTATTGAAAACAAAATCAATATATTATGTAATTTGAGACATTCGATATTGTTTCGAGTTTCGATGTTCGGATTTCTTGCTTTGTCGATCGAAGTCCCGGCATCTACCCAGATGGAGGCTATAATTTTTTTCGGGTAGCTTGTGGGACATGCCTCAACGGATCGGTGGCTCATTCGGACCCGGTGATGACGAAAAGATGCAGCTCTCGGGGGCCGTGGGCTCCGTGAACGAGGGTGGCCTCGATATCGGCGGTTTTGCTGGGGCCGGTGATGAGGGTCATGCAGTGTGTGAGGCCCTCGGCGCGGTGTGCCGGGTCCCACTGAAGAAGGGCGTATAGTTCTTTCAGGTCGGCCACGATCTGAGAAATTTCGATCACGGCGATGTGGACCGACGGTACCAGCGATACCGAACGGGACTGTCCGGGTCGGGTTTTCAGAACGAGGGTGGCCGTGTCGGCCACGCAGAAGTCGGCGCTGGTCACGCCCACAAACGACGACGCCACTTTCTCGCAAAAGTCGTCTTTTGCCGCCGTTTTCGAGGAAGGCTCCTCCCTGTGGATCGGAATTCCCAAGGTGTCCAATCCGGCGGCGAGGCCGAGCCGATCCACCAGCGGATGGCGCCAAAGGCAGACCTCCTTGCGGGCGCCCCACTCCGGTTCGCTGCGGCGAACGACCTGTATCACCGCCGATGCAGCCGCTTTCAGGGTGGGAACGGTTCCCAGTCGAATCTGCAGGGGATCGGCTGCGGCGGAAAGCCTCTTGAGCAGAGCCATCCGCTCCTTGTGCGTCCGCCCGGTGGCGGCGGCCAAGAGGCTGCGGGTGTCGGGCTCCGGGACTTCATCGTAGTGCAGGGAGGCGCGTTGCCGCCGACCCAGCGCCACTGCGATGCGCTGCAGGAAGCGTCGCCGTCTCTCCGCGGAGGATGCGGGCCTTTCTACACGCAAAGGTATTTTCTCCGGATCTCTTCGTTTTCTCGAAGATCGACGACCGTTCCGTGGTAGCGGATGGAGCCGTTGTCGATCACATAGCCCCGGTCGCTGATTTCCAACGCCACCGTCTGGTTTTGTTCGGCCAGCAGGACCGTGAGTCCGCTCTCCTTCAGGCGGACGATCTGTTCGGCCAGTCCTTTGACGATCAACGGGGCCAGTCCCTCGGTGGGTTCATCCAGAAGCAGCAGTTCCGGGTTGGTCATCAGCGCACGGCCGATGGTAAGCATTTGCTGCTCACCGCCGCTGAGAAAGCCGGCCCGCCGGGAGTGAATTTCCCTCAGCGGCGGAAAAAAGTCGTAGACCCGGTCGCGGGTCCATCCGTTCTTGTCCACGTTTCGCTCGGATATTTCCAGGTTTTCGTCCACGGTCAAATCCGCGAACACCCGTCGATCGTCCGGAACGTACCCGATTCCCATCCTCGCCAACAGGTGTGGCTTTTTCCCCTTGCAGGGGATTTCTTTGAAGTGGATCGTTCCCTTCCGGGGCGGCGTCAGGCCCATGATGCTGCGCATGGTAGTGCTTTTTCCGGCCCCGTTGCGACCCAGCAGGCAGACGATCTCCCCCGGCCGCACCTCCAGCGATACGCCGAAAAGAATGTGACTCAACCCATAGTAGGTGTGGATTTCGTTCACACGGAGCATGCGTCGCCTTCTCCGAGATAGGCCTCCTGCACGCGGTGGTCGTTTCGGACCGCTTCGGGAGATCCCTGGATGAGTGTGGAACCCTGCTGCATGACCATCAGGGTGCGGGCGATGGAAAATACCATGGACATGTCGTGTTCGCAGAAAAGGATCGTAATGCCCATGTCTTCGGACAACCGCCGCATCAGCGCCAGCGCGACGGCGGTTTCCTCGGGGGACATCCCCGCCGTCGGTTCGTCCAGAATCAGCAGTTCGGGGCGGTTTCCCAGCGCAATGGCGATTTCCAGCACCTTCTGGTCGCCGTGGGAAAGCGCACCGCTGACCCGGTCCGCACGATCGGCCATACCGACGCTGGCGAGGATCTCCATGGTTTCGTCCACGGCCATGGACCGTGCCCGGCCGAACAGATTGAACGTTTTTCCGCGACGCGACAGAACGGCGATCTGCACGTTTTCAAACACCGTCAGGCGGTTGAAAATGTTCACCACCTGGTAGGATCGGCTGATGCCCCGGCGGCAGATCGCATGGGGTGGCAGCCCCGCGATGGATTCACCCTTGAAGAGGATTTCCCCCCGATCCGGGGCCAACTGCCCGGTGATCAGGTGAAACAGGGTGGTCTTTCCCGCCCCATTGGGTCCGATGACCGCGACCACATCCCCCTTGGAAACCGAAAGGTTCGCGTCGGCGACGGCCATGAAGCCGTCGAAGTTCTTTCGTACGCTCCTGACCTCCAGCAACTATGCCTCCTCTTCCGCCGGCTTGTCGCCTGTGGTCTTGCGTTTGAAAAGCCCCAGGACGCCCTCGGGGAGAAAAAGAATGATGAGCATCAACACGACGCCCATGATCATCGTCCAGTATTCCGTGTAGATACCCACGAAGGTCCGCAAGGTCATCATGACGGCCGCCCCGAACATCGGTCCCAGAAAAATGAACCATCCTCCCAGCAGGCACATGACCAAAATCTCAAGGGAGAGGGTCCAGAACAGGAGTTCGGGAAATGCGCATCCCTCCACGGTCACGAACAGGCTCCCGGCCACGCCGGCGAAGGCCCCTGCGATCACCAGCCCGGCCAACTGGTGCCTTCGGACGTCGACGCCCACGGCGCTCGTTCGCTCGGGATTGTCGCGGATCCCCTGGAAGGTGCGGCCGAAGGGGGAGTGGACGATGCGATACATCAACCAGAGGCAAACCAGCGTGACCGAAAGCGTAAAATAGTATGAACCGGTGGTGGAGGAAACCGCTTCGGGAGGGCAGACGCCGTGGATGCCGTCATCCCCACCGGTGAAGGAGTACCACCGGAAAACCAACGCCCACACCAACGATCCCAGGGAAATTTGCATCATGCCGAAGTACAGCTTGGACAGACGGACGGTGATCAGCCCCATGATCAGACTGAGAAGTGCAGCCACCACCGGTGCGACCAGGTAGCCGACCCAGGAGGGCAGCGAGGTCTTGGTGGCGATCAGGGCGAACCCATAGGCTCCGATACCGTAGAAGACGGCGTGGTGAAACTGGTACATGCCGCCGAACCCCAGCACCATGTTCAGGCTGGTGGCCAGCAGTCCCGTGATGAGAATCAGGGCCGCCATGTACACATAGAAACGGGGGACCGCCGCCGGGAGCAAGAACAGGGCCAGAACGACCATCGCCCCAGCGATCCAAGTCGGCCGCGTCAAGGGGTTGTTGTGCACAGCCTGCCTCCAGAAGGGTTTACCACACCGATTTGAGCAAACCTTTGGGACGGAACACCAGCACAATCACCACCGCCGTGTAGGGAAAGACGATGGCGAACTGGGGCCAGACCAAAATGCCGATGGCGTCGGTCAGTCCGAAAATGAGCGCGCCCAACAGCGCTCCCCAGATGTTGCCCAGGCCTCCGATGATGACGATGAGAAACGCTTCGATGATGATGGCGTGGTCCATACCCTGGGTGATGTTCTGGGTGGGGGCTACGAGCGCACCGCCCAGACCGGCCAGGTAGCAGCCGATAACGAAAACCCAGGCGAACACCCAACTGACGTTGATGCCCACGGCCGACACCATTTCGCGGTCCACCGCCGCCGCCCGGGCGATCTTCCCGATTTTCGTACGGTTGGTCAACAGCCAAAGACCCAGCGCCACCAGGGGCCCGGTCAGCAGCAGAAACAGGTTGTAGCGGGGGAAGGGAAGCCCGAAAATCGAAAACGAACCCTGCAGGAAATCCGGGGCGTTGAGGCTTCGGTAATCCGAACCCCAGATCAGCTTGACCAGGTCGTTGAACACCAAGGTCAGGGAAAAGGTGAACAGCAGCAACATCAAGTGCTCGCGGTCGTACAGCCGGCAGAAGATGCCCCTCTCCACCACGAAGCTGACCAGTGCCACGGCCAGGGGGGCGAACGCCAGCGCCAGCCAAAAGGCAGCCGGGCTCCCCCCCACGACGGTGGCGATGGACCAGGTCATGAATGCGCCGATCATGTAGAGCGACCCGTGGGCGATGTTGGGGATTCGCAGCACGCCGAGAACGAGGCTCAGTCCCGAAGAGACGATGAACAGGATCGTGGTGCGGCTCAATCCCACCAATATTTGCTGGAAAAGGGCTGCCGCCGTGATGTTCGCGGCGAATTCCATGGCTTCGCCTTCCCCTTGCCGTTGCACCGGCTATTGCGCCGGGTCTACTCGCCCCGCGCCTTGCGGATCGATTCCACCGACGGCATTGCTTCGGCGCCGGAAATGGTGACGATGTCCGTGGCCACGAGGAAATCGTAACCCGGCATCTTTTTGGTCACTCCCATGTACATGGGCAGCATGGCCTGGTGGTCGTAGGCTCGCATTTCCACCTTCCCCACCGGGGTGTCGATCACCATGCCCTCCAGGGCGTCGATGAACTTTTCCGTGTCGGTGCTGCCCGCCTTTTCATAGGCCTGCTTGATGAAGTGGGCGGTCATAAAGCCATACAGCGCACCCACAGCCGGCTTTCGATTGTAGGCCGCCTCGAACTCCTTGACGAAAGCTTCATTGGCCGGCGTCTGCGGGTAGTAGAAGAAGTAGTTGCTCGTTCCGATCACGCCCTCCGGGGCGTCCAGTCCCAGCGGCTTCAGTGTCGACAGCTCGGTTGCCGTGTGCATGTAGAAGGGCACCTTGTCGTTGAAGCCGGTGGCCTTGGCGGCCTTGAGAAACGGCACGCAGTCCCGTCCGCCGGTCGCCACGATCACGGCGTCCGGCTTGGCCGCCAGGATGGAAGTGATGTAGGGGGTGAAATCCGGTTCGCCCACCTTCCACCACGACTCGCCCAACAGCTTTACATCGGGTTTGAGTTGTTTGAGGTTTTCCCAGACCCCGTCGGCGATGGCGTGACCGTACTCATAGTCGTCGCCGGCGATCCAGTAGGTGGTGTAGGGGCGTTTGGCCAGGCCGTGGGCTGCGGCCTTGCCGGCCAGGGCGGTGTTTTCCGTCATCGAGAATACGTACCGGTTGCCCTTGGCACCGGTGATCTTGGCGCTTTTGGAAAAGGTGGCGATGAAGGGCACCTTTTCCTTCAGGCTCAGGTCGGAAATGGCCAGCGCCAGCGAAGAATTGATGGTGCCCATCAGGATGTCGACATTTTCCCGCAGCAGCAGTTCCTTGGCTGCCGAAAGCCCGATATCCACTTTGAACTTGCTGTCCCGCGTGACAAATTCGATGGTGTTGCCCAATACACCCCCCTGGGCGTTGAACTGGTCGACGGCGAGCTGGAAGGCGTCCCGTACGTCGTTGGTGTAGGTGCTCGGCGGGCCGCTGTAGCAGTCCACGATACCCACCTTGATGGTTTTGGCCGACACCGCAGATCCCCCTGCCAGAACAAGCCCCAGGGACACGAGTCCGACGATGGTCCACAACGCGCGTTTTTTCATTTGGCCCTCCTGCAATGGTGTGTTGAAATGCCGACGGTGCCGCACCGCCGGACGCCTGCATCCGCGCGACCCATTCCAGGGATCCCACGGGTTCCCGATGCGTCGCGATTTCTTTCGGAAATTCGGGTTTTCGTTTTAGGGGCTGTTTCTATATTGTTTTTTTTGACCTTGAACGAAAATTCTAATTTCGAGATCGCTTCCAGAAACAACCTTTGGAGCCGCCAGTGAAAAGCTAAGATACAGCTACTCTGATCCGGTGGTGAAGTCAACTGTTTGACGCGGTTCCGGCTTTGCGGTAATCATCATCGAAAATGCCGTGATCCCCCAGGATAGGGGCAAGGCGAAGGCGGGTGCGTCCGGATTCACGTTACGGTCCGGATCGCCTAGCGGAAAGGAGTGCCATGGGCGGTAGGGTTCTTGCTTGGCTGCTGGCTGCAGCGTTGTTATTTGCGGCGGCTTGGCCGGCGAACGCCGTCGAGAACTGGTACGAAAAAGGGCTGGCGGCTCTTCGGGAACGACGCTACTCCGAGGCCATCAGCGCCTTCAACAAGGCCATCGAGCAGAACCCCGACAATGCCGGAGCCTACAACAGCAGAGGGGCGGCATGGCACAAGATGGGTGTGTACGAACGGGCGATACGGGATTACACGGCCGCACTCCATTTGGATCCGGACCTTGCCGGGGCCTACAACAACCGGGGCGTCGCCTGGTACCAGAGGGGAGAAACCGTGCGGGCCATCGCGGACTATGACCGGGCACTCTCCCTGGACCCCGACTACGTCAGTGCGCTCCAGAACCGGGCGGCGGCCTGGCGGCGTACCGGTGATTTCGACCGGGCGATCACGGATCTGCGAAGGGCCGAACAGCTGCAGCCGGCCTACGACATCTATCTCCCGCTGGCTTGGATTCTGGCGGCCTGCCCCGACCCCCGGTTCCGCAACGGACCGGCTGCCGAGGAATATGCCCGAAAGGCGGTGGCGCTTCGCTCGGATGCGGATTCTCTGGGGGCATTGGCCGCCGCCTACGCGGAACAGGGCCGCTTCGATGACGCCCTCCGTCTGGAGCAACAAATCGTCTATGACCTGGAAGCCGCGGGAGACCGCCAGGCCCTCCAGGAGCACCTGGGGCGCCTGCAGTCCTTCCGGGCACGCATGCCGTTGGGGAAAACCTACCTGGCAGGATACGGTCCCGACCTCCGTACCTTCCGGCGGGGCTCGAAAACGCTGAAGGCGGCGAATGGAGACGAACCGGTACCCGATCCAGGCGAAACGCCGGCACAGGTCGATGCAGCAAAACCGGCCGCTTTGCCCGCCGAATTGCCGATGAAGGGGAAAACACCCGCTCCGGCGACGGAAACGCCGCCTGCGGCGAGAGCCCGGACGGCCGCCACGGTTTCCCAGCCTCCTCCGAAAACCGCGGAGCCGAAGACGGTGGCGCCACCCCGGGTTGCCCGGAAAACGATCCTCTATCCATACACCGTGCAGGTGGCCTCTTTCCGCAACCCCGACACGGCGGTTCGGGAAGCGCTTCGACTGCAAGGCGACGGGCATCCGGCCTTCGTGTCCCTCGCCCACCTGCCCAGCCGCGGGGGAGATTGGCACCGGCTTTTCATCGGCCGGTTCGAGACCCGGGAGGCCGCCCTGCGTGCGGCCCAGGTGCTGAAAGCTCGGGATTACCGGTTTGCACGAGTGGTCACCATGCCGTATGCCGTCGAGGTCCAGGTCCAGGATGCTGGGCAATCGCTCCGTGAAGTGCAGCAGCGCCTCAAGCGCCGGCATTTGATCGCCTACCCGGTGACCGAGGATCCGGCCTCTGCAACGACCCGGCTTCTGGTGGGGGCCTTTTCCTCTTCCGAACAGGCGGCGGTTACGGCCGAGGGCCTGCGGGCCGACGGACTCCATGCCCAGATCGTATCGCATCCGGTCCCGACCCGGGGTGTCGAGTAGGGTCCGCATGGCAGTACCCGAATCCGGAAACCACGACCGGAGAGGCCTGGGGTGGGTGGTGGCCACCGCCACCATCAGTCGCATTCTGCTCAACACCGCCCGTCGATTTCCGTACCCTTTCGCACCCGCGCTGAGCCGCGGATTGGGCGTTCCCCTGCCCGCGGTCACAGCCCTCATCGCCGTCAATCAGGCCACGGCGGTGCTCGGCGCCCTTTTCGGTCCACTCATCGACCGAATCGGCTACCGACCGATGATGCTATGCGGACTGGGCCTTTTGGCTGCGGGAATGTTTGCCGCCGGCTTTCTTCCCGTATACGCCGTGGTTCTGTTTTCCCTTCTGCTGGCCGGATTGGGAAAGAGCATTTTCGATCCGGCCATCCAGGCGCACCTGAGCCGCCGGGTTCCCTACCATCGACGGGGCACCGTCATCGGCATTTTGGAAATCAGCTGGTCCGGCGCCACACTGGCGGGCATTCCACTGGTCGGGATACTGATCGAGCGGTTCGGCTGGCGAGCACCGTTTTTCGCGCTGGGCTGCGCCGCCGTTCTGGGCGGGGCGGTGCTTGCCCGGCTCCTGATTCCGAGCGGACCCCGGCAGGTGCAGGAAGACACCGGACGGGAGCCTTCCGCCGCTCAGACGTTATGGCCCATCTGGAAACAGGTTCTCCGGCAAAGGCCTGCGGTCGGGGCCCTGGGTTTTGCCTTTTTCGTCAGTGCCGCAAACGACAATCTTTTCGTGGTCTACGGCGTGTGGCTGGAGCAAGCTTTCGGACTCTCGGTAATGGCGCTCGGCCTGGGGACCGCCACCATCGGTGCCGCCGAACTCCTCGGTGAAGGGCTGACGGCCTCCCTGGCCGACCGGTTCGGTCTGCATCGTTCGGTAACGGTGGGCCTGCTCTTCGTAATCGTTCTGTTCTTGGTGTTGCCGTGGGCGGGGGACACCTACTTGTCGGCCATGGGCGGGCTGTTTTTCCTCTTCCTGGCCTTCGAGTTCACCTTCGTTACATCGCTTTCGCTCGCCACCGAGTTGGTGCCTTCGGCCCGGGCTACCATGATGTCGGTGTATTTCGCTTCGGCTGGCTTGGGAAGGGTTTGCGGAGCCCTGATCGGCGGGGCGGTATGGACAATGGGCGGTATTGCCGCCATCAGCGGTTGCTCCGCCGTCCTGGGGGTGGTGGCCCTGGTGTTTCTCCGATTCGGTCTTGCGCACTGGAAACAATGAAACCGGGCACGGGTGATTCAACGTCAGTTCCGGGAAAACCGCCTTTTTCGGATGCGGCGCAGTTCCTCCCGGGTGAAGTGGTAGCGCGTGCCGCAATTGTGGCATTTCATCTCCAGCGGGAACGGGCCGTTTTGCGCGATTTCCTCCAATTCACCGGCGGGCAGCATGGTCAGAAGGTTTCGCGTCCGGGTTTTGCTGCAGTGGCACACGAACTCCGCCCGTCGCCGATCGAGGATCTTCGGCGAGAGGGTGCCGAACCAATCGTGGATCAGTGTTTCCGGATCCCCGCTGCCGGCAAAGACCTTGCCCAGCGACGGAAGCGCCTCCACGAGGGATTCCAGCCGGACGGTGGTCTCCGTATCCGTTCCAGGCAGCGTCTGGACGAAGAGGCCTCCAGCGCCGGCCACCTCCCCGTCCGGATCGAATTGAATGCTCAGGTGAAACGCCGCGGGTGTCTGCTCCGATATGCGGTAGTAATGGGCCAGATCCTTGGCCACGGTTCCAAAGCGCATGGCCACCGTTCCCGTAAACGGCCACCGGCCGTCTTTCAGATAGCGGGTCACCGAAAGGGTGCCGCCGCCGAAAAAAGGCGCCAGATCGAAGGAGCCCGGAGGTTGGTCCAGTGCAATTCCGGAGGTTTTCAGAAATCCCCGCACCTGCCCGTTGGCGGTGGCTTCCACCTGCAGGCCCTGTATCGGTCCGGTGCAATTCATCTGCAGTACGGAGCGATGGACCGCCTTTCCCTCCGCAGACACCAGGGCGGCGGCCATGTAAGCGTGCCCGAGGGCCAGCGTCTCCAGAAGCCCCAATTCATGGTTGGTGCGCATTTGCCGGATCATCCATCCGGCGCGGATCATCGCACCCCGGACCGAGCCCCCGCCCATCAAGAACCGATAGATGCGGTCTTTGGCGGCTGCTTTCAAGCGTTCTTTGCGGTCGGTGCTGTTTACTACGGGCTTTTTGATCATCGGTGACCCCAGCTTGCATCCATGGCGGCCCTAAACGGACTCGGCTCGCACGGGGCGAGCCCGTCGGTTTTTCTTTTCCCGCACCATTATGGGGGCCGTCCCTTTGTGTGTCAAACACCGCAGAGGCCGTACCGTCCGGTTTCTTCACTTACGAAATTGTGGTATTTGTTGTCCGCGGCGGTACCCGGAACCGCCGCCATTGTGCCGAACCCCACGAGAGGCGTTTTCGAACCATGGCGGATACCGAACACGACGATTCCCTCGACGCGGCGCTGCACCGATTGCGGTCGCAGGTCCCGGTGCTTGCGGAGAGACTGTTGCCGGAACAAGCGGAGGAGGCGGCTCGGTTCGTATCCGTGATGGACGGAAAGGTTCTGCCCCGATTCCACCCGGAACTCCCCTTGGTCGTGGCCGTTTGCGGGGGGGGCTCCTCGGGCAAGTCCACCCTTTTCAACGCGGTTGTCGGCAAGGCCGTGTCTCCCACCGGGGGCAGGGCCGGGATGAACCGGAGGTTGCTGCTGGGAATCCACCCGCGGCATCTGCGGCGCAGCCCGGACATGCTGGAGAATCTTTTCGCCCCCTTCGGCGTCGTTCCCGAAGATTTTTCCTCTTCCGAGGCACTGACCGATACGGGCCCTCCGACACGGATTGCGCTGGAATCGGTCCCCGAGGGATTGATGGTGGTGGACACGCCCGATTTCGACACCGGCGCCGCAGGGGCCTACACCAACCGCACCGTGGCCGAACAGGCCTTGGACGTGGCCGACGTCCTCGTCTACACATTTACCAACGCCAACTACAACAACCGCGACAACACCGATTTCGTCGCCCGGATGCTCACCGGAATCGGCCGGCGCAAATGTTTCTTGGTCTATCGGGTCTACCCGAGCTTCCGCGCCGAGGAGGTCGACGAGCACGCCGCTGTTGTGGCCAGAAACCTATACGGGGATGCGGCCAGGGAGATGGTGTTGGGTGTTTTCCGCGTCGACGAAGACAACGCGGTTGCCGCTGGCCGGAAGCCTCCCGCCATACAACCGGTTCACGAGGGCCGTCCCGGTCTTGTCCAGGCGCTGCAGGAAATCGACGCCCCCGCGCTGCGGTGGGAACTGCACCGATCGGTGCTGTCGGACGCTCTGGCATCCGCCCGCATGCTGTCCGATCATGCCGAACGATCCTGCGACTGGCTCGCCCTGTACCTGGACGCCCTCAGAACCCTGCAAAGCCAATGTGCCCAAGAGGCACTGCGGCATTTTCCCATGGATCGGGTGGTTCGGCGATTTGCCGAAATCTGGATGAATACGGACCCGGTCCACATCCGATTCATGCGGAAAACCGGCACGGTAATCGAATGGCCTCTGAAGCAGGTTTTCGGTGCGGTTCGAAAGATCGCGTCCGGATCCGATAACCGCGAGGCGCTCGCCGATCCGGAATCCTATACGGAGAAGCTCGGCGCGGACTTGATTGCCGCGCTGAACCGGCTCCACACTCAGCTAATTTCGCCTGCGCTTTCGGTGACCGCGCCCGGAGACGATCCGGCGGTGCGGCGTATGAAAGAGGCGCTGCAGCGACTCGGTGGTCCCGCTCCGGAGAAAGGATCCGTGATGGTGCGAGACCAGGACCATCCGGGATGGGTCGAGGTGCAGGTGCCGTTGCATCCTAGCCTCGTCGAACGCCAGGAAGCGCTTCGTCGACGGGAATGGGCTTCCCTGCTTGCCGATGTCGTTTCACGGAAAGGGGAAATTCTTTCCATTTCGGAGGGCGTGGAGCGGGAGTTGCTTGCAGTGGCCGAAAGATTCCGGAAGCGGATGGGCACGTGGGACAAACTGCGGCAGTCCTTTTCCGCTTTCCTGAACGTGCTGCCGGCAACGGCGGCCGTCACCTATGTCCTGTCCACGGGAGACCCCATCGGCGCCACGGGCATCAAGGTCAAATTGACCGGCCTGTTCGGATTGAACGACCTCTATGCCCTCATCGCCATTCCCGCCACATCGGGGGTGAAAAAAGCCGATCAGGCCCAGCTGGAGCGTTTGCTGGGCCCCATCGCCAAAGCCTGGCTCGACGACAAACTGCGCACCGTGCGGGATCTTTTCGAAACCGAGGTCACAGGCCCGGTTTTGGCCGAGGCCGGCCATAACCTCGAAGACAGCCGCTTGCGGATCGACGATGTCCGCCGGTGCCTGGAACTCGCTGCAGCCAGGGAGCCTGTCCGATGACGAACGAGACCAGTGCCACCCTTCTCCGCGCCCTGGGAACAGTGGCGGAATGCCGCAACGATGTGGAAGCGCTCTGCAAGGCTCTGGAGCGGGTGCCTCTGTGGCGGCCCGCCGCGGGTCTCGAGCGCCAGTGCCGGGAGGTGCGGTCGATGCTTCACGGCCTTCAGGAGCGGTTCGAGCGCAAGCTGGTGGTCACACTCGTGGGGCCTTGCGGATCCGGCAAGTCCACGCTGCTCAACGCCTTGGGAGGAGGGATCGCTCTGTCCGAAACGGGCACCGAACGTCCCACCACCCGTGAGGTGGTCGTTCTTTGCCGTCAGCCCGGCGATGCCGAGCCGCTGGTCGAGGCCATCGGTGCGGAGAGGGTCCGCCTCCGCTGCCACCCGGCGGCCGAACGGCTGCAACACGTGCTGCTGGTGGACACGCCGGATGTGGACAGCCACGAGGGGTCGGTGCACATTCCCGTCGTGAAAGAGGCGGTGGCGATGTCCGACCTGCTGCTGTGTGTTTTCAACGCTGAAAATCCGAAAACACGCGACCACGCCGATTTTTTCGCCCCTTTCGTACGGCTTTTCGGGGGCGAGGCACTGCTTGCGATCCTCAACAAATGCGACCGGCTCGATCGGGACGAGTTGCACCGCCGCATCCTGCCGGATTTCGAACGGTACCTGACGAAGGCATGGTCCGTTTCTCCCGCGAGGATTTTCTACCTGTCGGCGCGCAGCCATATTGAGAATCCGAACTGGGATCCGGGGGCCGAACCCCGGCACGACAACGATCAATTCGAAGAGCTGCGTCGTTTCGTCCACGGAACCGTAAACCGCGCCGGCTACGTTGTGGATCGGAGGGTAGAGCATGCACGCCGCCTTCGGGATCTGCTGGGCCGGGAAACCGTCCGAGCCGTGACCGAAGCGGCCGATTCTCTGGAAACGGCATTGCAAAAGGCCGAGCAGGCGGAGCGATCGGCCCTGCAGGTTGCCGATACCGTCCAGGGAAACCGGGCGATGCAGGGTCCGGACCTGCGACTTTATCAACGGCTTGCGGCGCGGTGGGTGGGGCCTGTGGGCTGGCTGATTGCCATATGGACCCGCCTGCAGATGTTCGTCACCGGGATGGCTTCGGCCCTGCGCGGCGGCGGTTTGCGCATGCTCACAGGCGCGGTCCGGTCGAAAAAGCGGTGGGAGCCGACGGTTTCCGAACGCGAGGGCCGCCGGCAGGCCGCACTGGCTGTGCGCGGCTTTCGACGGACCGTGAACGCACGGTGGCCGGAAGTTGCCGAAGCCTTGATGCGGGGCGGATTTCAGCACGATGTCCGCCGGACCGACGATTTGCTGCTCGCCGACGAGGACCTCGAGGAGCACCTTGCGGAAATCTGGCATGAGGCCATCGAGGAGTCCGTGGACAACGCCGGAAAGAGGCTGAGCCGCTGGCCCCTGCAAGCGCTTTTGAACCTGCCGGCCTTTGCGCTGCTGGTGCACATGGGATGGAAAACGGCCCAAGCCTACTTTGCCGGAAACTATCTGCCCACGCATTATTTCGTGCACGCCGTGATCGTGCTGCTGATTCTCCTGTTCCTATGTTTCTTCTTTTTCCAGATCCTGGTGCGCATGGTGTCCGGATCGGGCGGGCTGCTGCGCCGCGCCTGCGAAGCGGCCACAGCAAGGGTCGAGGAGTTGCACCCGTTGCGCAATCACCCGGCCGTCGTGCAGGCTCGAGAGGTGCTCGCCCTCACCGCGGTGCAGCCGGATCCGGTCGAAAACAGCGAAGAAAGGTAACGGATTCGACAGGTTCCTCCCCATCCTCCCCTCTGCGGAAAGCGGATCAACCGAAAAAACGCTCCGAAAACACCCGCGACCCCGGAAAGCGTTCGTCCACGATGGAGATCACTTCTGTGACCATGCCCCCGCGGCCGCACAGGTAAAAGTCGTATATCCCCTCGGGGAGGCGGGAGCGGACAAAATCCGTCACGCGCCCCGGGAAGATTTCCCTATCCGAAAACCGTCCCGCCGGGATGCGGCTCACACAGGGAAGGTAGCGTACCGCGGCGGTGCGGAGTCGATCCGCATAGTAGAGCTCCTCAGGTGCGGATACACCGTGAAGCAGCGTAAAGCCCGTAACGCCGGAGGCTGCCATGGCAACAAATGGAGCGACACCGGTGCCCGTGGCGATGAATACGGGCCGATGCCCGGAAGGTTGGTACAGAAAATAGCCGAACGGACCCGACAGCCCCAGGCTTGTGCCGACGGATGCCTCCGTCAGAAAGGTACTGAAGGTGCCGCCGGAAACCCGACGGACGCACAAACGGAGCGATGCCTCGCCGGGTATGGAAACCGGCGTGTATTCTCGTTCGAGGCCTTCCCAGGAGAGCTGAATCCGCTGGCCCGGTATCCAACGCAGCCCATCGGGACGGAGCAATTCGATTTCGAAGGCTTTTTCGGACAATCGCCTGCGGCCACGGATGGAGGTGGAAAAGGATGGTTTCTGCCCGCTGGCCTCTGGCATCCCGTCAGCCTCTCCAGGGGATATCTTCTACGCCGGTCGATTGGTTGATGAATCGGGCGACAACGAAAAGGTAGTCGGAAAGCCGATTCAGATAGGAAAGGATGCGGTCCAGCGAGTGGTGGCCGACCCCTTCCTGTAGAGAACGCTCGGTGAGGGCCACCACCCTTCTTTCGGCCCGTCTGCATACGGTGCGGGCTACATGCGCCGCCGCCCCGGCCGGGTGGCCGCCGGGAAGGACGAAGGTTTTCAAGGGGGGCAGGGTTTTCTCCATGCGGTCGATGGCCGCTTCCAGATACGCAATCCGTTCGTCGTCGATTTCCGCAAGAGCGTACCGCTGGGGGGAGTCCTCCTTGGTGGATAGCCAGGCCCCCACGTCGAACAGATCCGACTGAATTTGCCGGATTTCCTGCTCGATGGCATCGGTCGTCTCCGGAAGAATGGACGCCACCCAGCCCAGTACGGAGCACAGCTCGTCCACCGTACCGTAGGCTTGCACGCGTCGGTGATGCTTCGGCACCCGGTCTCCGCTGAACAAACTGGTTTTGCCGCGGTCTCCGCTCTTGGTATAGATTTTCATGAACCGGCGCCAGCGAGCGCACACCCCGCCGCTTGTCGGAAGGAAGCGGACAACCCGATCGACAGGACAGCGGGCAGCGAGCGAATCAACATGTTGAATTCCTTGACAGAAAGATCCCTTGCCGCTCGCGGTGGGGCGCTTTTCATCGTTTCAATCGACGAGGCCCGCTCTAGGAGGCTGTGGATAAACGGCGCCTTCCACCTTGATACGGCGTCTCCCGCTATGCGGGATGACACAACGGATCGTACAAAGCATAAGGAGTGCCTCTCACCTCGGGTCGATCCTCGACGTAGCCACGCTACGCCTGCGGCCACCCCATCGGCTGCGTCTCCCGCGTTGCGGGATGACTCGGCTGATTTCTCAGAACTGGCGGAGAGCCTCTTGTCTGAAGGCGGAATGCTTGTTTATCCAAAGCCTCCTAGGGGCTCCGATGCAATTCGGTACAGCTATATATGGAGGGCTGCTGGATTGTCAACGAAGGGGAGGGGTTCATCCCCGCTCGCGGCGGCAAACCGGACTCGAATCCGAAGCGGAGCGCTGCTGCCGGTACTTGGGGATTTCGGGGGCCCAAAAGGGAGGGGCCCCGAAGGCGAAGGTTAGCCTTCGGGGCCTAATGAAGGAGGTTGAGAATGGAGTTGTATGGCATTCTCCTGACTCTATAGAGACATCGCCTGTGGTTTGGTTACAAAAAAGATCGGAAAAGGTCGAAAAGCGCTTTCGAAATCCGCACCGATGTCAGCGTGGGGCTTCCCCCTTGGCGGGTTTTTGCCGAACGCGAACCGGGGGGGTGCGCCATGGCATCCCGATCACGGGACCGCGGAACCATCTTCAATCCTTGAACCGGCCAACCGCCCGTGCTATCCATTCCGGGACGGAAACACCGGGAATTCCGGCAGGAAGGGGCAAACGATGGTGCCGAGATGCGTGAGGACTGTGGCAGGTGTGTGCCTGTTCTTGGCCTTGGCGGGCCAAGGTTGCTCCATGCGCCATGTCCTGATCGATGAAATGGTGGAGGTGATGGCGGCTGGAACGGATGCCGTGGAGCAGGAAACGGACCTTCGGCTTCTGGCCGAAGCCATTCCCGCCCAGATCAAACAGCTTGAAGCCCTGTATGCCGCTCGCCCGGACAACCGAACCTTGCCCCTGCTGATATCCCGCTTGTACGCCGCCTACGCGTTTTCCGTTTTCGAACCCGTGTGGGAATCCGGCCAGTTGCTGGAAACAACACCTCCGCCCGATACCGTGACGGCCCTGGACCGCTACTATGGGCGCGGGGCGGAGTTCGCATTGCAGGCGCTGGAATTGAGCCATCCGGATGTACGGGGTCGATTGCGGGACGTGACCAAGGTCGCCCCCTTTTTTGAGAGCCTCTCCCGAAAAGATGTGCCGGCGCTGTTCTGGTACGGGTTCAATCTCGGTGCCTGGGTCAACCTGAACCGACAGTCTGTCCGGTCCGTAGCCCAGGCGCATCTGGTGCGGCGTTCCATGGAGCGTGTGCTCCAACTGCAGCCGGCCTACTATCACGGTGCCGCACATCTGGTGCTGATGACCTATTTCGCCGCACGCCCCCCCATGATGGGTGGTGACCTTCGACGGGCGGCGGAGCATTATGAAAAGCTGCGGGGTTTGGCAGGGCCGGAATTCCTCCTCGCCGATGTCTACCATGCCCGATACCTGCTGGTGGGCCGGCAGGAACGGCAAGCTTTTGAAGCCGAGCTGGCGGATGTGCTTCGCCGTGCTGGGGCCATCGAAGCCTATCCGCTGCTCAATCGAATTGCCGTGGAAAAAGCCCGTATCTACCGTGATGGCGTCGATCGGCTGTTCGAATGAACCGGCGACCGCAAGCGAGTTCCCTTCGCCGAAAGGATACGATAATGCCACTCAAACCGTTTGCGCTGGTGCTGGCGATTTTGACCCTGACAACTGCGGCAATCGTCGTTCCGGCCGGTGAGGCGTCGGCCGTCACGACGATCAAGATTGCGCTGGTGACACCGGAAGGCAGCACTTGGACCGAGACGTTGCACCGATTTGCCAGGGACGTCACCGATGAAACCGGCGGGGAGGTACAATTCCAAATCTATGCCGGAGGGGTGAGTGGAGACGAACTGGACGTGCTGCGGAAGATGCGTTCGAACCGGATTCACGCCGCCGGCTTTTCAGGGGTCGGGTTGGGCATTCTTCTGCCCGAGATCCGCATTCTCGAAGCACCGCTTCTGTTTCGTAGCTATGCGGAGGTGGACCACGTCAAGGCAGCGCTTTACGACCGCTTTGCCCAGGGCCTCGAGAAAAAAGGCTTCGTTTTGCTGGGATTTGCCGAAGCCGGGTTCGTATACTTTTTTTCCGAACCCGATCCGTCGGCACCGGGTGCCCTTCAGGAGATCCGGATGTGGTCCTGGAAAGGAGATCCGGTGGCCCAAACCTTTCTGGAGACCTTCGGCATCCCCACCGTTCCGCTTCATCTGGCGGACGTGAACACCGGCCTGGAGACCGGCATGATCAACGCCTTCTATTCTCCGCCGCTGGCGGCCGTGGCGTTTCAGTGGTATACGCGCATCCGGTACATGATGGATTACCCCATGGTGAACTCCACCGGAGCCCTTTTGATCAGCCGCCGCACCTTTCAGCAACTTTCGCCGGAGAACCAGCGCATTTTGAAAGATCTGGCCCGTCGCTACTGTCGGGAACTGGTAGAGCTGACCCGAACCGAAAACCGGGAGGCCGTGGCGGTTCTCAAGGAAAGCGGCATCCGGCTCGTGACGCCGGCACCGGAGCAGGTGAAAAGTTTTGAGGAAAATGCTCGGAAAACCTATGAAAAACATACGGGAGAGCTATACAGTGCGGATCTGTTTCAACGGGTCCAGTCCCTTTTGAAGGATTTCCGTACCTCTCGGGGACAGAACGCCTCTCCGTAATATTTTTGCCCATCGGATAGAGACCTCGTGAACGCACTAAGACGGATCGATGCCTTGCTGGCCGCCGGTGAACGAATTCTCGTGGTCGCGCTGTTTGCCGCGCTGGTGTCGATTATCGTTTTCACCATCGCCGGGAGAAACCTTTTCCATTATTCCCGACCGGAGCTTCTGGAGTTGAGCCCCGTGTTCGTGCTCTGGCTTGCGCTGGCGGGGGGGTCTCTGGCGTTGCGAGACGGTCGCCATATCCGACTGGAAGTGCTGCTGCGGTATGCACCGCCGAAGGGCAGGCGGTGGGCCGCAGGGATTGTCAATGCCTTCGGCGCTGTCGTGATGACCGTCCTTTTTCTCGCCTCCTTTTCCTTTGTCCGCAACGATGTGGCCATTTTCGGCTCCCGGGGTTGGCTCTCGGTCATTTTTCCCATCTTTTTTTCGGTTTGCTCCTTCCGCTTCGTCCTTCAGATGCTGGAAGCCGTCTTGGCGGAAAAACAACCGCCCGGCTCCCGCACCGCCCCGGAGACGAACGGCCTATGACGACGGGTTTTTTTGCCATTCTGGCCGTTTTCACGGTCCTTGCCTTGTTGGAAACACCGATTTTCGTCCTCATCGCCGGAATATCCGTTGTCTGCCTGTACGCCGTCGACCACGATCCCCTCGCGTTGCAGACCGTTCTCATTGAGATGAATCGGCTGGCCTCGATGCCCGTCCTCGTTGCCCTGCCACTGTTTACCTTCGTGGGAGCGCTTCTCACTGCCACGGAGGCCCCCCGGCGCATCATGGCGTTCATGCAGGCCCTGTTCGGCTGGATGCCCGGCGGGCTCGCCGTTGCGGCGCTGATCTCCTGCGCCTTGTTCACCGCCCTCACCGGTGCCAGCGGCGTCACAATCGTTGCCCTGGGCGGCGTGCTCTATCCGGTTCTGCGCAAGTACCGCCATCCCAAGCGATTCTCCCTCGGGCTGCTCACAACCTCCGGCAGCTTGGGGCTGCTGTTTCCACCAAGCCTTCCGATCATTCTCTACGGCGTGGTCGCCCAGGTGGATATCGCCGATCTCTTCCTGGCGGCCTTGGTCCCCGGAATCCTTCTGGTGGCCGTCATCTCGAGCTACGCCGTGCTGCACGAAACCTCCCGCCGGAGGTCCGGTGCGGAAACCGCAAGCCGGGACCCGTTTTCCGGAAGGCGGCTTCTAAAAGCCGCTCGGGCGGCGGCCTGGGATCTTCCGGTGATCGGCATTACCCTGGTCGGCGTTTACGGAGGCTATGTCACCATTGCCGAGGTTTCCGCCCTCGTTCTCGTCTATGCTGTCGTCGTGGAGTGTTTCGTTCTCCGGGAGGTGCGCTTTTTCCGTCAGTTGCCGGCCATTGTCGTGGAAAGCTGCCTTCTCTCCGGCGCCATCATTGTCATACTGGGCTTTTCTCTTGGGTTCACCGGCTACCTGGTCGATCAGCAGATTCCATCGCGGATCCTCGAGCTCATGACCGGGTGGACCGACAACCGGTGGGTCTTTTTGGCCGGTCTGAATGGGTTTTTGCTGCTGGTAGGATGTTTCATGGATGTGTTTTCGGCCATTGTCATCATCGTGCCCATTATCGTGCCCATTGCCCTGACCTATGGTATTGATCCCTTCCACCTTGGCGTGATATTCCTCATTAATCTGGAGATTGGTTACTCGACGCCCCCCATCGGCATGAATCTTTTCATTGCCAGCATGAAGTTTCGGCAGCCGGTGACGCAGCTGTATCGTGCGTCGCTTCCCTATCTGGTGTGGATGCTGGTCGTTCTGGTTCTGGTAACGTATGTTCCCGCCATCAGCCTCCTGGCCCTGCGGTAGGGGCACTGTAGGAGCGCCGGCGCCGCAACCGGCGGAAAATGCGCCACGGGCGATCGATTGTCCCGATAAATCGAGAAAAGAGGCGACCGGCTTTTTGCCGTCTCTTTGAAAACGACGAGATCCCGAAAATGGAAAGTCAACAGAGGCAAACCCTGCTGCTGGTGGACGACGAGGAGATTATACGGGAAGTCGGCTCCAAAATGCTGGAGCGGATGGGTTACGCCGTTCTCACGGCCTCTTCGGGTGCCGAGGCCTTGGCGTGCTACCAAGAGCACCGGGAACGAATCGCTCTGGTCATTTTGGATCTGATCCTGCCGGACATGTCCGGGGGGGATGCCTTCGACCGCATTCGGGAGCTGCGTGCCGGTGCCAAAGTGCTGCTATCCAGCGGCTACAGCGCCGACGGTGAAGCCGCCGACATATTGAAGCGGGGCTGCGACGGCTTCATCCAAAAACCGTTCAACATGGAGGCGCTGTCCGCCGCCATTCGAGAACTGCTGCCACCGGCATAGAGCCTTTCGGAAGCAACGGACCGCCGTTACCAAAGGCAAGGATCAGAGCCATGGACCGCGCCGAGGACTGGACACCGGGGAAGATACTGGAAGCATCCGGCTACTACTGGAAAACCTGCACGCTACATGCGGCCGTCAAGCTGGGCGTGTTTTCCATTATCGGCAGCTATCCGCGTAAAGTGGCTGAAATTGCGGATGAAATCGGTTCCGACTACGATGCGACCCAGAGACTGCTCAATGCCGTATGCGCTCTGGGGCTGCTGGCAAAGGACGAGGACGGCTACATCGGAACCGAAGCCGGAATGACCTATCTGGATCGATCTTCGCCTCGCTATCTCGGGCACATGATCCTGCATCATCATCACTTGGTCGAATCCTGGTTTCAACTGGACCAGTCCGTGCTTTCCGGAAGACCGGTGCGCAACCGGACCGCCTTTTCCGACGACCAGCGGCGGGAAAGCTTTCTGATGGGCATGTTCAACAACGCCATGCTCCTGGCGCCGGCGCTGGTGGCGTCCGTGGATCTGGACCGGCCTGGGCGCTTTCTGGACCTGGGCGGCGGACCCGGCACCTACGCCATCCACTTCTGCCGGCGGTATCCCGAAATGTCCGCCACCGTCTTCGACCTACCCACCACCGAGCCCTTCGCCCAGGAGACCGTGGCGGCCTTCGACCTGTCCGACCGCATTGACTTCCACCCCGGAAACTACCTGGAGGACGAGCTCCCCACGGGCTTCGACGTGGCCTGGCTGTCCCACATCCTCCATGCCGAGGGACCAGAGGCCTGCCGGCGCATCCTGGAACGGGCGGGAAAATCGCTGGCGCCGGGGGGCCGGCTCTTCGTCCACGAATTCATCCTGGACGACACCCGGGCCGAGCCGTTGTTCCCGGCCCTGTTTTCCCTCAATATGCTGCTGGGCACAGAAGAGGGTCGTGCCTACAGCGAGTCCGAATTGCGCGAACTCATGGCCGGCGCCGGGCTAAAGGAGATTCGGCGGCTTCCCTTCCGCGGTCCCACCGATTCCGGCATCATGACGGGAACGGTCTGACCAGCATCGGTTCGGCCACCTCCGCCGCCTTTTCCTCGCCGTACAGCAGAGACACCAGCGCCAGGGCAAACTCGATGGCGGTTCCGGGCCCCCGGCTGGTCACGACGTTGCCGTCCACGACCACGCGGGCTTCGACGGCCTCGCGGTTCGTCAGCCGGTCCGCGAATCCGGGGTGAGCCGTGGCCTTTCGACCATCGAGCAGCCCCTGCGGTTCCAGTACCACGGCCGGAGCCGCGCATATGGCGGCGTAGGGCTTGCCTTCTTGCTGCTGGCGCTTCAGTATGCGGGAGAGATCCGGGCTGCCATGAAGCGCTTCGGCCCCCGGTATGCCCCCGGGGACCGCCACCAGGTCCCACTGCTCGCCGAGGCATTCCGCAATGGAGCGATCGGCCTCGATCTTGACCCCCCGCGACGCGGTGATCTTCAGCGGTCCCACCGAGGCCACCGTCACTTCCGCACCCGCCCTGCGCAAAACGTCGATGATACACACCGCCTCGATTTCCTCTGAACCGTCGGCAATGGGCACCAGCACTTTCTTGCTCATGGAATCCTCTCCTTCCCGGACGTTTTCGTCCATTGCGGCCACGATATCCCGGCTCCCCCTACCACGAGGGTTGCGCTGCCGGTGCGGCGATCATCGGATCGTCATAGTCCAGAAACGACCCGCTCCATTCCTTTGGAGCGTGGAGGACCAGCCAGGCAATGGCCCTGCCGGGAACCTCCGGTGGCTCCAGTCGCCCCTCCTCGTGGAGCTGCTGGTAGAATGCGGCATCCTCCGGGGGCATATGCTCCGGACCCTGGCGGCGGAGCACCGCCTGCATGGCCGTATCCACCACACCCGGGCGCACGCAGAGTGCGGTGACCGCCGGCTCCTCCTCGGCAAAAACACGCGTCAGATGGGTGAGAGCGGCTTTCGCCGCGCAGTATGCGCCTGCGGCCGGGATGGGCCGGCTGGCCGCCCCGCTGCTGACGTTCACCACCCTTCCGTGACGTTTCCGCAACGCCTCCGAAGCGTAACGCATCAAGGCGAAGGGGCCGTACACGTTGACCTCCAAGTTGTATCGCCAGCGCGACAGGTCCGCCACGCCCGTGACGGAAAGAGGCTCGATGACGCCGGCGTTGTTGACCAATCCGTCGATGCGCCCGAAACGGTCCAGTGTCCTCTCCACCGTCTCCCGGCAAACCTCGGGATCGGACACGTCACCCACGACCGTTTCCGCCAGTCCTCCGGCAGCGCGCACCGCATCGGCAGCGGCTTCCAGCCGGGGTTCACTGCGGGCCAGCAGGGTGACTCCGGCACCGCTCTCTCCGAGACGGCGTGCTACGGCGGCCCCGATTCCGCGCGAGGCCCCGGTGACAATCACGATGGGACGATGCGGCATGGTTCCCTCCCAGGGAGGACGGCCGAAGAAGCCGTCCTCTCAATGCTCAAACAACAATGCCAAGCGCATTCCCCGCGGCATACCACAGAAAGTTCCTACACGCTCGACTGTAGTGTCCCGGATGTTTCTTCAATTTCGGTCATTCGATATTGTTTCGAGTTTCGATATTCGAATTTCGTGCTTTGTGGATCGACTCCTTAGGCTTGACGCAACACGAGACCCTTTCCCTCTGCTCGTAACTTGTGGGACAGGACACTAGGAGCTGTTTCTACATTGTCTTTTGGCCCAATCTCGGCGTCGGGACCTCGTTTCCAGTCCTCGAAATACACAACTATTCCTGCGGCTGAAAACTCGAATCCTCCTTGACCTTGAACCAAAAGCCTAATTTATAGCGATTGTCAGAATTCTGTTCCGTTTCCAGCATGCTTTTCGCTTGAACCGTAGGGGAGGGGTTTATCCCCTCCCGCTGATGGGATCACCTACCCCGAACGGGCGGGGATCAACCCCGCCCCTTGAAAAGCAAGAAAAGGCCGTTCCAATCGGAACATACTTTTGACAAA
>JAJDOA010000324.1 GCA_022340405.1 Desulfobacteraceae bacterium | reverse complement strand
CATCGTTATTTCTCCCATGGATGCCCGCGAGACGACGATCGACAGGCGTTTCAATGACCGGCGAGGCTGAGCCTCCCATACGGCGAACATCCGCCGGCTGTCAAGAAGGAAGGCTGCGGATTGCAGATTCCCCAATGCCCTCGGGGCGGAGAATGCACCCGCTGACGCCGGTTCAACGGCAGGGTTACCCCCGGGCTCCGGGGTAAGACTTCTAATAGATGGCACTTGACTTTATTTAGAACTCAAACTATATAGGATGGACAGTAAAAGGCATCTTCAAGTGATTTTGCCTCACAAGCGCTTGAATCGGGTATTTCCTGTCCTGACCCCATCTCGCAATGCCCGGAAAACTGATTCGGATCCAAACCAATCAGACCGGGCGGCTTCTGTTTCCGACCCGTTACAAGGACCGGCGTTCATAGAAAGGATACCGCGCATGAAAGGCGCCGACGTTACCCGAAACGAGGATGCGTTCTCGCCTAGCGATGCCGTGCTGGCTGCACTTCGAAAAATCATTCGAAGCATCGAACTCAATTCCCGAAGCCTGGTCAAACGTGTCGGTCTGACCGGCCCGCAGTTGATCATCCTGAAGGAGGTGTCCCGCATGAATGGCTCCTCCATCGGAGAGGTCGCCCGAACCATCAGTCTCAGCCAGGCCACAGTGACGGGGATCGTCGAGCGGCTGGAAAAGCGGAATCTGCTGCTGCGCCGACGCAGTGACGTCGACCGCCGGAAGGTGATGGTGGAGATCACCCAGGAGGGGGAGACCCTGGTGCGAGATGCCCCCCCGCTCATGCAGGAGGCTTTCGTGGATCGCTTCAGCCGGCTGCCCGAGTGGGAGCAGTCCATGGTGCTGAGCGCTCTGCAGTTGTTGGTGCAGTTAATGGATGCCAAAAGCCTTTCCGAATCCTCGGGCCTGATGGAGGAAGATGGTGACATTCCCGTGGTGTTGTGAGCGGGTTGCTCGACGGTTATCCTTCTTTGGGTAGGCCGGGTCGGGATGGGACAGCATCGACGAAAGCCCCCATTTAAGGTCCCGCATTCTGCCCGCCATCTTGCCGTCCGTTTGTACCGCCCTGCCGCCTCCGGCTCCTCGTGGACAGCGCCTCAGCTCTCTTTGTCGAGCAGCCGATGAAGAAGGTCTTGCTCGGACGGGTCCAAAGGGCGATAGACAGGCCTCATGGCCCGGTCCTCGTGCCATGTAAAGTCCACGGCCTCCATCCGTTCGGGGATGACGTTTTCTTCCCGGACGCCGTAGGTGGTTCGGGGATAGTACTCGATGAATTGCATCCGCTGGGGATCGATGCGAAACTCCCGTGCGACGCAGGTGGCGATGTGGCCGTTGCAGCTTCTTACCGACATGTCGCCCGGTCTTTCCCTGGGGAGATCGCTGGCCACGACCCAAACGTTCTTCAGAAACGAAATCCCGCTGCGGGAAGATTTTTTCAGGTCGTAAATCCGCAGCCTGCAGTGGCCGCTTCCGAGCCGAAAAGCCCCGCCCCATCCTTCCCAGGTGAAAATGTCGTTGTAGATTTCCATTCCGCTCACTCTACTCTTAAAATCAGAGATTCGCAAATGCCCCTTGAGGCCGGCTGTCCGCTGCGAATTCCGCAGACAACCCTTACGGCGGCTCGCCGGCGATCGGTTTCCCGGCGCCGGGAAACGAGTCGGGAACGCACCCGGACTACCGCGTCAATTTCCCATATACACGCAGCAGCCGGTTCGGCAGTTCACGGACATCCGCTATCCGGGTGTGATGCAGGGGGCCGTACACCTTGTCGAGTTGGGCGGACGAGCCAAGCTGGACGGTAATGGCGTGGGTGTGGATTCCACTTGCGCGGGCCTCCAGTATGGCCGCACGCGTGTCCTCTACGGCGTAGCGCTGTTTGTATCCGGCGTCATTTGGGAAACCGTCGCTAAGGATGATCAGCAGACGCATTCGGGCATCGCAGTTGCGAAACCGTGCCGCGGCGTGGCGAACGGCGGCTCCCATTCGGGTGTTGCGTTGCGGGCGCAGTGCCCCGATCCGATGGCGAACGGAGGATTCCATCCCCTCGTCCCAGGTTTTGATCTCGCTGTAATCCACTGACAGGCGTCCGGTGCCCGAAAAACCGGCCACGGCAAACCGGTCTCCGATCACTGCCATGGCCTCGCAGAACAGCACCACGGCCTCCTTTTCCACATCGAGAACGGTGTCGGTGCCATCCGGCAACCGATGGGCCGTCGATCGCGACAGATCGATCAGCAATGTGGCAGCCACATCCCGCTCCTGCTTCACCTTTTTCATGTAGAGCCGGTCCGAGGGCTGCCGGCCGGCTCGCCGGTCCAACAGGCTGTCCAGCAGCGAACGGTCGTCGAATTCATCCCCTTCCATCCAGGGGCGAAGCCGCAGCAGGCCCTCTGGCCGCAGCAGTTCGAAAGCATTTCTCACCTGCCGTATCAAACCGGCGCATCGATCCAGCGTGCGTTCGTAGAAGTCGTTTTCGGTTACCTCCGGCATTCGGGACACCAGCCGAACGTGCTCCTGCAAATGATCGGCCATTCGGAAATCCCACTCCGGATACCAGAAAGCCTCCGGGGGATCGGGCGCTTCGGCCGCCGCCGCGGCATCCGTGTGGTACCGGCCTGCCGGCGGGTCGAAGGGCTGCGCCACGGCCCCGGCATCCATGCCGTCGAGGTTTGCGGCGATATCGTTCAGATCCGCTTCCTCGATTTTTCCGCCGTGGCGGATCAAGGCCGCTGCGATGTCCGAGCGGTAGTGCTTTTTCCCTCCGGTGGAAAGCCGCTGCGCCAACCGTTTCGCATAGGAAAACGCGGCCGGGTGGGCTTCCTGAAACAGCGCCGGCAGGATGCGTCGGTCGAAGGGGGGCTGCCACTCGTACGGGCGCTCGGCCGCCCGCGACCGGTTCGGCCGGCTTCGGAGCATCTCGTGGGCAAGTACCGTCAGGGCGGCAGCATCCTCCACCGCGGCCATCGGATGGTCCGTCTGCCGCCACAGCTCCATCACCCGGGTCGTCACTCGGTACAGAGACAAAGGGAGGCCGCAGCGCCGCCCCTCCGGCACTCCCAGCGCAATCCACCCATACATGGCGTGCAACACGCGATCGACCGATCCCTGGGGCGTTTGCCGCTCCCATTCCTTCCGCAGCAGCTCCGTCGCTGTTCGGGCCAGGCCTGGGTAGACGTCCTCCATGATTCGACGCAGGCGTCCGTGTTCGAAAATGAAAAACAGGCGTTCTGCCAATGCGGCATCGGCCAGTCCCCGCCAGAAGATGTCGAGGTCGCTCCGCTCCCTGTCGGGTTGCGGTGCCCCGGAGGGGAAAAGGGTCGGGTAGCGGTCCTGGAATCTCTCCAGATCGAAGAGAAAAGTGCCGAATTCGTGGTACATTCCTTCCAACTTGACCAGGTATTTGTACAGTTCCCGGTTTTGCTCCACGGTGGGAAAGACCCCGATCTCCTCCGTCAAATACACGGTCTTTCCGTCGGAGCAGACATACCGTGGAAACCCGGAGCCGCGCGCACGGTTCCGTGTCAGAGCGGACATGGGCCGCACAGCGATACTGCCTCCGATACGGGCCTGCAGATACCGCGACAGCGGATACCGTACCTGGGACAGCGGCACCGACACCTTCCACTCCCTCAGCCGGGATCGCGCCCCGCGGGTCTGAACGGAAAGAAACGCTT
>JAJDOA010000302.1 GCA_022340405.1 Desulfobacteraceae bacterium | reverse complement strand
CATTACCGGATGGGGTGAATCGCCCCGAATCCTCGCCTCCCAGGCAAAAGCAGACCTGGTACTCGAAAAACCGTTCGACCTACCCGCGTTGTCGCAGGGCGTTGCGGATTTGCTGTCTTCCGGAGCCCGATAGAAGCCGAACGAACACCACCGCATCCGGTGCCCGCGCTGCGGCAGCAGGGTGATCTTGCGGATCGTACAAACTTCATGGACTTTTCCTGACGAACGGGAGCTGTCGAAATGGTATCCGAACCTCCCTCCAAACCCGGTGATCATCTGGTTCTCATTGGTATCGCACTGACTGCCGCCTACTGGATACTGGAGGCGTTTCTGTATGTGTTGATTTACGGCGATACCACCTTCGTGCATCGCCTGTTGAGTTGGAACGTCAACGACCTGGCCATGCGGGTCCTGGTTCTCGCTTTCTTTTTGATTTTCGGCTCCCACGCCCAGTACACCATAGCCCAGCGCAAGAAGTCGGATGAAGCATTGCTGGAAACCGAGGGAAAGTACCGTACCATCGTCGAAAGCATCGAGGAAGGATACTACGAACTGGATGATCAAGGCTTGCTTACCTTCGTCAACCCTTCACTGGAGAATCTTCTGGGCCGTAATGCGGAGCAATTGTATGGTCGCGATCTGCGCGACTTCATGAATCGGGAAAATGCCGACGCTTTCTCCCGCGCCATGGAGGGGGTCCGCTCCAGCGGGCACGCCCTCAAGGCCCTTGACTCCCAGATCATTCGAAAAGACCGGGAGCGGCGTTTTGTAGAAGCGTCCATCTCCTTCATCACCGACAAGCAGGGAAAGTCCGCTGGCTTTCGCGGTGTTTTGCGGGACATCACCGAAAGGAAACGGGCCGAGATCCTGAACCGGGAGAAGCAGGCGGCAGAAGCGGCGAGCCGGTCCAAAAGCGAATTTCTGGCCAATATGAGCCATGAAATACGCACCCCGTTGAATTCCATCATCGGACTGGTCGAGCTGACACTGGAGTCGGAGCTGCGGCCTCAGCAGCAGGAAGACCTCGAAGTGGTCATGTCGGCCTCGTATGCACTGCTCTCCGTCATCAACGACATTCTGGACTTTTCCAAAATCGAGGCGGGCAAACTGGAATTGGACACGACCGACCTCCCCCTGCGCAGTTTCATGGCCGACATCCTGTCCATCATGGCGGGAAAAGCGCATGAAAAGGGGTTGGACCTGTTGTATCGAATCGACCCCACGATCCCGGATGCTCTCCTTGGCGACCCGGCACGTCTGCGGCAGATCATTCTCAACCTCTTGGGCAATGCAATCAAGTTCACCGAGGAAGGGGAGGTGGAGCTGTCCGTGGCCTTGGAAGGGGAAAAAGCGGAACACCTTCTTCTGCATTTCTGCGTCCGCGACACCGGTATCGGCATTGCCGAAGAGGCACAGGAGAAGATTTTCGGGGCCTTCGACCAGGCCGACGGCAGCACATCCCGCAAATACGGAGGCACGGGATTGGGGCTGGCGGTTTCGGCTCAGCTGGTCGGGCTGATGAACGGCCGCATCTGGGTCGAGAGTCGATTGGAACGGGGCAGTTCCTTCCACTTTACGGCTGCACTGCAAAGAGATCCGAAGGGACAGGCCCCGGCGGAGGACGACCCGGCCCTGCAGCTGGGAGGGGTTCGCATTCTGGTCATCGACGACAACCCCACCCAGAGGGAGATCCTCAGCGATACCTTGAAGCACTGGCAGATGTATCCCGTAACGGCAGCGGACACACAAGAGGGCCTCGGTATCCTGAAAGAACGGAAGGCAAACGGCATCTCCTTCGATCTCCTTCTTCTGGACACCGACCGAGGGATGGTGGACGGAACGTCTTTTATCGAGAAGGTCCGCAAGGAACTCGATTCCAAAATCCGTGTGGTCTGGACAGTGGAACGAATGAAAAACCGGGATCGATCGATGGAAAGGCCGACCGAGGCCACGGGAATTTTGTACAAACCGATTATCCCCAAGGAACTTTCCAGCGCCATTCGCAAGGCCCTCGGCTCCACGCCGACAGCCGCCGAGGAATCGCTGGAACCGAAACCCGAAGAAAAGATCGGGGCCGCCGCGATGGGCGATCTGAACCTCCTGATTGCAGAAGATCTGCCCTTCAACCAAAAATTCATCACCCGTCTTCTGGACAAATGGGGATTCCAATACACGGTGGTCGAGGACGGGAAAAGAGCGCTCGACGCCCTGGAGCGGCATTCCTACGACATCGTCCTCATGGACGTTCAGATGCCGGAAATGGACGGTTTGGAGGCAACCCGTGAAATCCGCAAACGGGAGAAGACCGGCGGGGCGCATGTGCCCATTATCGCCATGACCGCCCATGCCATGAAGGGGGACCGGGAACGGTGCCTGGATGCCGGAATGGATGACTACGTGTCCAAACCGATATCCTCGGAAGCCCTGCACAAGGCCATTCGGAACGCCCTGCCCGCCGCCGTTGCGCCGGAAAGGCCGGAGGCGCCTTCCACTCATGCCCTGATACTCCACAAGGATGAACTGCTTCAGGCATTCGATGGGGAACTCGAACTTCTCAAGGAAGTCGTCGACATCTTTCTGAGCGACTATCCCCGACTGCTGCACCAGATCGAGACCTCTCTGCGCGGCGGGGATGCCGATACACTGCGCCGTGCAGCCCACGACCTGAAGGGCATGCTGAAAAACTTTCAGGCCGAGGAAGAGGCGGAGCTGGCCTACCAGTTGGAAAAGATGGGGAAAGACGGAATTTTCGAAGACGAATCCCGGAGGCTGCGGCGGTTGCAGACCGGAATGCTGCGCGTCAAAGATGCGTTGAGCGAACTCGTCGAAGGATAGCCCGACCGGCAACCGGAACGTGCCGGGAAAGGCGAAGGCGGATCGATGGCACTGAAAGAAAAGAAAATACTGGTGGTCGACGACAACCGGGGGATGCTGCGGTTCATGACCAACCTGATGCGTAAGGAAGGTCACGATGTGGAAACCGCTGAAGACGGTTTTGCGGCCCTGGACAAGCTAAACGAATATCGTCCCGACATCCTTTTCGTCGATCTGATCATGCCCAAAATCGCCGGTGACAAGCTGTGCCGTTACGTACGAAAGAACGAGCACCTCAAGCACTGTTACGTCGTCGTGATTTCCGCGGCGGCGGCCGAGATGGATCTCGACTATCGGGCCATCGGTGCCGACGCCTGTATCGCCAAGGGTCCATTTGCGACCATGAGCCGGAACGTGCTCGAGGTGATCCGGGCATCGGAGTCGGTCGATGCGGAGGACAGGCCCACGGCCATTTTGGGTTTGGAAAATATCTACGCCCGCAGAATCACCCAGGAACTCCTATCCCGAAAACGAC
>JAJDOA010000281.1 GCA_022340405.1 Desulfobacteraceae bacterium | reverse complement strand
GTCCCGGATGTTTCTTCAAAAAACATAGCCCCAGCAAAGCCTCCAGGCCACGACCAAAACGAGCCAAATCCGAATATCGAATTCCGAAATCCGAAACAAATCCAAAGCAAGAATGATCCAATGCTCCAAACAACGGACAATCGCTATAATCAACTGAAGCTCGTTCGGTTATCGGTCTCCCATGGCGCGCGCACTCTGTGCCAGGCGCAACAGCTGGAGGAACTCGCTGCGGTAGCCGAAACGGTCCTCGCCCCGTGCGCTGCGAGCCAGGGCTTCCACCTCCTGCCAGCGGAAGTCCTTTAGGTAGGGATCCCCCCGGAGAAGCTGCCCGAACGCGGCCACGGCCGCGGCGAATCGGGCCTCCGCCGGTGCACGGCGGGCGGTTTTGTATACACGATCGCGGTCTACAGCGGTTTCGATCAGCCGGCTTGTGCTTTCCCCCGGCAGTTTGTATCGGATTTTCAGGTAGGCCATCTCCTCTGCCGGTGCCGCGGCACTCCCGGAGGGGCTGTAGCGCAGATCGTCGACGAGGCGCCCTGCACTGCCCACCGGGGCGATCTCATAGATGGCCGTCACGCTGTGCCCGGCGCCCACGTCACCCGCGTCCACGGCGTCGTTGTTGAAATCCTCCCTGCGGAGCATGCGGGTCTCGTAGCCGATGAGACGGTATTCCGCCACGGCCGCCGGATTGAACTCCACCTGGATTTTCACGTCCGTGGCAATGGGAAACAGGGTCGACGCCGCCTCGTCCACCAGAACCTTTCGCGCCTCGTTGAGCGTATCGATGTAGGCGGCGTTTCCATTGCCGTTCTGGGCCAGTTTCTGCATCAGCGCGTCATTGTAATTTCCCTGGCCGAAACCCAGCACGGACAGGTAGACGCCGGTTTCGCGCTTTCGCTCCACGAAGTTCTTCAACACCTCCGGATCCCGGATGCCGACGTTGAAATCACCATCGGTGGCCAGGATCACCCGGTTGATCCCATCCGGATCGAAAGCGCTTTCGGCCAGAGCGTACGCCTGCCGGATGCCCTCTCCGCCTGCCGTACTGCCGCCTGCGGTGAGCCGGTCCAGTGCGGCAAGGATTTTTCCCTTTTCGTCTGCCGGAGTCGGCTCCAGCACCGTGCCTGCGGCGCCCGCATAGACAACGATGGAAACCCGGTCCTCGTCCGAAAGGTTTTCCACGAGCATGCGAAGCGCGTTTTTCAGCAGCGGCAGCTTGTCGGCGCTCTTCATGGAGCCCGATACGTCCACCAGAAAGACCAGATTGCAACGAGGTTTTTGTGCGGGTAGGATGTCGTATCCCTTGATGCCGATATGCAGCAGCATCGTGTCCGGGTTCCAGGGAGTGGGAAACACCGACAGTGTGGGCAAGAATGGGGCGGTGCGGTCCGTCGGGACCGGGTAGTCGTAATCGAAATAGTTGATCAGCTCTTCCGTTCGCACAGCGTCCCGGGGCGGAAGATGTCCGTTTTGGAGAGCGCGGCGGACGAAAGCGTAGGATGCGGTGTCCACGTCGATGGAAAAAGTCGACACGGGATCCTCGGTCACCACCTTGATCGGATTGGTTTTTGTCGTCTCGAAACGATCCCGCCCCACGTACTGGGGTTCCGGGGCGAGGATGCCCTCCTCGGCCTTGTATGCATTTCGGGCCCTGGCTTGCGCCGGGGCAGCCGCTACCTGCGTTTTCCGGTGAACGTCTTTGCCCAAAGAATCCGCGGAACGGCCCGGGGCTTCCATCTGCACCTGCCAGGCGCGCTTTTCAACGGGTGTCCCGCGCGAGCGATAGCTCACGAAATTCGGGGCGATGGCAATGGTCAGAACGAGAAGTCCCACGACAACGGTTGCGGTGATTGCAAATGGTTTGTACATGACAGGCCCTCCTTTTCGTCCGAGTGGTTTTCCCTTATGACGGTCGGACGCGGGAAATCCTTTGGCGGTGGTTTCCGTTTCGGCGAATTGCCGTCGAAATTCGGCCATTGCCGTCTGCACCGCCTCGTCCCGTGCCTCTTTCCGAGGCTCCGGGACCGGGAGGCCCTTCAGTTGTTTTTGGATGTTGTCATCTGTCATGATCGCAAACCGTGCATCGGGTGCGGACATTGCCGCTTCCCTGTTCTTGGGGTTTCCTATTCCCTCGGCCGCAGTTGTGCCCTGAGCTTTTTCCTTGCCATGAAGATCCGCCACGACACCGTAGTCTCCGAGCACCCCAGGGCCTCTGCCGCCTCGCGGTGGCTGAAACCCTCGGCCATCACCAGGAGCACGGCGGCCCTTTGTTTGTCCGGAAGTCCGTCTACAGCATCCAAGACATTTCGAGCCCAGAGCGCCTCCTCGCCGGAAGGCCCGGGATTTTCCAAACACTGCTCCCCGGAAAGACATGCTTCGTTGCGCCTGCGGGCGGCGTTGCTCCGGTGAAGATCCTTGGCGGTATTGACCACGATGCGGTACAGCCAGGTGCGGAAGGCGGACCGGCCGGCGAAGCGCTTCATGCTGCGCGCCAATTTGACGAAAACTTCCTGGGTGATGTCTTCGGCGTCTTCTCGAGCGCCGCACCAGCGGAAAGCCAAGCGATAAACGGCGTCATAATGGCGTCGCACCAACGCCTCGAAAGCGTCGGCGTCGCCGTCACTCGCCATCCGTGCCAGTGCCGCGTCGCTGTGGTTATCCATTGCCTCCGCCGAATCCCTCCAATCCCTTGGACGATCGCCTACCTTGATTCCTTTGCGAAAAAATCCGTATGTCCATTTTCCGGGGGCACCCGAACGGCGATGTCCTCATTGCCAGAAACGATCTCAAAATTAGGATTTTCGTTCAAGGTCAAGGAGGATCCGAGTTTTCAGCCACAGGAATACCAGGGTATTTCGAGGACTGGAAACGAGGACCCGACGCCGAGATTTACCCGCCTCTGGCGGGTTGGTCGAAAAGACAATTTTGAGATGGCTTCTATCCGTATGCCCGATCCTAGCCCAATCTTCATCAAACGGCAACAAGCCCCTGTGAGGATGCCTGAGCGCAAGCGGAGCCCCCCAAATTTTCCCTGCGGTCCGTACCCCTGTTTCCTATAACAAAAAAGCAGGGGATAGGCACCACTCCCCGCGGTTGCGAACCACAGTGGTTTCGCGATATGATGACTGCTACAATGTGGATGCGCCCATTGATCCTGCACGGACGGAAATCATGCCGATCCCGCCCCACAGCCAAAAAGAAAAGACCCCTTCAGCGGCATTTTCTCCGTCTTCACGATCCATGCCGGCCCCCTTTTTCTTGCGTCGCATTGTATCGGCAGTCGTGCGATTTCGCTGGTTGGTAATCTTGGGGGTCGGCGTCGTGACGGTGACCTTTGGCAGCGCGCTGCCAAAGTTGCAATTCGGAACTTCCGTTTACGATCTCATTATCGAAAACCTTCCCGAAAACGCCCGATACCTGACTTTCAAACAGAACTTCGGGGCCGATGAAATCATTCGGGTCGTGATTCGAGCCGAAAATGTTCTGTCTCCCGAAACCTTCGGCCGGATCAGCGAAATGGCGGAGCGATCCGCTCGGATACCCGGCGTGCGAAAGGTCATCAGCCTGCCGGATATCCGCAAAACAGTGGATCCTTCGGGGAAGATGTCGTTGTCTGCGTTTGCCGAACTCATTGCGCCGGTAAAGGTGTTTGAAAAAAATCTCGTTTCGAAAGACCGCAAAGCCACCATTCTCACGCTGCTCCTTTCCGCCGAAGCATCCCACGAAAAGGTGATCGAAGGCGTGGGCAGCATGATTGAAAACGCCGGGGAGGGATTGAAACTATACCAGATCGGCATGCCGTTGGTGTCCGAGGCATTGGCCGAGTACACGGCCTTGGATCTGCGCCGCCTCCCCCCCATCACGCTGGCGGTCATCGCCTGCATCCTATTGCTGCTCTTCCGGCATGCGAGCTGCGTGCTTCTTCCTGTCGCGGTGGTGGTGCTGGCACAGGTTTGGACCTTCGGTTTGATGGGCTGGATGCAGATTCCGCTGTCCATGTTGACCATGATCGTGCCGGTTTTTCTCATCGCCGTCGGCACGGCCTATTGTCTGTATATGTGCTCTGAATACGCGGAGTGGGCGGCCGAATCGAAAACCGCCCGCGAAGCCGTTCAATCCGCGGTGGGCAACATGGCTTTTCCAACGATACTGGCCGTCTCCACAACGGTGGCGGGGATCGGATCTCTGGCCGTCAATCCCATCGTCGCCATTCGGGAGTTCGCCCTTTTTGCCTGTTTCGGGATGGCCAGCCTTCTCGTTCTCCTGCTGACCTTCTTTCCGGCTGTCTTGTCGACACTGCCACCGCCGAAACGTCGATCGGCCGGCGGCGGTATCCCGGACCGGGTACTGAACGGCGTCCTGGAAAAGATCGTCGACCTGAACCTCCGACGGCAGAAACCGTGTATCACCCTGTTGGCCGTAATCCTGATCTTTCTGTCCATCGGGGCGCTCCGGATTCGGGTTGAAACCAATCCCGTCGAATATTTCAAAAAGGACACTGCGGTCAGCCGCCATTTCCACGATATCTACCGGGATTTGTCCGGAAGCTTCCCGGTTCACGTGGTCGGGCAGGGCGAAACGTCGTACTTCTTCGAGGATCTCGATCGACTCCGGTCCCTGGAACGCTTTCAGGCGGATCTGGAAACGCTTCCCGGTGTGGACAAGGCCGTTAGCTTTCTGGATTATCTAAAGCTCGTGAATTTCGCGATGAACCGGTACGATCCGAAATTTTATGCGCTCCCAGAGGAATCCTTCGAGCTGAGCATGCTCGTCAACAATTTTAAGATTATCCTTGGTGACGACATGTTGGCCCGCTTCATGAGCCCCGACTTTTCCCGCACCAACATTCTGTTGCTCACCCACATATCCAGCTCCAGCGCATTGCTGTCGACGAGAGAACGAATTCTCGAAAAGGCCTCAGCCTTCCTCGGTGATGGCGTGAGTTGGGACACGACGGGCTTCGGGGTCGTGATGGCCGCCAGCAGCCATCAATTGGTCACCGGCCAGGTCAAGAGCCTGTCCCTGGCGCTGGTACTTATTTTTCTCATCATGATGGGCCTTTTTCTTTCCAGCAAGGTGGGGCTGATCGCCGTCCTGCCCAATCTGGTCCCCATCATCACCAACTTCGGGGTGATGGGCTGGCTCGGAATCCCCCTTTCGGTGGCAACGAGCCTGATCGCCAGCGTCGCCATCGGATTGGCCGTCGACGATACCCTGCACTACATGTTCCGCTACAACAATGAATTCAAAAAAGACCTGGACAAAGATCGGGCCCTGCGCGATACGATACGGGGTGTCGGGAAGCCCATTATCTTCACGACGGTCACCATCAGCGGCGGATTCCTGATCCTTCTATTTTCGCAGTTCCAGCCGACGGCGCTTTTCGGCCTCCTCTTGGTGATCACACTGCTGGCCGCCCTGGTGGGCGATCTCATACTGTTGCCGTCGCTTATGCTCCACATGGAACTCATCACGGCGTGGGATCTGCTGCAGCGGATGCCGACCGTCGGAGGCATTCCCCCGGCAACGGCCCATGAACTCCGGCAGCCGCTCAACGCCATCAAGGTCGGCAACGACTTTCTCAAGATGATGTTGCGGCAGGGGAGGGAGATCACCGAAGAACAGTTGTCACGGGTCGTCACCGAGACCAGCCTGCAGGTGGATCGGGCCTCGACCACCATCAACCGCCTAATGGAGTTCGGCCAGCAGCCCGAGTCCCCGGCGCGACCAGTGGACGTCAACGACACCGTCCAGGACGTCGTCCAGTTCGTGCGCAACGAGATGAAACTGGACAACATCGAAATGATCACCCAATACGCCGACGATCTGCCGCCGGTGCGAGGGCATGCCCGGCGGTTGAGGCAGGTGGTGTTCAACGCGCTATCCAACGCCAGGGAGGCCATCGCCGCCAGGCCCGCCGAAGGCGGTGAGACCGCAAAGCGGCAGGTCTCCATTTGCACGCAGTACGGAAGGGGACGGGTGCTCATCGTCATCGCCGATTCAGGGGTCGGTATCCCCAAACATCTGGTGAATCGGGTGTTCGAGCCTTTTTTTTCAACCAGGGGGCCGGGAAAGGGGCTGGGACTCGCCATCAGCCGCCAGATCGTCAAGGGGTACGGAGGGCGGCTTTCGATTCGGAGCCGGGAAGGTTCGGGCACCACGCTGACCATCGATCTACCCCAGGACGGACGCTGACCGGCGGGGACTCCGCATCCGCCCCGCTTGCCGAGGACGAGGATGCAAACCGGCCCGACGGGAAGAAAGGAATCGGCCATCATGGCGAAACGAACGTTGTACTGGCTGCAGGGCGGCGGATGCGGCGGAGACACGTGGTCGCTGTTCAACATGGAATCCCCGGACATCCTCGAGCTGTTCGACCTTCTGGGCATCGAGCTGCTGTGGCACCCGACCATATCCACGCTTCGGGATGCGGAGCTGCGGGCCCTGGACGAAAGGATCCTTTCGGGTCAACAGCGGCTGGATCTTTTTTGCCTGGAAGGGTCCATCCTATGCGGGCCCTCCGGAACGGGCATGGCCGACACGATTCGGGGGCGTCCGAAAAAGGAGCTTGCGCAAGCCCTGGCCCGAAAGGCCCGCGACGTACTGGCCGTGGGCACCTGTGCCAGCTTCGGGGGATTCGGCGCCGGCGGGGAAACGGAGGCCACGGGCCTGCAGTTTCAGAAAACGGAGATGGGCGGACTGCTGGGCAGGGATTTCCGCAGCGGGAGCGGCAACCCGGTGATCAACCTGCCCGGCTGCCCCTGCCACTGCGACGCGGTGACCGGCACCCTCTCTGCCCTCGTGACCGGCCCCTCGCTCCGACTCAACGAGCACAACTCCCCCCTGGACTGGTACGGGATCATGGTTCATCAGGGATGCACGCGCAACGAATACCACGAGTACCGGGTCGAGGAGAAGCGCTTCGGTGAGAAGGGCTGCCTGTTCTTCTACATGGGGTGTCAAGGCCCGCTGGTGTACGGCTCCTGCAACAAGGTGCTGTGGAACCGACGGTCGTCCAAAACACGGGTGGGCGTCCCCTGCTTCGGGTGCACGCGGCCGGATTTTCCCCAGAACTACCCCTTTTTCACCACTCGCAACATCGAGGGGATCCCCATCGAGCTGCCGGCGGGCGTGAGCCGGGCCCACTATCTGGCCTACAAGGGCATGGCGGCCGCCGCGGCCCCCAAGCGACTCATCAAACGCAAATCCGGCATTTGACGGAAGCGAAAGGTGTGAGCCGATGAAAGCAGCGACGGAAATCCGCTTGCCGATGAACAGGGTGGAGGGCGACCTGGAAATCCGGGTCGAGGTCACGGACGGACACATCAGCGAAGCCTACAGCGTAGGAACCATGTACCGGGGGTTCGAAAACCTGCTGCGGGGGCGTGCACCGCTGGACGGGCTGGTGATCACCCCCCGCATCTGCGGCATCTGCTCCACGGCGCACCTGATGGCCGCGGCCAAGGCGCTGGACGACGTCTTCGGCGCCCGGGTGCCCGGAAACGGGACCCGGGTCCGGAACGTATCGTTGATGGTGGAGCAGATCCAGAACGACCTGCGCCACATGTTTCTGCTGTTTGCCGTGGATTTCACCCGTCCCGCCTACGCCGGTCTGCCGCTGTACGAAGAGGCCGTTCGGCGGCACACGCCGCTGAGGGGCACCTCGTCGTCGCAGGCCATACGGGAGACCAAGCGACTGGTGGAGATCGTCGCCATCCTCGGGGGGCAGTGGCCCCACTCCTCCTTCATGGTGCCGGGAGGCGTGGTTTCGGTGCCCACGGCCAACGAAGTCAATCAGTGCCGCAGCCTGCTGGCCTCCTTCCGAAAGTGGTACGAGGGACGGATCCTCGGGTGCCGTCTGGAGCGCTGGCGGGAAGTCGACAGCGGTCCCGCGCTGCAGGCGTGGCTGGACGAATCCGATGCGCACCGGGAAAGCGACCTGGGCTTTTTCCTGCGCTTCTCCCGTCAGGCCGGCTTGGACGCCATCGGCGGAGGACACGGCAATTTTCTGAGCTTCGGGGGGCTGAAGATCCCGGAATCCTCCTCCGTTTCCGCGCCGGACGGGGGCCTGCATCTGGTCCCTTCCGGATTCGTCTCGTCGGGTCGGAAAGAGGCCTTCGACCCGGCGGTTATCACCGAGGACATTGGTTTTTCCCGTTTCACTGGGTATACCGGAGGGCGTCACCCCTCCGAGGGCATCACCGTTCCCGATACCGACCGGGCAGGGGATGCTCGCCGTTCCTGGGCCAAGGCACCCCGCTACGGGAGGCGTCCCGCCGAAACCGGTCCCCTGGCCGAGCGGATTGTCGCTGCCGACCCGTTGTTTTGCGACCTGGTGGGCGACGGCGAGGGGAGTGTTTTTGCCCGCCAGCTCGCCCGCCTGGTCCGGCCGGCCCTCCTTTTCCCGGCCGTCGACACGTGGCTGAAGGAAATCGCCTCCAGCGGAGAGGGTTTCTACAAGACCTACCGTGGGGTGGACCGGGGCGATGGTTTCGGCGCCGTGCAGGCCCACCGGGGAGCGCTCGGGCACTGGATCACCATCGAAAACGTCAAGATCGCCCGCTACCAGGTGATCACGCCCACGGCCTGGAACGCGTCCCCACGGGACGACGAAGGGGTGCGGGGACCGGTGGAGCAGGCCCTGATCGGGCTGCCCGTGGCCGATCCCGAAGACCCCATCGCCGTCGAGCACGTAGTGCGCTCCTTCGACCCCTGCCTGGTCTGCACGGTGCATGCCATCGAGGGAGAGGGTACCCTCCGGCCCGTCACCTTTTTTTGAAGCGGCACCGGCGGCGGCCCGTTTTCCCGGGTCCGCTGCGGTTGACCGAAACCGGAGACGAAAACCATGACCGAACTGGACGTCACGGCATCGGACTACAGCCAGGATCATTTTCCGTTTTCCGACGCCTTCGGACTCCCGGAGATCCAGCGCCTTCTCCGGGAAAACGAGATCCTGCGGGAAGAAATCCGCGTCGCCCGGGAGGCTGCGGAGATCACGGCCAGTCTGGTGGTCAAGCAGTTCGAGGAAACCGAGCGGATTTTGCGCCGGTTCCAGGACGCCAACGCCCAGCGCAAGGCGGTGCTCGACTCGGCCACCCAGATCGCCATCATCGCCACCGACATCGGCGGGGGCGTCATCGTGTTCAACACGGGAGCGGAAAACCTGCTGGGATACCGCGCCGGCGAGGTGATCGGCGCCGAGACAGCCGAGCGCTTTCACCTGGAATCGGAAATGCAGGAACGGTGCCGAACCCTGCAGAAACACACCGGCACCGGGCTTTCCGGCCTGGACATCTTCTTCGAGTATGCCCAGCAGGGCTTCAACGAGCAGCAGGAATGGACCTACGTGCGGAAAAGCGGGGAAACCTTTCCCGTCAGCCTCTCCATCAACGCGCTGCGGGATGCGGACGGAGAAATCAGCGGTTTGCTTTTCATCGCCATGGACATCACGGAGAAAAAGCGCTCGGAAAAGGCCCTTGCCGAAAGCGAACGGGACTACCGGCTGCTCATCGACAACATCCCAAACATCGTCTTCAAAGGATACATCGACGGATCCATCGATTTCTACGACGACAAGATCGAAGCGCTCACGGGCTACAAGCGGGAGGAGTTCCTCTCCCGGAAGCTGAAGTGGCTGGACCTCGTCTACGAAGAGGACCGGAAGGCCTTTCGCGACGTTTTTGTCCGGGCGCTCAGGGGCAACAAATCCTTCATCCGCGAGTATCGGATCTGCAAAAAGGACGGCTCCCTCGTGTGGATCGAGGCCTGCAGCCAGATCATCTGCGACGAGGAGGGCCGGGTGGAATTCGTCACCGGCGCCTTTCTGGACATCACCGAACGCAAGCTGGCGGAGCGGGCGCTGTTCGAATCGGAGGAGAAATACCGCTCCCTTTTCGACAGTGGACCCAATCCCATCTTCGTGCTCGACCGGGAATCCCTGGAGATCCTGGACGCCAACCCCGCCGCCGAGCAGACCTACGGCTACTCGAGGAAAGAGCTGGTGGGGCGCAACTTTGAAGCGATGGGCACCTTCGAGTACGAAAATGGCACCTTTTCCCTTATGGAAGCCGATCCGAACGCGGCGGTGTGCATCGTCAGCCAGAAAATGCGGCACCACCGGAAGAGCGGCGAGCCGCTGTACGTCGAGGTCAAGGCCTGCCCGGCGCGCTATCGCGATCGCTCCGCCATCATACTGGCCGCAACGGACGTCACCGAAACCATCGAAAAGGACGCCCAGCTGTTCCAGGCCAGCAAGATGACCACGCTCGGGGAGATGTCGGCGGGCATCGCCCACGAGCTGAACCAGCCGCTCAACGCTATCAAGATCGGAAACGACTATCTGAAAAGCATTCTCCGGCAGGGCCGCGAAATACAGACGGAAGACCTCTCCCGGGTGCTCAAGGTGGTCGGCGAGCAGGTGAAACGCGCCTCCGGCATCATCAACCGGCTTCGGGAGTTTGGCCGGAAGCCCGATTTCAAGAAGGAGCTGGTGTCCGTCAACACCGTCCTCGAAGAGGTGATGCAGCTCATCGGCCAGCAGCTCACGCTGCAGAACATCCACGTCCGCTACGAACTGGCCGAAGACCTTCCGCCCATCCTCGCCAATGCGAACCGGTTGGAACAGGTCGTTTTCAATCTGGTCACCAACGCGAGGGACGCGATCGAGCAATGCCCTTGGGATGGAAGCCGATCCGACCGCTGCCGGATCCAGATGTCCACCCAAGCCCGGGACGACCGCGTCGTATTCACCATCAGCGACACCGGCATCGGGATTCCCAAAGGCTCTCTCGACAAAATCTTCGAGCCGTTTTATACCACCAAGGAAGTGGGCAAGGGCATGGGCCTGGGGCTGGCCATCACCTACGGGATCGTGCGGGAATTCGGCGGATCCATACAAGTGGAGAGCGAGGCCGGAAAAGGGACGCGGTTCATCCTTTCCTTCCCTGCGGCGTCCTGACCGCGGCGCAGGACGAGAGGCAACGAAAGGTTGCGGTGATGAAAAAGATTCTGGTCATCGACGACGAAGTGGCCACGCTGGACATGCTCGAGCTGTTTCTCACCGCTTGCGGATACGAGGTTTTCGTGGCGGAGAACGAGACCCAGGGACTGCAGATCTTCCAACGGGAGCAGCCCCGCATCGTCCTGACGGACATCAAGATGCCGGGGCAGGACGGACTCACCATCCTGCAGAAAATCAAGTCGTTGCGGCCCGAAACAGAAGTCATCGTCATCACCGGCCACGGCGACCGGGACCTCGCCCAGAAGGCTTTCGAGCTGAAGGCCAGCGATTTCTTCAACAAACCCCTGGACACCGAAGCACTGAGCGCCGCCCTCAAGGAAGCCGAAGAGAGGGTGGCCCGATTGAATGGAACCGATTCCGACTGACGTCCTGGCCTCGATGGGCGGCCGGATCAAATTCTTTTGCTTCCGCCAGCCGGCCGATGATATAAGAATGCGTGGCGGAAATCTCACCGCGTTGTTTAAACGGCGTCTTTCATCGGTGGTCGGCAGACCCAGGAGGCGTTATGACATCCAATACCTTCAAGACCCGGCGCATTCGCAAAAACAAAAGGCATTCCCATAAATCCAATCGAAAAAAAGACCTCAACCGCTTTCAACAGAACATGAGAATATTGCAGCGGCCCTGACGACTGGAAAGGGTCGCCGCCGCGCAGCCAAACCGTCCGCAAGACTCCGGACCTCCCCCGTTTCGCAACGGCAGGGCAGGGTTCCGGTCTGTGGTTCCGGCGGGGTCGGCACCCGATGCCCGCCTTTCGCCGTTGAAGCGAAGGGGTGCGGGAGCGCAGGGGTGCGGGGCGAGTGGCATGTGCTGCGCTCCGGGTTTACCTGTTGGCTGTCCAGCGACGGTCCGGTCCCGCCGATGGACGGCGGGACGACGCAACCGGGAAAGGGGGGAGCATGACCAAGGGATTGAAGATCGCCATCAACATGGGAGGAGGGGACGCGCCCGGTCTCAATGCGGTCCTCGAGGCGGTGGTGCGCTCGGCCTACAACCGAGGCTGGGAAGTCTACGGCATAAAGAACAGCTACGAGGGGCTGCTGGACACCAGTGAAATCATCCGCCTGAGTCCGGAGCACGTATGGCATATCTCCAGCATCGGGGGCACGATTCTCGGCACCACCAACAAGGGAAATCCGTTTCAGATGCCGCTGACCAATGCCGTCGGGGAAATCGAATTTCGCGATGTCTCCGACAAAGTGGTGGACAATTTCAAGCGTCTACGGCTGGATTGCCTGATCGCGGTGGGAGGGGACGGCAGCCTTCAAATTGCGCACGATCTTTTCAAAAAGGGCGTGCCCGTGATCGGCGTTCCCAAAACCATCGACAACGATCTTGCCGCTACGATCATCACTTTCGGTTTCGACACGGCGGTTTCCATCGCCACGGAGGCCATCGACCGGCTCCATCCAACGGCCAAGTCCCACGACCGGGTCATGGTGGTGGAGGTGATGGGTCGGCATGCCGGATGGATCGCCCTCAACAGCGGCATCTCCGGTTCGGCAGACGTGATCCTCATTCCCGAAATTCCGTTCGACATGCAAAAGGTCTGTGATCACATCATGGAGGGGGAGCTTCGCAGGCAGCGATACGCCATCGTCGTGGTGGCCGAAGGGGCGGCACCCGAAGGGGGAACGACCCTGGACAAGGGATCGGGAGAAGCCGGCCGCCAAGATGTGGTTCTGGGAGGGATCGCAGACTACGTCGCAAAGGAGATTTCCCGGCAGACAGGAAAGGATTCCCGTTCGCTGGTACTGGGCCATCTGCAGCGGGGCGGCTCTCCCACCACTTTCGACCGCCTGCTGTCCCTGCGGTTCGGGGCCGCTGCCCTGCGCTTGGTGGAGAAGAAAAAATTCGGTTCCATGGTGGCACTGGATCCACCGGACATCAAAGCGATCCCTCTGGAAAATGTGATCGGCGGCATCAAGCGGGTGCCCCTGGACGGCGACACCCTGCAGACGGCCAGGGAGATCGGCATCTGTTTTGGGGATTAGGGGCTGTTTCTTCATTCTCTTTTGGCCCCATCCCGGCGTCGGGTCCTCGTTTCCGGTCCTCGAAATACCTTCGTATTCCTGTGGCTGGAAACTCGGATCCTCCTTGACCTTGTCGAAGATCCCGGGTTCTACCCGGGGAACCAAAATCCCAATTTATAGCGATTGTCAGAATTCTGTTCCGTTTTTAGCATGCTTTTCGCTTGAACCGTAGGGGAGGGGTTTATCCCCTCCCGCTGATGGGATCACCTACCCCGAACGGGCGGGGATCAACCCCGCCCCTACGAAAAGCAAGAAA
>JAJDOA010000277.1 GCA_022340405.1 Desulfobacteraceae bacterium | reverse complement strand
TCGCTTGAACCGTAGGGGAGGGGTTTATCCCCTCCCGCTGATGGGATCACCTACCCCGAACGGGCGGGGATCAACCCCGCCCCTACGAAAAGCAAGAAAAGGCCGTTCCAATCGGAACATACTTTTGACAAATGCTCTAGTTCCACCTGTACCACAACATTTTGCATTCCCTTCTTGACAGACCCCTATATTTTGCGTATACAGCGGCCCCGGAAAGGGACATCGCCGGGTGTCCGCGGTTCCAGCCGCCGCAGCCTCTCATCCCCTAACCACAAAATGCAAGGAGTCCGCCGTGCCGGTAACCGTTGTGGATCACCCCCTCGTCAAGCACAAACTCGGGCTGATGCGCAAAAGCGACGTCAGCACCAAAGATTTTCGAGAGTTGGCGTCCGAACTGGCCCGACTGCTGACCTATGAAGCCACCAAGGATCTGAAGACGGAAAAACGAACCATCCAGGGATGGGCCGGTGAGGTGACCGTGGAGAGGATCAAAGGAAAGAAGATCACCGTGGTGCCGATTCTTCGGGCCGGTTTGGGGATGATGGGCGGCGTGCTGGATCTCATCCCATCGGCCAGGGTCAGTGTCGTAGGCCTTTTCCGCAACGAAGAGACATTGGAACCGGTGAAGTACTACGAGAAAATGACCGGCCGCATCGAGGAGCGAATCGCGTTGATTCTCGATCCGATGCTGGCCACCGGGGGCACCCTCCATGCCACCATCGACATGCTCAAGGCCGCGGGTTGCAACACCATCCGGGGCATCTTCATCGTTGCCGCTCCGGAGGGAATCCGCAGGATCGAAAAGGCGCATCCGGATGTGGACATCTATGCCGCAGCGGTGGACGAGCGCCTGAACGAAGTCGGCTACATTTTGCCCGGCCTCGGGGACGCGGGCGACAAAATCTTCGGCACCAAATAGCAGAGAAGGAGGTTTCATGTCTCAGTCAAACGCACCGTCGGAATATGCGTTCCGTGTGAAGGACAGTATCGTAGGGGCGCAAATGATGTTCGTCGCCTTCGGAGCGCTGGTGTTGGTTCCCCTTCTGACCGGATTGGACCCCAATGTGGCGCTGTTCACCGCCGGAGCGGGAACGTTGGTGTTCCAGGCGGTGACCCGACGGATGGTGCCGGTTTTTCTGGCTTCCTCCTTTGCGTTCATCGCTCCCATCATCTACGGTGTGCAGACCTGGGGAATTCCGGGAACTCTCTGCGGGCTGGCTGCAGCGGGCCTGGTGTACGTGCTGTTGAGCCTCGGCATCCGGTTGTTCGGCAGCGGCTTTCTGCACCGCATCCTGCCTGCGGTTGTGGTGGGGCCGGTCATCATGGTGATCGGGTTGATCCTTGCCCCGGTGGCCGTTTACATGGCCATCGGCAAGACCGGCGACGGATCCGCAGTGCTGGTCCCGCAAAACCAGGCGCTGGTCGTATCGATGATCACCTTGCTGACCACGATGTTCGTATCCCTGCTGGCCAGGGGCATGCTGCGGCTGATCCCCATTCTCCTCGGCATCCTTGTGGGCTACGTCGTGTCCATTCCCATGGGACTGATCGACCTGAGCCCCGTCCGGGAGGCGGCATGGGTGGCCGTCCCCCATTTCGTCCTGCCGGAATGGAACCTGGAGGCCGTCCTTTTCATCGTTCCCGTTGCCATCGCGCCGGCCATCGAACACTTCGGTGACATCCTGGCCATCGGCGGCATAACGGGGCGTGACTACTTGAAGGACCCCGGCATCCACCGCACCATGCTCGGCGACGGTCTGGCCACCTCACTGGCCTCGTGCCTGGGCGGCCCTCCGAACACCACATACTCGGAGGTCACGGGCGCCGTCACCCTCACCAGAGTCTTCAATCCGGGTGTGATGACCTGGGCCGCTCTGTTCGCCATCGCCCTGGCGTTCATCGGAAAGCTGGGAGCGCTGTTGCAGACCATCCCGGTCCCCGTGATGGGGGGTATCATGCTGCTCCTTTTCGGTGCGATCACGGTGGTTGGCCTCAACACGCTGGTCAGGGCGGGAGAGGATCTCACCGAACCGCGCAATCTTTCCATCGTGGCCCTGATCCTGGTGTTCGGCATCGGAGGCATGAGTTTTTCTCTGGGGAAATTCGCCCTTGGCGGCATCGGATTGGCCGGCGTGAGCGGGGTGGTGCTGAATCTGGTCCTGCCGAGAACCCGGAAAGAACAGCAGCCCGGGGAGTAACCTTCGGCAGCCATGGGAGGCTCTCGCAATCCCACACTGTCTCGCATCTCGTGCCGCAGAATGCGAGCGGCGCCCCTTCGCTGAGCTCCTTTCCGGAATCCTGTTCAGGACGCGGCCGCCTCAGCGCGCATCGATATCCACGTAGCCTTGCTGTACATCCCCGACGTACACCTGGCGGGGGCGTCCCAGACGCCAATCCGGATCGTCCATGCTCTCCTTCCACTGCGCGATCCAGCCGGGAAGACGCCCGATGGCGAACATGACGGTAAACATGTTGGTGGGGATCCCGATCGCGCGCAGAACGATGCCGCTGTAGAAATCCACGTTGGGATAGAGGTGTTGCTTGATGAAATAGTCGTCGGTGGTCGCCCTTTGCTCCAACTCTCTTGCGATGTCCAGCAGCGGATCTTCCAGATGCAGCCGGTTCAGCAGATTGTCGCACATCCGCTTCATGATCTTGGCGCGGGGATCGTACGTCTTGTAGACGCGGTGTCCGAAACCCATCAACCGGAAAGGATCCTTTCGGTCCTTGGCTTTTTCCACGGCCCATCCCACGTCCCCTCCCCGATCCCGGATGGTGGAGAGCATCTCGATCACCGCCTGATTGGCGCCGCCGTGCAGCGGGCCCCACAACGCCGCAATGCCGGATGAAATGGCCGCATAGAGGTTGACCCGAGCGCTTCCCACCAGCCGCACCGCCGAAGTGGAGCAGTTTTGCTCATGATCGGCGTGAAGGATCCAGAAGACCTCCAAGGCCCGCACCACCTCCGGTTCGATCGCATAGGGCTTGACGGGTGTGTCGAACATCATGTTCAGAAAGTTCGCGCAATAGGACAGATCGGGCCTGGGATAGACGACCTTGTGCCCCCGGGACATCTTGTAGGACATGGCCGCCATGGTGCGAATCTTGGAAATCAAGCGGGTGACGGTGATGTCGATCTCCTCCTCCTGCACCTGCAGTTCCGGGTAGAAGCTGCGCAGGGCGTTGACCATGGAAGAAAGAATGCCCATGGGATGGGATCCCCTCGGGAAGTGCTGATAAAAGCCCTGCATGTCCTCGTGAACAAGCGACGCGTCGTTGAGCATGACCGACCAGCGGTTGAGCTCCTTTCGGGTGGGCAACTCCCCATTGATCAGAAGATAGGCGGTCTCCGTGAAAATGGACTCTTCGGCCAATTCCTCGATGGGGATGCCCCTGTACCGGAGGATGCCGCGCTCGCCGTCCATAAAGGTGATGGCGCTTTTGCAGCTTCCGGTATTGGCAAACCCCGGATCGTAGGTGATGAATCCGGTTTGCTGCCTCAGGGACCGGATATCGATGGCCCGCTCGCCTTCGCTGCCGATGATCACGGGAAGCTCGAAGGTCTGTTCGCCGAATTTGAGGGTAACGCTGTCGGTCATGGCACACCTCTGTTGATCGTAACGGGATTGCGGTCCGCGTCCTGAGAATCCGCATCTGCCCCCACCCCACCGGGACCACGCCGCACCGGGCCGGCGGCGGCCTTCGACGAGACGGCACCGAGGTGCCCTTTGCCGTGTCCCGGGAAACCGTCGGATCGGACTTGCACCGGGACTCCGATGGCTGGGTGATCGAACAGCGGCGGGGAGGGAGACCGATCCGGAAAAGGACCGTTCCATCGTCAGATATCAACAACGTGACAATTTTGCAACCGGCCGCGGATCGAGGCGTTGTAAATAGGAGCTATTTCGGGTAGGTAAAAAGGAGGGTTTCAGGATTCCTTCCACTGCGCAGGAGGAAAATCATGTCTTTCAGGGAAAACCTGCGACGAAAAATCGAGGTGGACCGTCTGTCTCGGAAGATCCAGGATTCGTTGGCGACGGCACCGAACGCCGTCCAAAAGGTGGACAAAGAGAGCATGCGGAAGCTTCTCGATGCAGCCGGCTACAGGAAAAAAACGGTGCGGGACCTGGAGTTGTACATCGAGCCGGAAAACGGCGGGGAAGCCGGCGTTCTGGTACTGGATAACGGGCTCGGCATATACCGCACGGACATCGATGACGTCGCTCTGCGAAAAAGCCCTACCGTCAAAGAGATGATCAGCATTCGCAACATCGTCCGCATCCTCAAAGACGACGACGTTCTGGCCAGCAAAAAGGAGGCATCCGTTCGGAGGGTGCACCAAAAGGCCGTGGACCGGTTGAATCTGCGATACGATCAGGCGGATTTGGACGAACTACGCCTTTCCGGGGCCTCGGCTCTGGACGCCGGCGATCCGGATGAGGTGATCGACATACTGGAACTGTTTGCCGAACTGCTGGGCTGGCAGTCTCCCCCCAAGGCTTTTCGGGTTCGGCATGGTGTCGTTTTCGGTGAACGGGCGCGAAAACCGGGTGTTGAGCCCGCCTTCGGCCCCGCCGTGGTTTTCGACCGGCTGGATAATGCCCTGAGAATGATCGACGCAACCATTCCCTCCAACGATCCGGAGCAGGTTTCCGGGTATCAGCGCGTGGCCGAAGGCAAGGCACCGGCGGCCGACGAGGGAACGGATGTGTTTCAGCGGCTGATGAAGCTCGCCTGGGAGCGCAGGCCTTCCATCGGTTGAGTTCCGGCACTAGAAGCTACCGGCCGACCCCGAGGTAGGTGAAGCCCAGCGCCCGCATTTCGGCCGGATCGTAGATGTTTCGACCGTCCACCAGGATGGCCTGCCGCAGCAGCGCCTTCACCGCCC
>JAJDOA010000269.1 GCA_022340405.1 Desulfobacteraceae bacterium | reverse complement strand
TTGACCCAAATCCGCATGGAGTAGTCGCTGGCACCGAGGACGTTGACCCGCCCGATGCCCCGGATGCGGGCCAGGACGTCCTTGATGTTGATCAGGGCATAGTTGCCCAGAAACTGCTGGTCGTAGCGGCCGCCCTCCGAGGTCAGGGTCACCAGGGCCAGGATGTTGGGGAGGGATTTTTCGGTGGTCACCCCCAGCCGTTTCACCTCTTCGGGCAGCTTGGCCGTTGCCGCCGCCACCCGGTTCTGGGTGAACACCGTGTTCATGTCCGGATCGGTGCCGATTTCAAAGGAGGTCTGGATCACCATGGATCCGTCGTTGGCATTCGTGGACTTCATGTAGATCATGTTGTCCACGCCGTTGATCTGCTGCTCCAGCGGCGTCGCCACGGACTGCTCCACGCTCAGCGCATTGGCGCCGGTGTAGTTGGCGCGAACCTCCACGATGGGTGGGGTGATGTTGGGATACTGCTCCATGGGCAGTCCCAGCAGCGAAACGGTCCCGACGATGACCGTGATGATGGCGATGACGATGGCGACCACCGGCCGCCGAACGAAGAAATTGCCCATTGCGATTTAGGTTTCTTTCCGGTCTTGCGGTTGGATTTCTCGGATTACGGGCTGGATGACGGTGCCCTCTCTGACGCGCTGCAGACCCTCGTATACGATTTTTTCTCCGGCTTTCAGGCCCTCGCGGATCAACCACGAGCCGTTCACGGTGGGACCCACACGGACCTGCCGGACGGTCACCTTGTTTCCTTCCCCCACGACGAATACGCTATGGCGTCCTTGGCGCTCGGTGACGCACCGCTGCGGAATGAGGATGGCGTCTTCCACGGTCTCCACCTCCGCCCGCACCTTGGCGAACTGCCCGGGCCGAAGGAGCTTTGCGGGGTTGTCGAAGGAAGCCTGGATCCGGATCGCACCCGTGGTGGGATCCACCTGCCGATCGATGAAGTTGAACCTTCCCTTGTGGTCGTAGATGGAACCGTCGGCCAGAATCAGCTGCAACTGTTTGCCCTGGGCCTCCTCATCTCCGCCGCCCTCGGCCTTAAAGCGGCGGGCGAGCTGAAGATATTGCGTCTCCGTCAGGAAAAACTCCACGTTCACCGTGTCGATGCGGGAAACTTCGTTCAGGATAGCGGTGTCGGGGCCCCGTCCCACCAGATCGCCGACCTTGGCCCACGTCTTGCCGATGATGCCGGTGATGGGGGACAAGACCTTGGTGTAGCTCAATCGGATTTTGGACGCCCGGAGATTGGCCTCGGCCGCCTCCAGGGATGCCTGCGCGGCTTCGTAATGGGCGACGGCGGCGTCCAGGTCCGTCTGACTCACGGCCCTGCGTTCGGCAAGGGGCCGGATGCGCTTCAGGTCGCTGGAGGTCTTGGCCAGCATGGTCTTGGCCTCGGCCACCTGGCTCAGCCGGGCGGCAACGTCCGCCTCGAAGGACTGGCTTTCGATGGTGTAGAGCAAATCGCCTTTTTCCACCTCGCTGCCCTCGTCGAAATGGATTCCCTCCAGGAAACCCTCCACGCGCGCCCGAATGGCGATGTCTTCGGCGCCGTAAATCTGTCCGACGAAATCCTGATAAAGCGGCACGGTCTGGGTTTGGATTTCCACCACCGGAAGGGTCGGCGGAGGCGGAGGTGGTGCGACGGGCGCCTTCGACTCGCCGCATGCAGCGAGCAGAAACCATCCACCCAATGCCATTGTAGCCAGTAGCTGTTTCATGTTCGCAATCTCTTTGGCTGTGGTGAAAGAAATACAGTCGAAACTCCGTTTCGGCACAATGACAACGGAATTCTGACAATCGCTATACGCTACAAGAAAGATTCTTGGATGTGCAAGATGAAAGATGATTCGACTCTTTTCGACTGGCGGGAAAGCAATGCGGCAAGACCACGGTTGAGCGTCCAAGGCAATTGGTATACCATTGCCGGGAGAAAGGGGTTCACCCCTTTCGATTTTTTTGGACCTTTGCGGGTTTCGTCACCGGGCATCCCGCTTTGCTGCGACGGGCGGGGCCGAGTTCGGCCTCGACCAACGCCTTGGGTGTTTCTTCATGGCGCTCGACATCCTTTTGTGGACCCTGGCGGTGGTGCTGGTGACGGCCGGCATCGCCGGGCTGCTCTTTCCGGTTCTTCCCGGTGCCCCGATGGTGTTCGCCGGCCTGGTGCTGGCCGCCTGGGCGGAGGACTTTGCCCATGTGGGTCCGGTCACGTTGACCGTTCTCGCCGCAATGGCGGCCTTGACCTACGTGGCCGATTTCCTTGCCGGTGCCTTTGGCGCCAAAACCTTCGGTGCCTCCCGCCGGGCCGTTTTCGGTGCCATGTTGGGCGCCGTGGTCGGTGTGTTTTTTGGGATCCCCGGTGTCCTGCTGGGGCCGTTCATCGGTGCCTTTCTCGGGGAGTTGTCCGCCCGCAGGGGTCTGAAAACGGCCGGCCGTGCTGGATTCGGGGCGGCGCTGGGGCTGGCACTGGGGATCGCCGCCAAGCTGGCTCTTGCGTTGGCGATGGTGGGGATTTTCATCGTCGTCCGGCTCTTCCAGTGACCTCCCATCGAAAGGGTTGGAGGTTACGGTTGGCTGAACGGCGGCCTTTCTTGGATGCGGACCCGGAGGTTCCCCAGATCGGTCAGTAAAAACCGCCGCTGGCCGATGGAAAAAGTGAAAGCTGTGGCCGACTGCCAGGCGATGAACCGAAATTCGGATCCGCCCTCCGGCAGGCCGAATGCCGCGTACAATTGAACGAGATCGAGTTCGGCGACGGAGGCCAGACGAACGCAGCAGCCGTTTTCCCCGCTCACCGTCTCTTCGAGAAACACCAGCGGTTGCTGGGGGTCCTGGACCACAACCACTCGGAAGGCGCGGTAATAGGCCAGCGGGGCGTCTTCTGCCGGGAGCTTTTCCGCGGGACCTTTGGAAAGAAAAGAGATCCAGGGGTAATAATCCGCCTGTTCCCTGGGCAGGGTGCGCACCGTATGAAAAGCGCCCGCAGCCGCCGAGACCGACATCAGCATCAGCAGACCTGCCGCTGTCTGTCGCATCCTTTTCCTCCAGCCCATGGCATCTTCCTTTCTTGGATTTTTGACGCTCCCGCATCCTTGCAGCCACCACCCGAATCGACAATGCGAAACGGGCTCGACCTCGAAGGTGGAGCCCCTGCAATCGGCTTTCGACGTTTTTGTCGAATCCGCGGGCCGAATTGTCGACGGAGGCGGCAAATTATTTTCATAACTATCTAAAATCTTTTATCATCCGATTGGCACGAAAATTGATTTGTTCCCGTGCATACGCAAGGGGGGTCTCATTATCGTTTTCCGGCCGTGATCGATACAGTGCGTGGCGGCCAAGAGAGCAAAGCATTTCCACGAGGGGAGGACATCATGGAGGATTACCTGCAGGTGACGAATGCCATCGCCATGTCCATGGGGGCCGCCTGGGCCAGCGGGATCAATCTCTATGCAGCCGTACTCATGCTGGGGGTTCTGGGACACACCGGAAACATCGTTCTTCCGGAAGGCCTCATGGTATTAGCCCATCCATTGGTCATCGGCTCGGCGGCGGTCATGTACGTCGCGGAGTTTTTTGCGGACAAGACACCGGGAGTGGACACGGGCTGGGACGTCATCCACTCCTTTATCCGCATTCCAGCCGGGGCCGTCCTGGCCGCTGGTGCGGTGGGCGATGTCAACCCGGCCGTCGCCGTCGCCGCCGGCATTCTGGGCGGTGCGATGGCAGCGGTCTCCCATGTCGCCAAATCGGGGACCCGTGTCCTGATCAACACCTCCCCGGAGCCCTTCTCCAACTGGACCGCATCGCTGGCCGAAGACGTCGCCGTGATCGGCGGTCTGTGGGCCGCCCTGCACTATCCGTTGGTTTTTCTGGGTATGGCGCTGCTCTGGATCCTGCTCCTGATCTGGTTGTTGCCGAAAATCGGCAGAGGGATTACAACAGTGTTTCGCAAGCTAAGGGAGGGCTTCGGGGCCCGACCTCGACCGGTTGCCGCACCGTCCGGTATCGGCGTCGGCGCGGGAACTGTGATGGTGCCGGATCGAAACAGCATGGATGCGGAATGATTCTATCGGCCGACAATCTCAATGTTGTTCACCCCGATATTGGGGTGGCCGTCCAGGACATGGACCCGAAGCCGATCCGAAAAATGGTGCAGCGGTGCTGCGCGGCCGGCGCCCAGGCCATCGACATCAATTCCGGACCGCTGCCCAGGGAGGCTGAAAAGCGGTTTGCCTTCCTGGTGGAAACCGTTCAGGCAGAAACCGAACTGCCGCTGGTGCTGGACACGGTAAACCCGGACGCTCTTGAGGCCGGGCTTGCGGTTTGCCGCAACCGATCCATCATCAACGGATTTTCCCTGGAACCCTTCAAACTGGAGCGAATTCTGCCGCTGGCGGCTCGATACGAAGTCGAGATCGTCGGCTATCTGCTGGATGCGGAGGGAAGAGTGCCCCTGGATCCCGAGGATCTCATGACCCTGGCCGTTTCCCTGATGGAAGCCTACCACCGGTATTCCCTCCCCGCCGACCGCTTGTTCATCGATCCCGTCGTGGCGCCCGTGGCCTGGGAAGACGGCATCCGCCACAATCGCGCCGTCCTGTCCGTGCTGCACCGCTTGCAGGACCTGCTGGGCGAACCGGTCCGCACCGTGGCAGGCCTCTCCAATCTCTCTTCGGGAGCCGGTTCGATTCGGCGAAAGATCGCCCTGGAAACGACCTTTCTGCCCATGCTTGCCGCCGCGGGCCTGGATATGGTGTTGCTGGACGTTTTCCATGCCCAGACGGTTCGGAACGCCCGGCGGTGTGAGCTGCTGCTGGGCCAGAAGATTTTCAGCTGGGCTGCAATCGAAGATGCATCCCCCTGCATAGCCTGAACCGGAATATCCTCCCCTGCGCCAACTGGCTGCCGTATCTCCGAACAGTCTTTCGCCCCTGCTTGCCGTGCGCTGCATGCGGTCTTATTGTTTTCAATTTGGCTTTTTATTTCATAGGGATTTAAGCAAACCCTTGCCGGAAAGTCCGCCGCCATGGATGCCGAAACGAGCAGCAACGCCTTTCCCTTGCGGGTGACCGATGAGAATGCTGCGCTCCGGCGCATTTTCGAAGGCACCGCCACTTCCACAGGTGCCAAATTCTTTGAGGCACTGGTGGAAAACCTCTCCCGCGCGCTTCGCACAAGGAGCGCATGGATGTCCGAGTACGACAGGAAGAGAGGAAAGCTGAAGGTGTTGGCGATGTGCTCAGAGGGTCGACCGGTACCGGGCTTTGTCATGGACGTCTCGGGCACCCCCTGTCAAGCTGTCGTCGAAAACGGCCGGCTGGTCCATTACGACGACAACATTGCCGAAATCTTTCCGGAAGATACGGACCTGAAAAGCATCGGCGCAGTGAGTTACATGGGAGCCCCGCTGCTCGATACGGACGGCAGCGTAATGGGCAACCTAGCCGTTCTCGACACCCGTCCCATGCCCAGGGAGACGCGGGCTGAAGAGGTGATTCATATTTTCGCCGGAAGGGCCGCCGCCGAACTCCAACGGCTTCGGGCCGAACAACGAGTGCTCAAAAGCGAGGAAAAATACCGCCGCATTGTCGAAACCACCGATGAAGGCTTCCTCCTTCTGGATGCCGCCTTCGGCATCACCGACGCCAATGCCGCTTTTTGCCGGATGGTCGGGTTGCCGCGGGAAAAGGTGATCGGGCGCACCCCGTTGGATTTCACCACCGCAGAGTACAGGGAATTTTTAAAGGCCAACCGGAACGGCATCCTGTCCGGGGTATTCAAGGGAATCGAAGGCATCTTGTCGTCTGCCGACGGTCGACAGATTCCGGTGCTGATCTACGGCAGCGGCCTCAACGACGACCGAGGCCATTCCATGGGCACCATGGTTTTCGTCATCGACATCACGCCGCAAAAGCGTGCGCTGACCCTTGCGGGGGAAGTACAGAGGGCGCTGCTGCCCCAGAACGGTATCCACCGGAACGGTTTTCAGATCGAGGGCCGAACGTTGAACTGCGATGAAATCGGGGGCGACTATTTCGACTTCATCGAAGATACCCGTTGTGCGGACGGTTCCGTCAGCGTGGCCGTGGGGGATGTCTCCGGCCACGGCGTGGAAGCCGCTCTTCTCATGGCCGCTGCACGCGCTTCACTGCGCATGCGATCGCAGCAGTGCGAAACGGGACGGCAAATCGTCGAGGGAATGAACCGGCAGTTGACCCGCGACGTGCAGGATACCGGCCGTTTCATGACGCTGTTCTACATCCGCCTGGATACGCACAACGATGTCTTGAGCTGGATCCGGGCGGGGCATCCGCCGGCGCTTCTCTATGACCCGGACGAAGACCGTTTCCGAAATCTGCAGGGTGATGGGCTCGCTCTCGGTATCGACGAGCACCGCCGGTACGAGGAGCAGCAAACGGAGGGGTTGCGACAAGGACAGGTTGTCGCCGTGGGCACCGACGGTATCTGGGAAGCGGTGAATCTGGAAGGCGAATCCTACGGAATGGACCGATTCCGTAAAGTGCTGCGCCGTTACGCGGAGGAGAGCGCGGCAACCATCCTGGATGCGGTGTTTGCAGATGTTGCCGAGTTCACCCGGGGGCGTCACCGGGAAGACGATATCACCCTAGTGGTGATCAAGGCCACGGAAAAGCCAAAGGCACCCTTCGATTTTCAGATCTGAAAACCCAACGGAACCAAACCAACGGCAGTGCCTGAAGACCGACCGCCGGGCACGCGACGAAAACCCCACCCACGCGCGTACATTGCCGCCGATGCAGGTCTTCCGCCTCCGTGGTACTTGGGGGAGCACCGCATGGGCGATTCCCCATCGATTCACGGCGCTTGCATTGCCTGCAAGAGTGCACATTTTTTTTGAGAAGCCCATGACAGAAACCAAACGGTATCCTGACAATTGCTCTGGAAGCGAAATGAACGGCGCCCGCGCGGCGCGAGGAGGTATATCATGAATTTTCGTAAGCGTGAAAAGGCCAGGGCCTGCTGTTCGATGGAGAAAGAGCGGCTGGTCGACCGGTTGGCCGACTGCGATGCCTATGCAAAGGACGAAAGGGGCCGGCATATCTGCTACCGCGCCGCGGCCCGCGAAAGCGGCCGCCGGGCCCGGCGCTGCAGCGTGGCCTGATCGATGATCCCCCAAACCCGGCCATCGGGCCGGGTTTGGGGCTCCCCGTGACCAACTCGGCTGCGCATGCCAAGGCGTGCGCTCCAGCTTTCTGGTTTGCTCAGGGACGGAACCTACCCCCGCCTGTATCGACAGGTCCCCGCCACAGCGGAAGGAAAACCCCCATCCCAATATTTCGTGCCGAAAGCGGGTTGGACGCAAAGCGATACGGTCGCGTTCCTTTCAGCACAATGTCACGCACGGGATCGAAGATAGCGGTCCAGTCGGGCGAGGCCCTCCGGAAAATCCTTCCTTCCAAATCCGATCCGAAATCCGTCGAGCCCCTCTCGATACAGGGTTCCCGGCAGCAGCAGCACGCCGGCGTGTCGGCGTACGTTTTCGCAGAACTCGTCCACGGATTCGCCCAGATACCGAGGAAAGGCGATGGGGCCGGCCTTTGGACGCTGCCACTCGAAGCGGCCGGTGTGTGCTGCGAAAAACACGTCCAGCCGGTCCAGGTTCGATACGATGATTCCCCGATTCCGCTCTACGATCCATTTGCGGTGCCGAAGGGCCAGAGCGGCAAGAAATTCGCTGGGTGCGCTGCTGCAGATGGTCGTGTAGTCCTTGAAAGCAGATAGTTTTTGATAGAGATCACGGTTCCGCGTCGCAATCCAACCGATACGCAGTCCCGCCAAGCCGTAGGTTTTCGACATCACACCCAGCGAGATTCCTCGGTGGTTCAAGTCGGAAAAGGCGGGTAGGCGGTCGGCCGGACTGTGCTCCAGCCCACGATAGACTTCGTCGCAGAACACGACAAAACCGTGGACCTCGGAAAGCCTGGACAGTTCTGAAAGAAAATCGGCGTCAGGAAGGAAGCCCGTCGGGTTGTGCGGGAAGTTCACCACCACCGCGCGGGTGCGGGCGTTCAAGGCCTTTTCCAGAAACGACAGATCCGGCTGCCACCCCTTGTTCCGGTCGCCCTCCCACTCCGTCACCTCGGCACCGATGCTTCGGGCCACCTCACCCAGCGACTGGTAGTACGGGGAGTGGACCACCACATGGTCGCCCGGCTCCAGGCATACGTGCATGAAGTTGAAGATCGCCTCCTCCGCACCGGCGTGGACCAGGATCTGCTCCGGCCCGATCTGACGGTACAGGGAGGCAATCTGTTCTCTCAGCTCCGGAGAACCGAGGGATTCGGTGTAGCCCAACCGCAAGGACGCAAACCGGTCCCGGGCTTCCGGCTCCAGCCGAAACAGCTCCTCCACCGAGAAGGTTTCGCAGTCCGAGCAGCACAGGAGATGCGGAGCCGTGAATTCATGCTTTGCGAAATAGCGTTCCAACCGAAACGGTTTCATACGCATGCTCCATCGACTTTTGTCCAGCGGGTTCAAAGTGCCGGCCCTGAAGAAACGATGCCGCCGCTCATCCGAGGGGCCGAGCGGCCGGCCCCCACCGGTCAGGCCGCACGGCGAGAGAACCGAATTCTGCCCCCCGCATCGCCTGCCGAACCGAGCCGACGAACAGAGAGAAACGGTCCGTTCTCCTTCTCGCGGCCGTCCGATACAGCGGAACGAGCAGGCGTTTTCTCAACCCCAGGGACAACTCCAGCTGAACCCCCTCACCGCTCCGGCACCGATTGCAAAGGTTGGACAAACGCCTGCCGGCACGTTCAGGGGTGTGGGTGATTCGCGCCTCGAAACCTGCATCCTGCAGTGATTGCAGCATCCGCAGTTGCCACGCCCCGCCCCTTCCGCCCACGAAGACGGTCTCCCCCTGGTCCCGGCATCCATGGACCGTCACGGCGATTTCCGCCGCCCTGGCCGCTTGGACGCCCACGGGCTCGTCGAAACGGACGCTGGTGAGGTGCAATGTTCGGTTTCCGCTAGGTTTCAACCCCTGGAAAGCGTAGAAGGTGTAGTCGCCGTCGGCGATGGCGTCGGCGACCTCGGCCGTTCCCGGCTCGATGCCGCCACCGTGAGGCGCCAGCACGGCAATGTTCGAATCCGCCTTGCGCAGGCGAATCCGATAGTCCCGCCCTTCTGTCTCCTCTTGTCGGAGTTGAGTAAAACCCAAATAGGTGTCCTTCATTCGTCCCTGCCATCGATCCACCTGTAGGCGGATTCCATCGATCGAAAGGCCCTGATTTCCCAGGGCAGCCCTTCAGACTCACCATAGGCCTGGCTTACCCGGGACAAGCCAAAATCCAGATCTGTACTGACCACCAGGGCCGTCTTGCCTGAGGGTCGTTTTGCCTCGTTTCTTTTGATGAAAGAAACGATCCCGGAAGCCTCTTCCGATTGAATGCGATTTCCAGTGATGTTCCGAAAATCCCACAGTACGTTTGTGGTCGGGTCACCGCCATAGAATATACGGAGAACCTCGACCTGCTCTTCGAAACTCAGCTCTCCCTCGACGGTGAAGACGGTCAAATCCCGCAAGGCATCCACCGATAATGAAATGGTCATGGTTTGGACTCCACCGCTATGGTTTGCACTTTCATGGGGCCTGACCATGGGTGCCGTAAGCAACGTCATGCGTCAATCCGCCCTAGCCTCGCCCTCCTTATTCCCCGGATCGGAAAAGCTCCAAAAAAAGCAAAAGCCACGGCAGGCCTACCGGGACCGGGGCAACTGATAAAAGGCTCTTAAGACCGCCTGGGCTTGAACCGGCAGTAGCGAGCGCATTCCCCGCTGCTTGTGGCGGGGAATCTTCAATACGGCCCCGTCGTTGACAGAAGGTATACGTTTTCCGTTCCCTTTACAAATTAGAAGCCATCTCAAAATTGTCTTTTCGCCCAACCCGCCAGGGGCGGATAAATCTCGGCGTCGGGTTCTCGTTTCCCGTCCTCGAAATACCGCCGTATGCCTGTCGCAGATCCCGGTGCCACCGGGGCGGCTGAAAACGTGGATCCTCCTTGACCTTGAACGAAAATCCTAATGTTGAGATCGCTTCTAGTTGAAGCACGTCATTTTTCTGCAAGCGTTTTGCAGAGATACCATGGCGTGATTTGCGTCTGAGTCCCGTGCCTCCTGCCGGCGGCTGCAATCTTGACCCTTTCGCGGCGTGTTGTTATTTTGCCTAAATCGAGTCTCCCTGATGCCGGCGCGGAAAACTCCGCCGTTACGACGTCGGAACCCTCCGGTGAACAGCCCTGCAACGAAGGAGAGATGCATGAAAAAAACGATACGATGGCTGATTGTGGCCGTGTTGGCGCTAACGGTGCTTTTTGTCGGTGCGCTCGTCGTCATTCCAATGGTGTACGATGTGGAACGGTTTCGTCCCCAGATCGAAAAAAAGGTATCCCAGGCCACCGGACGACCGGTGCAAATCGGCAAGATCGGCCTGTCGCTTTTTCCATGGGCTCGTATTTCCCTTGAAAACCTTCAATTGGGCAATCCGGAGGATTTCCAACGGCAGGAATTCGTCAGTGTGGAGGCCTTTGACCTTCGGGTCAAGCTGTTACCGTTGCTTTCGCAGGACGTCGAGGTCAAACGATTCGTCATCGTCAAGCCCCGGATCGTTCTCATTAAAAACGCACAAGGGATTGAAAATTGGAAATTTTCCGCCATCCCTTCCGGCGTGCCCCCCACGATGACCGAAGGGCAACCAACGGAACCGCCGCCAGCGGATACAAAGTCGAAACCGACGACTGCCGGGCTCCCGATCCGGTCCATCGATATCCAGGAGTTTTCCATATCGGAGGGTTCCCTGGAGTACATCGACGAGACAGCCGATATCCGAAAAACCGTGGAAGCGTTCTCGCTTTCTCTGACGGATTTTTCCCTTACCCAGCCCATTGGATTGGCTCTGAGCGCCGTGGTGGAGGGCCAGGCCATCGGTCTGAAAGGAAAGATCGGACCCATCGGCACAAAGCCCGGGTCCGTCCCCGTCATTTTCGACCTTACGGCCACCGCGGCCGAGCAGCTCAGCCTACAGCTTCAGGGGCGGCTGGACCAACTGCTTTCCGACCCCACGTATCGTGTGGCCCTCAACCTCAACGAGTTTTCGGCGCGCACCCTGCTGAAGGCGATGGGCCGTCCCCTTCCGGTGGACCCGGCCGACCCGCAGGCCCTGAGCCGCATTTCCCTGAAGGCGGACCTGAACGGGGACACCCGACAGGCAACCGTCTCCAACGGAATTCTCCGGATCGACGACACCACGGTCGCGTTCAGTGCAGAGGCAGCTTCTTTCGAGAATCCGGACGCAACCTTCCGGTTGGACGTGGACCGTATCGACCTGGATCGCTACCTGCCCGCTTCGTCCAAACCGAAGACCGGCAGGGCCGAATCCGACGCGCCCGCGCCCTCCGATGCGCCACCGCCTTCGACACCGGCCGAAAAGAAGAAGTCGGAGGGGTCATCGAAACCGGAACCCGCCACTCCGGTGGATTGGGCCCCCTTGCGGCGTCCGAACATCGAGGGCAAAATCGTCCTGCAAGAGGTGCGCGTGCGTGGCATCGAAGCCCGCAACATAGACGTACAACTGAACGGCAGCAAGGGCCTTTACCGGATCCAACCCCTCAGCATGGAACTGAGCGAAGGAAAGGTGAACCTGGATGCCGCCTTCGATGTTCGGAGGGACACCCCACAGTCCAGTTGCAAGCTCGACATGCAAGGGGTCCAATCCGGTCCCGTAGTTGCGGCGCTGACAGGCAAGGATCTCATCGAGGGGGTGATGGAGGCCGAACTGGACCTGCGAACCGCCGGGATCGATGCGACCTGGATTCGGAAGACACTCAAGGGGAGCGGATTGCTTGTCTTTCGGGATGGGGCGGTCAAAGGAATTGATCTGGAAGGGATGGTGCGCAATACGGGAGAAACCGTCGTGTCCTGGATCAAAGGAAAGGATCAAAGGACGCGATTTGTGGAATTTCGGGTGCCCTTCCGGGCTGACGAAGGAACGGTTCACACAGACGAAACGGTGCTGAGCTCCCCGGTCCTCCGGTTCGACACCAGCGGCGATGTCCATCTGGTGACCGAAAGCCTGGACCTGCGGATCGTTCCCAAATGGGTCCACAAGGATCGGAAAAACACGAGCGACATTCTGGTTCCCTTGCTGGTGCAGGGAAAGTTTGCCGAGCCCCAATTTCGTCTCGACCTGCAATCCGCCGCCAAACAGGAAATCCGCAAACAGATCCAGGAAAAGGCCATCGACTCCGGCGAACTGGATCGGGTGATCGAAAAGAACGAAAACCTCAAGCCTCTGAAGGAATCTGCCAAGGGGCTATTGAAAAGTCTTTTCGACTAGGACAATTGCCAAAAATATGCTTCGCTTGCACCGGCAACAGCGATCGCATTCCCCGCAGCTTGTTGGAGCGAAGCGGAAATCCCGGGCACCGGGGCTGCGGGGAGTCTTCAAATGGGTTTATCATGTCCTTCGTAGGGGCGGGGTTCATCTCCGCCCGTTGGGGGTAGGTGATTCCACCAGTTGGAGGGGATGAGCCCCGCCCCAACATTTCGATGGAAACGCAAGGAGGGAGCGCAACCGGATTCCGTAAACGGCTGCAACGGCTCGTCATGCCGGGGTCAGCGCCCGCTCTTCTTGAAATCGGTGAAGATCCTGCAGCTGTGAAGCATCGGGCATGAGGCGGATGCCGACCACCGTATGCGTTTCCGTGACCGTGATGTGGGAAACCACTCCGGGCATGATCAGCACCCCGGCTTCCAGCGGCAGGGGAATGCGCTCGATCCGCTCCCCGATAAACAGTTGGGGGCCGCCTTTTTCCAGAATCAGGCCGATTCCCTCGGCGCCGATGTCATGCACCTGGAACCGGTGCCCCTTTAGTTCGATTTCGGTGGGCCGGAGATCGTAGGTGCGGTGGTTACCGCGATTTTCGGACGGATGTGCCATGATTGCCTCCCTGGCGGAACCGACAGATGCCGCCATTGCGCCCAGGTCCGGTCGTCCTCACTTGCAGTAGTAGCCCGCCACCCGCCAGACGCCGTCGTCCTCTTTGGTGGGGGTCACGGTCTCCCTTGCGCTTTCGTTGTTTTCGAAGGAGGATTTGTACTCGATGAAGACATACTCTCCCCGCGGGGCTCCTTTCATCGAGGACCGGAAACGGGCCCGGTCCAGCATCCGTTCTTGGTTGGCCCCCATGGGTTTGCGAACCGCCGTCAAACTTTCCACCCATTTCTCTTTCGGCACTTCCTCGCGGAACAACGCTGCAGCGGCCTCCCAGCTTTCGCCATAGCGGCCGGTGTCGACCAGATACAGCCACTTCCGGGCCGCTTCTTGTGCCGCGGCTACCGCTTCCGGATTTTCCTGGTCTTTGCATCCAGCGGCAAACAACAACAGTGCTGCGCAAATCGCTGCAATTCGAATGACTTTCATCATACATCTTCCCTTTTCCTTTGGCATTCCCATGGGTGCATAGGCAGCGGTGTTCTCCCCTAAAATCGGCCGGGGAAACGACTTCTTCAAGATGGTTCTACTTTTCCTTCCACAGGGGCCTCCGTTTTTCCAAAAAGGCGGAGACCCCCTCCTTGGCGTCCTCGGTTGAGCAAAGACGGGCAAATGCCTCGTTCATGTACTCGAAGGCTCTGGAATAGTTTAAATCCTCGGCGGCATAAAAAGCCTTTTTGGCGATCTGGACAGCCACCGGGCTTTTCCGAGCCAGTTCCGCCGCCCACTGCCGGGCCTCTTTCTCCAGTTCATCCTTGGCGACGACCTTGTTGAGAAGACCCATCTCCAGCGCTTGTGACGCATTGATCAACTCTCCGTACAACAACAGCTCCAGCGACCGCTTTCGGCCGAGGATTCGAGAGACCGGCACCACGGGACCCACACAGTTGAGGCCTACATTGATGGCCGTAAGGCCCATCCGGGTGTTTTCCGCGGCGATGGCCAGGTCCGCCGCGGCCACGAGTCCCATTCCGTTGGCGGCGGCCACTCCGTGCACCTGCGCGATCACCGGCTTTTTCATGCGGCTGACGGTCACCAGGGGGGACTCCATGCGTTCGATCCACTCACGATATTCCAATGTGGATTTGCCGAACACCTCGTTGATGTCGATCCCCGCACAGAAGGCCTTGCCGGCGCCCTTGATGAGAATCACGCGGGCGCCGGGGTTCTCGTCCAACTGCAGCAGCGCCTCTGTGAGTTCCTCCGCAAGCGGTGTGTTGAACGTGTTGAGCTTGTCGGGACGGTTCAACGTCAGGGTGGCTACAAAATCCTCTCCGATGTCCAAGATGAGATGTGCATACTCCATGGGTTTCTCCCTGTTTCGCCAGTGGGACGATTTAACCAAAAAGGAACGGCGAAGGCAATCGGCACATGGCAAGCGCTACAGTTAATGGGTGATATTCATCTCCTGCCGATTCAGCAGGTAAACGGCTCCTTGAAGAAATCCGCGTCGGCTTCGGGGGCGAGCTTGACCAGGAGGACGCTCGATTCGGTTCTGGCCATGACCTGAATGGGAAGGCTTCCCACCGCCCTACGGTAGACGTCGTGACGGAGGCCGCGCCCATCACGACGACCGAGGCGGTTTCGGCGACCGCTAAAATCTCCTGCAGCCGGTCCTCCCTCTCCCGCTGCTGCAGACGTCCCAACTTTCTGCAGACGTTCAACCCCTTTCTGGTGTGATCCAACCAATGCATGGCCTCTTCCACGGTTTTATCTCCTGCGTCGGGCGTTCGTACCCACAGAACAGCCACTGTCAGACCGGTGATGACGTCGGCCCTGAAATCCCGGTTGCGGCAGCGGCGAATCCAGGAAAGAAAGGGCACAAGGCCTAAGATTTGAATGTGCACCAGCCCTCATTCAACCATCATTGTGGGTTCGCATGAAGTTCATCCAAATCTGTCATGTCGGGTCAAACAAGTAAAGAGCGTATCGAAGGGCAGACGTTACAGATGGCCGTTTGGCTTTTTCAGCGGCAGATGGTAGAATTTTGCAGCCTGTTCGAGCCTAATGTCCGTCATCTTCTTCCATCCTTTCGGAGGAGGACGCGTTGTTCAAAGCTTCCATCCGGAGACTTCCCATCCGCTTTTTCGGAGCGATCATTCCACTCCTGTTTTGGGGGTGCATCGCAACGAACGGGGACACGCTGAAAAACATCCGGGAAAGAGGCGCGCTGCGGGTGATCACCGATAACAATTCCAATACCTATTATCTGTATCGGGGCACGGCCATGGGATTCGAATACGACCTGGCCGCTGCTTTCGCGGATCATTTGGGTGTGACGCTGAAAATCGTCACGCCGGGGTGGAACCGAATGTTCGAAGCCCTCGAGGAGGGACAGGGGGACCTGATCGCGGCCAGCCTTACCGCCACCGCTTCGCGTCGCGACCGCTTCGAATTCTCCGACGACTACCTGACCGTGCAGCAGCAGATCATCCTTCACCGGAGCAACCGTACCGTGCGGGAGTTCGGCGACCTGGAAGGCATGACGGTGCATACCCGGCAGGGGACCTCTTATCAAGAGCGCCTCTTGGAACTGCAACGGGGCGGTTTGCAGCTCAACATCATCACCCATCGCAACGTGCCCACCGAGGAACTCATTCGACAGGTGGCCGAGAGGCAGATCGAAGCGACCGTTGCCGACTCCAACATTGCTCTGCTCAACCGTCGCTACTACCCCGATATCCGCATCGCTTTTCCCATCGAGGAGCCGCAGCCCATCTGCTGGGCTGTCCGCAAGGGGGACGAACCGCTCGTGGCAGAGATCAACACCTTCCTGGAAAAGATCCATCAAAACGGCATCTTCGACAAAATCTACCGGCGCTACTATGCCAACGCCCGGTTTTTCGACTACCTGGACCTGAAGAAGTTCCACCGCCGTCTGGAAAGCCGACTTCCGAAATTCCTCCCGGCCATCCGCCGTGAGTCCCGAAAATACGGATTCGACTGGCGTCTGATTGCCGCCCTCGTCTATCAGGAGTCCCACTTCGACCCCACCGCCCGCAGTTTTACCGGCGTCCGCGGACTCATGCAGATCACCGAGGCCACCGCCCGGGAAATGGGCATCGACAACCGAAGGGACCCCGAGGAGAGTATTGAAGCCGGCGTCAAATACCTGGCCAAACTCCACGGGCGCTGGGATCGGATCCTGGACCCCCAGGAGCGGATGTACTTCGCTCTGGCCAGCTACAACATCGGCTACGGCCATGTACGGGACGCCCAGAAGCTCGCACGGAAAAAGGGATGGGCCCCCGATCGATGGCCTTCGGTGAAACAGACCCTGCCGATGCTTCGACTTCGGAGATACTACAAAGACACCCGTTACGGTTATGCCCGCGGGGACGAAACCGTGAAATTCGTGGAGCGGATTCGGCTGTATTACGACATCATCCGGCAAGACGCTCTTGCACGAAGGGGGCTGGAATCCGGCGCGTCTTTTCACGATGTCCCCATTTCATTACCTTCGATCATCGGATCGTTCGGCGGGCTTCGGCACGATCACCAGCAAACAAGGAGCGTCCATCGATGGAACCGATTTCCCCGTTTTCTTTCGCGTTGCCCACAAGAATCGTGTTTGAAACCGACGGTCTGAAGCATCTTCCGGAAATCCTCAACGAGCTGGGCGCACGGAAACCGCTCGTGGTGGCGGATCCGGGAGTTCGGGATGCCGGTATCGTGGAGCGGGTCGAAGCGCAGCTGGCCGGAGCCGGCTTCGACTTCCATCTGTTTAGCGAGATCGACCCGAATCCCAGGGACCAAAGCGTCGACCAGGGCGCCCTCCGGATGCAGGAGCTCGGCGCAGACGGTATCGTCGCCGTAGGCGGCGGCAGTCCCATCGACTGTGCCAAGGCCATGGCAGCGGTGGCGGCCCATGGACAAAGCGTGCGCGATCTGGCCGGTCCTGGCCGATTGAGCCGGCCGGTGGTGCCGATCGTTGCCATTCCCACCACCGCAGGTACGGGAAGCGAGGTGACATTCGGCGCCGTCATCACCGACACCCGAAGGAATGTCAAAGTTTCCGTCAAGGGACCGCAGCTCGCCCCTGCGGTGGCGCTTCTGGATCCGAGCCTGACGCTTTCCAAACCATCCGATCTCACCGCTTCAACGGGAATGGACGCCCTGACCCACGCCGTGGAAGCCTATACGGTCAAGGGCGCCAATCCCTTGTCGGACGCCATGGCCCTGCATGCCGTAGAACGGATCGCTGTCCACCTGCCCGTTGCGGTGGAAAATGGCAATGACCTGGAAGCCCGCGCCGGAATGCTGCTGGCCAGCTTGGTGGCCGGCATCGCGTTCAGTCACGCGGACGTGGGTGCCGTGCACTGCATTGCAGAGGCCCTGGGCGGAATGTACGACCTGCCCCACGGCGTATGCAACGCCGTCGTTCTTCCGGCCGTGATGCGATACAATATGGACTACTGTCGAGCCCGCTACGCCCGGCTGGCCTCTGCTGCGGGCATCGACTTTCAGGGGGTCGAGGATGGTGCTGCAGCCGCAGTCCGATGGGTGGAGGGGTTGGCGGCTGCAGTAAAGCTTCCGCGCTTTTCCTCCTTCGGGGTGGATCCGTCTGATTTTCCTGAGATCGCGGCCAAGTCTGCGGAAAACGGCTCCAATCCGAGCAATCCGCGGCCGATGGCGGCAGAGGATTATGTGGCACTGCTGAAGGAAATGACCGGCTCATGAACATTGGCATCTACATTTATGACCAGGCCGAGGTGCTCGATTTTTCGGGACCCTTCGAGGTGTTTTCCACTGCTTCGAGAATCTGCCCCGGCGAGAACCCCTTCACGGTATTCCTGATCGGCGAAACGGGAGGAATCGTAACTGCCAGGGCCGGATATCAGGTGAAGCCGGCCTACGGTTTTGCAGATCACCCGGCCATCGACGTCTTGATCGTTTCCGGGGGAGTGCATTACGGAGAAATGAAAAAGCCGAATGTGATTCGCTGGATCGCACACCAGGCCAAGAAAGCCGAGATTGTTGCCTCCGTCTGTACCGGCGCCTTTCTGCTGGCTGCGGCGGAGTTGCTGAAGGACCGAAACGTGACCACCCACTGGAGTGATATCGAAAGTTTGCAGAAACACTACCCGGATTTGACCGTCCGTGACTCGGTCCGCTGGATCGATGAAGGAGACGTCGTCACATCCGGCGGTATCTCGGCGGGGATCGACATGAGCCTTCACATTGTCGCCCGGCTGCACGGTCTGGATTTGGCGAGAAGGACCGCGCTGCAGATGGAATTTCACTGGACAGAGCCCGAGCAGCGACAGCCGATCAAAGGGTGAAGTGACGGCCTGTCGATTCGTTTTGCTTCACACGCCCAGAAAAAAACGGCAGGCGATGACCGCACAGGCGATGCCCACTATGTCGGCGGTAAGGGCCGCAGCCAGGGCGTGGCGGATACGGCGCACCTGCACGGCACCGAAGTAGACCGCCAGCACGTAAAAGGTGGTTTCCGTGGATCCCTGAAAAGTGGAGACCAAATATCCCGTGTAGCTGTCCGGACCGATTGCCGGATCGTTGATGACGGAGGCAAGAATGCCGTAGGCGCCCGAACCGGACAGCGGCCGCATCAGCGCCATGGGCAGGGCTTCGGCCGGCAATCCCAAGGGGCCGGTGATGATTCCCAGCGTTCCGACGATGGCATCCAAGGCGCCGCTTGCCCGCAGCATGCCCACCGCGACCAGGATCGCCACCAGGTAGGGGATGATGCGCAGCGCCACCTGAAACCCCTCCTTTGCCCCCTCCACGAACACCTCGTAGATTCGTACCCGTCGCAACAGCCCGAACAGCAGAAACCCCGCCATGAGCCCGGGAAGGATCCAAGGGGAAAGCTGCCGGCCGAAGGCCACTGCCACGGGTATCAGCGCCACAAGGGCTCCGAGCGCAATAAGACTGACCCACAGCGGATAGCCTCCGTTCCCGTCGGCATCGGCCGGATCCTCTTCGGCCGCTGCCGGCAAGGGCTTCGGGGAGGGTTCGGTTTGCTCCCTGCTCCGAAAAAGAGCGAACCGAGCGTAGAGCTTGGCGGCCAGGATGGCGGCCGTGGTGGAGCCGATGGTGGCAAACAGCGTGGTGGGCAGGATCGCGGCCGGCTCCATGGACCCGGCTGCGGCTCGCAGGGCGATCACACCGGTGGGCAGAAGCGTGACGCTCGACGTATTGACGGCAAGAAACAGCGCCATGGCGTCCGTGGCCGTCCCTCGATGCGGATTCAACCGATCCAGTTCCTGCATGGCCCGGATGCCGAAAGGGGTCGCCGCGTTGCCGAGGCCCAGCGCATTGGCGGAAAGATTGAGAATCATCGCGCCCATGGCCGGATGATCCGGCGGCACATCGGGAAACAAACGCACCATCAGCGGTCGGATCAACCGCGCCAGGATCCGCAGCATGCCGCCTTCCTCGGCTACCTTCATCAAGCCCAAGAACAGCGCCATCACACCCACCAGCCCGATGGCCAGCTCCACCGCTCCGCCCGCCGAATCCACCATGGCGCGGGAGAGCGTTTCCATGGGGGCCGGGCTGTCGGACCCCGGTATGAAGAAAACCTGGCGCCAGCCCGAAAAAAGAAAGGCAACGGCGACAAGGGCGAAGAAAATGAAGTTCATCCGTGCATCCGATTTCGGTTTTCCGCTGCCCAAGGCCCCTGCATTTCGAAAAAAAATGAGAGCCGGGACCCTTCCGGCCGGCGGAGGATCAGCAACAGGGCTACTGTAGCAGACTTGCCGGTGAGAAACTACCGGAGGAAGCACACAAGCTGGACAGGCCTCGACCCGCCGCCTGGAACGCGTCAAATTGAAGTCTCAAAAGGCACATGGTATAAACGGTCAAGAGATCGGCAGCGTGGGCTTTTTCCACGACCTCAGAGATCGCAAGAGACTCGAAGAAAAACTGCGTGCGCTGTCCATCACCGACGGGCTGACGGGACTTTACAACCAGCGGTATTTTCATGAGCGTCTCTCCAGTGAGCTGGCGCGTGCAGACCGCTACCAGCGAGCCCTGAGCCTGATCTGTTTCGACCTGGACCGCTTCAAGGACTGCAACGACCGCTTCGGCCACCTGGAGGGGGACAACGTGCTGCGGCTGGTGGGGGAAACTCTGCGGGCCGTGACACGGAAATCCGATCCGAGCTTCCGCTACGGCGGTGACGAGTTTTTCGTCCTGCTGCCCGAAACGGATCTGGAGCAGGCTCGACAGACAGCGGAGAAGATCCGCAAAGCGTTCAACGAGCGATGGCCCTACGAAGGAACGGAAAATACGAGCCGAGGCTACCGCGTCACCCTCAGCATGGGGGTCGCCCAGTTGAGGAAGGAAAACGATGCGGAAACGCTGATCAAGCGAGCCGACCTGGCGATGTACAACGCCAAGGCTCAGGGCGGAGACCGGGTTGTGGCCGACGGGCCGGACGGTATGGTAAGGACGGATTTCTCCCGCCCCGCGGCGGGATAGGCCCGGATGCAAAACCAAGGCGGCCGCTTTCGGAAAAAGGTGAGCGGCCCTAAGGGAGCCTTCGCCGTCGGGGCAGCGGCGTGAGTCAGACGAAGCCGATGCCGAATTCATGATCCGCGAACGGCTCCGGAAAGGACGGATTCCATGTACCGGAAGATTCTTGTCGCACTGGACGGATCCGAGCATTCTCTTCGTGCGCTGCAGCAGGCTGCCGTTCTGGCGCACGCTTTCGATTCATTGCTGGTTCTCGTTCACGCCTACCCCGCCACTTCGGACTTGCTCGGCTACAGCGATTATTCCCACCTGGTCGCCAAACGGAAAGAAAAGGGGCAGGAGTTGATGGAGGAAATGCGCAGCGAACTCAAGGACCCGAAGCTGGTGATCGAGGAGGACCTGCTGGAGGGTCCGGAAGCGGAGGCCATCCTGAACGCAGCCGAAGCCCACGAGGCGGGGCTCATCGTGATAGGCTCTCGGGGACTGGGCGCGGTGAAAGGCTGGCTGCTGGGCAGTGTCAGCCGGAAGGTTTCCCATCTGGCCAAATGTCCGGTGCTGTTGGTGCGATGAAACGACGTGAGCCGTAAGCCGAATGGTGCTCACTTCCGAAAACAGCGCCATCCGCGAAATCCGCGGCAAAGAAATTACTGCCCGCCGCCGTAACGGCTCACGGCGTAGCGCTTGCTCTATCCAACGATCCCTTACAACCGACAACACACAGCGGACCACCCACCACCTACAAAACCGCTATAGCGGTTGCCAGAATTCCGTTCCGTTTTGGCTATGCGGTTCTATGAAATTGTAGGGGAGGGGTTTATCCCCTCCCGTTGCAGCGTGACAGGCCCCGCAACGCTGGGCGGGGATCAACCCCGCCCCTACGGAAAACAAGACAAAGGCCATTCCAATCGGAACCTATTTTTGGCAAATGCTCTAATATCCGTAGCTGGACCCGTCCCAGCAATGGGTGCACAGTTGCGATTTGGGAATTCCGATGGCAGCGACCAAGTCTTTCAGGCGTTGGAACCGCAGGGAGGTCAGGCGCAGCCGTCTACGGATGGCTTCCACCATGGCATTGCGCTTTTCGGAGCCGACGCAGGCATACTGTTCCAGGTTTCGATCGTCGGCCCCCTCCAGTTCGCAGATGACTTTTCGCCCGGCCAGGTCCAGCGTGGAGCGGGACGTTGAAAAGTTCAGGAATTCACACGGATAGACCAATGTCGGACAGGCGGTGCGCATATGCACCTCGCGGGCGCCGCAATCGAACAGGACCTGGACGTTGTCTTTCAACTGGGTGCCCCGCACGATGGAGTCCTCGCAAAACAGCAGCCGCTTGCCTTCAATGAGCCTGCGCACCGGGATCAATTTCATGCGGGCCACCAGGTCCCGCAGTTCCTGGTTTTGCGGCATGAAGCTTCGCGGCCATGTCGGCGTGTACTTAACGAACGGTCTCCGGTACGGGATGTTTCTCTCGTTGGCATATCCGACGGCATGACCGATTCCGGAATCGGGAATGCCGGCCACACAGTCCACAGGGATGTCGTCTCTTCGGGCCAGGGAGGCCCCGCACCGGTTGCGCACGCTCTCTACGTTGATGCCTTCGTAATCCGACGCCGGATAGCCGTAATACACCCAGAGGAAGGCGCACACCTGCATCTGCCGCCCCGCTGCCAGGCGCTGGTCCGATCCCTCCGGAGTAAGCAGAACGGCTTCGGAGGGCCCCAGAAAAAAGTCCACCGAGAAGCCGAGATTGGCAAACGCACAGGATTCCGAACTCACCGCCCATGCGCCTTTTTTCCAGCCGACGACCAGGGGGGTTCGGCCCAGGCGATCCCGGGCCGCCCAGATGCCCTTGTCGGTGAGCAGCAGTATGGAGCAGGAGCCCCGGATCGCCTCCTGTGCTTTCCGAATGCCGTCTTCAAAATTATCCTCTTCGCAGATCAACATGGCCGCGACCTCTGTAGGGCTAGGAATGCCTCCCGGGCTTTCGGAAAAATAGCGCTTCCGGCCGTGGGCCCTTCGGACCAGATCGTCCAGGTTGTTGATCTTGCCGACGGTAACGATGGCAAAAGTGCCCAGGTGGGAGGCGATGATCAGCGGCTGGGGGTCGGTGTCGCTGATCACGCCGATGCCGCGCGTACCGCGGAATCGCGGAAGTTCGGGCTCGAACTTGTTTCGGAAATAGTTGTTTTCGATGTTGTGAATAGAGCGCTGGATGCCTTCTCCGTTCTGAAATGCCATTCCAGCCCGCCGGGTGCCCAGGTGGGAATGGTAATCCGTTCCGTAGAACACCTCGGCGATGCAGTCCTCCTTGGACACCACACCGAACAGTCCGCCCATGGCCTTTCTCCTGTCCTTGGTTGGTTCATGAGGTTGGATTCGGGACCCATGAAACGACACGCTTGTCGGTTTCCGCACCAACCGGAGGCCTTCCGCCGTGAGGATGGCAATAGCATCCTTGCAGCTCATGCCTCAGCACACCGCCTCGTGATAGCGCTGCAGCGAACGCACCTTGGGTGATCCCTCCCTTCGTGCGGCGATGCCGCGGGCAGCGGCAATGGCGGCGGCGGTGGTGGTGATGTAGGGAATTTTATACTTGATGGCGGCTTTGCGTATGTCGGAGCTGTCGGCTGTCGATCGTCTGCCACTGGGCGTGTTGACCAGCAACTGAATTTGTCCGCTTTTGATGGCGTCCACGAGATTGGGCCGACCCAGGCCCAGTTTGGAAACGGGAATGGTATCGATGCTCCTTTCCCGGAGAAAGCGATGGGTGCCCTCGGTGGCCATGATGGAAAAACCCAAGTCCCGAAATAACCGGACGGGTTCCAGCGCCGCGGTTTTGTCGCGGTCCGCAATGGTAAACAGAACGGTTCCCTCCACGGGCAACGGTGTCTGTGTGGCCTCCTGTGCCTTGAAGAATGCACGCCCGAAAGAATGGGAAAGCCCCAGTACCTCGCCGGTCGATCGCATTTCAGGGCCCAGCACTGGGTCCACCTCCGGAAACATGTTGAAGGGGAACACCGCCTCCTTGACGCCGAAATATTGAATCCGCCGGTCTTGGAGCGCCAATTCACCCAGCGGCTTGCCGAGGATCACCTGGGTAGCCGCCCTTGCCATGGAGAGTCCGCAAACCTTGGATACGATGGGAACCGTCCGGGACGCCCTCGGATTTGCCTCGAGCACGTAGACCGTGTTTTCATAGATGGCGTATTGGATGTTCATCAGACCCACCACTTCGAGCTCCACGGCGATCCGACTTGTGTACTCCTTGATGGTGTCCACATGTTTGGGCGCGATGCTGATGGGCGGGATCACGCAGGCCGAATCTCCGGAATGGATACCGGCCAGTTCGATGTGCTCCATGACGGCGGGCACGAAAGCGTCGATACCGTCGGCGATGGCGTCGGCTTCGACCTCGATGGCATTGTCCAGAAACTTGTCGATGAGGATCGGACGTTCCGGAGATATCTCCACCGCGGCCTCCAAGTACCGCTGCAGCATGCGGTCGTCGTGGACGATCTCCATGCCGCGTCCACCCAGGACATAGGAAGGCCGAACCATGAGCGGATAGCCGATACGGCCGGCAATGGCCAGCGCCTCGTCGTAACTGCTGGCCATGCCTGAATCGGGTTGGGGGATGCCTATCCGGCGCATGATCTCACGGAACCGCTCCCGGTCCTCGGCCAGGTCGATGGTCTCGGGGGAGGTGCCCAAGACCCTGACACCCGCGGCGGCCAGCTCGCGGGCGATGTTCAGGGGGGTCTGCCCGCCGAACTGTGCGATGATGCCCTCGGGCTTTTCCTTTTCGTAGATGCTCAGCACGTCCTCCACGGTGAGCGGCTCGAAGTAGAGTTTGTCCGAAGTGTCATAGTCGGTGGAAACCGTCTCCGGATTGCAGTTGACCATGATGGATTCGTAGCCGGCCTCCCGGATGGCAAAGGCCGCGTGCACACAGCAATAGTCGAACTCGATGCCCTGCCCGATGCGGTTGGGGCCGCCTCCTAGAACCATGATTTTTTTGCGGTCCGAAACGGCGACTCGGTCGGGTGCGTTGTATGTCGAATAATAATATGCTGCATCTTCGACACCACTGACCGGCACCGGCTCCCACGCCTGAACCAGACCCAGTGTCTTGCGTCGCTCCCGGACTGCTTTTTCATCGATTCCCAAAAGACGGGCGATGGTTCGATCCGCAAAACCATCCTTTTTCGCGCGCTCCAGGAGTTCGTCGGGCAGGTCCTTGCCCCGGTGGGAGAGAATCTCCTCCTCCAGATCCACCATCTCCTTCATCTGCTGGATAAACCATGGTTTGATGTATGTCCTTCGGGCCAGCGCTTCAATGTCGGCCCCTTTCCGAAGGGCCTCGTACATCAAGAACTGACGCTCGCTGGAGGGAACGGAGAGCATCCGAAGCAGAGACTCCAAGGGAAGTTCATTGAAATTTTTGGCAAACCCCAGGCCATAGCGATTGATCTCCAGGCTCCGGATGGCCTTCTGGAACGCTTCCTTGTAGGTTTTTCCTATGCTCATTACCTCACCCACCGCGCGCATCTGGGTCCCGAGGCAATCCTCGATTCCTTCAAATTTTTCGAAAGCCCACCGTGCGAATTTGACCACGACATAGTCCCCGGAAGGGGTGTACCGGTCCAGAGTGCCGTCGCGCCAGTACGGGATTTCGTTCAGGCCCAGTCCGCCGGCCAGCAGGGAGGAAACGCGTGCAATGGGAAAGCCTGTGGCCTTGGAGGCCAGCGCAGAGGAGCGTGAGGTGCGGGGATTGATCTCGATAACCACCACCCGGCCGGTTGCCGGATCGTGGGCGAACTGGATGTTCGTCCCTCCAATGACTTCGATGGCCTCCACGATGGCGTAGGAGTATTCCTGCAGGCGCTGCTGCAGCTCCGGTGCGATGGTGAGCATCGGAGCGGTGCAGTAGCTGTCGCCGGTGTGTACACCCATGGCGTCCACATTTTCGATGAAGCAGACGGTGATCCGGTTGTTGTCGGCGTCGCGGACCACCTCCAGCTCCAGCTCTTCCCAGCCCAGGACGGATTCCTCCACCAGCACCTGGTGAATGAGGCTGGCGGAAAGGCCGCGGGCAGCCACGATGCGCAGCTCTTCGACGTTGTAGACAAGCCCGCCTCCGGTCCCTCCCATGGTATAGGCTGGACGGATGACCACCGGGTAGCCCAATCGCTCGGCCACCAATTCGGCCTCTGCCACCGAATGCACCGCTTGGCTTTTGGGCATTTCGATGCCGAGGCGGTCCATGGTGTTCTTGAAGGCGGTTCGATCCTCGCCCCTTTCGATGGCATCCACGTTGACCCCGATGATACGGACCCCATACCGATCCAGCACACCTGTGCGGTGTAGTTCGGAAGATAGGTTCAATCCCGACTGCCCCCCCAGGTTCGGCAGTAGGGCATCCGGTTTCTCCGCGGCGATAATTTCGGTGAGTACCTTGAGGTTGAGCGGCTCGATGTAGGTGACATCGGCCATACCCGGATCGGTCATGATGGTGGCCGGGTTGGAGTTGACCAGAACCACTTCGTAGCCGAGGGATCGCAGGGCCTTGCAGGCTTGGGTTCCGGAGTAGTCGAACTCGCAGGCTTGACCGATCACGATGGGGCCGGAACCGATGATGAGGATCTTATGGATGTCGTCGCGTTTGGGCATGGCTTCTCCTTTTTCAGCAGCACTGAATATATGTCAATAATGTAAGGCATGATGAATTTCAAGGGGAAGCTTTACCGCGTGCGGAGCGTTGAACGAGGGGAGAAAGGACTGGCAGCGCCGGATGCCCGGTTGGACGGCCATAGGCCGCCCCCCGACGAAGATAAGGTTGCAGCAGATCGAAGCTTCACGACGCGGACGATCATCCGACCCCGACAAACCAGACAAACCGAGCAGTCCGCGGCAAAAAAGAGAAGATGCCGGAACCCAACAGGCAGCATCTATCGCAGCACAAAGCCCTTTTTCAGCGGGTCCTCCGGGTCGATGACAAACCGGTGGCACCCGGTGATGCGGGATGTTCCCTCCACCTCTGGGATTACCGCTGGATAGGGCCCATAGGTGACGGTGTCCACCACACGGCCGGTGAACCGGGTGCCGATGATGCTCTCCACCACCAGCGGTTCGTCCACGGCAATGTCGCCGCGCGCGTGGTGAATGGCCAGGCGGGCGCTCACACCGGTCCCGGTGGGACTCCGGTCCACCTCCCCCTCGGCGAAGATGCACACATTGGCACTGTGGGCGTCCGGTCTCCGGGCGGGTCCGATGAAAATGGTGCCGTACAGAAAACCCAGGTCCGGCTCGAACGGGTGGGAGATTTCACGGCTGGCCATGACGGCCCGTTTGATGGCCATCCCTTTTTCCACCAAAGCGCTGAAATCCGCCGGGGTTGGCCTCAGCCCCACATCGGAGGCCCGAACGAAGGCATAGAAAGCACCCCCGAATGCCAGATCGTAGCGTACTTGCCCCAGGCCGGGAACGGAAACCGTTTCGTCCAGTGCCACGACGAACGAGGGGACGTTGTGAAAATAGACGCTCTTTGCACGGCCCTTTTTCACCCGCACGTGCGCGTTGATGCGGCCGGCCGGAGCGTCGATGTGCAGCGTGGTCACCGGCTCCACGACCGGCACCATCCCGGTCTCCACCGCGGCTGTAGCGATACCGATGATACCGTGTCCGCACATGGTGGAATATCCTTCGTTGTGCAGAAACAGCACTCCGAAGTCGGCTCCTTCGCTGGGTGGAGGTGTGACCACGCAGCCGTACATATCCGCGTGCCCTCTGGGCTCCCACATGAGTGCGGTGCGCAGATGGTCCAGGTGCTCCATCATGTACCGACGACGCTCCAGAAGACTGCCGCCGCCAAGCGCGGGCAGTCCGCCGGTGACCACCCGGAAAGGCTCACCTTCGGTATGGAGATCCAGTGTCGTGATTTCCAGCCAGTTTTTCGGCGGCGTCCAGTTTTTCATGGCATCGAGCATGGCGGGTCCTTTGTTGTTGGGGATGGTAGCAAAGCAAACAGAAAGCCTTAAGCTGTGAACCGTGAGCCCTAAGCAGGAACTACCGAACCACCTCCCGCAGTTCATCCCGGATGAGATGCAGGTGCTGATGCATCCGCCGGGCGGCGCCGGCAGCGTCCCCTGCGGCCACGGCCGATACAACCCCTTCGGCGGTGCGCAGCGATGCGCTTCGGTAGGTCTCCGACAATCGTTCGGTTCGCAGCCTGGCGTGGTGTTCCGCCGCTCTTTCCAGTACAAGCCGCGTCATCTCGCAGATCACCTCGTTTCCGGTGGCCCGGGCCACACAAAGGTGAAACGCGAAATCCGCGCTCAGAAAATCTTCATAGGGTACCGGCGGCAGCGATGCCAACCGGCGGATGATCCGTTGCAGTTCCTCGATCTGCGGAGGTTCGGCCCGTTCGGCGGCCAGGGCGGCGCTCCGACACTCCAGCAGCTCCCGCGCCTCCATGAGATCAAAGATCGATCCCGCCTCCAGCGCCCGGGCCAGTCCCTTACCGCCCGGTGAGGGTTGCGGGAGATTCTTTCGCACGAAAGTGCCGCTTCCCTGCACGGCGCGCAGATACCCCATCACCACCAGGGCGTTGATGGCTTCCCGAAGCGAGGATCGCCCGACACCCAACCGCCGGGCGAGGGCTCGCTGAGCGGGCAGGCGGCATCCGGGGGCCAGCTCCCCGTTGTGGATCTGTTCAAGGATCTGCTGTATCGCCATCTCGGGAGCGGACTGTCTCTGGATCGTTTCGAAGGGCATGGCCGTTTTTTCGTGGGTTGTAGGTTGTTGGCTGTGGGTTGTGTCAAAGTAAGCAGTAAACAGCGAGCAGTAAGCAGCAACTGCAACGGAACGGCAATATGGAGACTGCGCAAGCAGCCGCGGAGTGCATCCGCATCCCCTCGGCCATTGCTTTTCACTGTTGTTAACTGCTCACTGCTTTCTTCACTTTCATAACCCTGAATGTTCACCCTTTTCCGGACGGCCCCTCCAGCGGCCGACCATCGTATCGCCTACCGAAATGCATGGGCGGTTCGGCGAATGATTTCCTCCTGCAAGGCCTCGGAGAGATCGACGAAATAGTCGCTGTAGCCGGCGACGCGAACGATGAGGTCCCGGTATGCATCCGGCTGCGCCTGTGCACGCCTCAGCATTTCAGGGCTCACGACGTTGAACTGAATGTGATGGCCGTCCATGCGGAAATAGGTGCGTATCAGGTGCAGCAGGCGGTCCAGGCCTGCGTCGTCCGCCAGCACCTGGGGCAGAAATTTCTGGTTGAGAAGCGTCCCTCCCGTGCGCAGGTGGTCGAGTTTCGCGGCGGACTTCACCACAGCCGTTGGTCCGTTGACATCCGCCCCCTGCACCGGAGAAATGCCTTCGGAAAGAGGGACGCCCGCCTTGCGGCCGTCGGGGAGGGCGCCGGTCACCGAGCCGAAGTAGACGTGGCACGTCGTGGGCAGCAGGTTGATGCGGTGGACCCCGCCGCGGGTGTTGGGACGGCCGTCCACTGCCTGGTGGTAGATCTCGAAGGCGGCCTGCATCACTTCGTCCGCCTCGTCGTCGTCGTTTCCGTATTTGGCCGTTTCGTGTACCAGCGTCGAATGGAGGCCGTCATATCCGTCGAAATCCGCGGCCAGGGCCGCCAGCATCTGCTCCATGGAGACCGTGCCGTCTTCGAACACGTGCCGGTGCAGCGCCGTCAGCGAATCGGTCAGACTCCCCAGTCCCACTCCTTGGATGTAGGAGGTGTTGTATCGGGGGCCGCCGTCATTGTAATCTTTTCCGTTTTCGATGCAGTCGTCGATGAGCAGGGACAGAAACGGCACGGGCATGTGCCGGGCGTTGATCCGTTCGATGACGTTGTTTCCCCGGATCTTGATGTCCACAAAATGGCGAACCTGCCGGGAAAAGGCTTCCAGTAGCTGGTCAAAGTGTAGAAACGCGCCAGCGTGCCCGGTCTCCAGGCCGATGCGTTTTCCCGTACGGGGATCGACGCCGTTGTTCAGGGTGATCTCCAGCACTTTGGGCAGGTTGAAATATCCGGTGAGAAAATAGGCCTCCCGGCCGAAGGCTCCGGCTTCCACGCAGCCGCTGGCTCCGCCCTCCCGGGCATCGACCACGCTCTTGCCCTGGGCGACCAGCTCCTGCACGATGGCCTCGGTGTTGAAGATCGAGGGCTGGCCGAATCCGGTGCGCACGATGCGCAACGCCCGTCGGAGGAAGCGGTCCGGATTCTTCCGGCTCAACTGGACCATGGAAGAGGGCTGGAGCAGGCGCATTTCCTCCACGACATCCAGAATCAGATAGGTCAACTCGTTGACGGCGTCTTTATTGGTGCAGGTGACTCCGCCCAGGTTGATCAGTGCAAAGTCCACGTAAGTGCTGCTTTCCTTGAGGGTCACTCCGGTCTTGGGCGGCGCGGGATGGTTGTTGAATTTGATCCAGAAAGCACAAAGCAGTTCACGGGCCCGCTCCTCGGTCAGGGTTCCCGCCGCCCGCTCCCGGCGGTAGAAAGGCCACAGGTGCTGGTCCAGACGCCCCGGATTAAAGGCGTCCCAGGGGTTGAGCTCCGTGATCACCCCAACGTGCACGAACCAATACGCCTGCAGTGCCTCCCAGAAACTCTCCGGCGCCCTTGCCGGGACCCGCCGGCAGATTTCCGCCATTTGCAGCAGCTCGCTTCGGCGATCCGGATCGGACGACTCCGCGGCCATCTTCCGGAGCATGTCGGCATGACGGCGGGCATAGGAGACGATGGCGTCGGCGGCGATCTCCATGGCCCTGAGCTCTTCGAACCGGTCCAGCGCCTCCGGGTCGTTGATAAAATCCAAAGACGCCGCCCTTCGGCGGATGTGGTCTATCAGTTCCTGAAAGCCGCCGTGGTAGATCTTGCCCCCCATGGCGGTGTGCCCCGGAGACCGTTGCTCCTGGAATTCGGTGAAGATGCCCGTCTCATAGGCCCGCTTCCATTCGTCCGTCATGTGGGCAAAGATCTTTTCCCGAATCGTCCGCCCTTTCCAAAAGGGCTCGATCCGTTCACGGTATATGCGCATTGTTTCCGCATCCACGCGAAAGGGTACTTTTTCCCGGCCGTCGATGAGCGCAAGGTCTTCGGCGGTGTGCAGGCACACCTCCGGATAGGTGGGGGTTGCCTTGGGCGCAGGCCCCCGCTCTCCCACGATGAGCTCTCCCTCTCCGATGTAGATTTCCTTGTTTTCCAGAAGGTGGCGAAAGGCCATGGCTCGCTGCACGGGCACCGACTCCGTCAGAGCCAATCCCTTTTCGTAGAAATCGGTGATCCAGATGGCTCGTTCCGCAGACAGTCGGGGAGGGGTGTTGAGGCTGTGCTCGCGCAGCCGCCGGATTCGATCGTTCATGTCATCCTCCGATATGGACACGGAAGCCGCGGGAGGCAAACATTGCAGCCGCGGCTTCCATGTCGATTCCCTGCCGGTTGGCGGGCATCTCGACCGGCAGCTGCATCCGCAGCCGCCGATATTTTCCCTCGCCGATCCGGTGGTATGGCAATAGGTCCACTCCATGCTGCGCATCGAGCGGCTCCAGAAAATCGGCAATGCGCCGAAGGTTGGATTCTCCGTCCGTGATGCCGGGGACCATGGGGATCCGAATGCGGAACGGTCGACCCAAGCGGTTCAGAAGAAGCAGGTTTTCCAAAACCGCTCGATTGGAAACACCGGTGAAACGGCGGTGCGCCTCGTCGTCCATGAGCTTGAGATCGTAAAGAAACAAATCGGCCAGCGGCGCCACCTTTTCCATCACCGACAGCGGGGCATGACCGGAAGTGTCCACGACCGTATGCAGCTCCCTCCGCCGGCATGTACGCAGCATCGCGTCTAAAAAGACATCCTGTCGAAGGGGCTCGCCGCCGGAAAACGTCACCCCGCCGCCGGACTCGTCGTAGAAAAGCCGATCCTTTTCGATCTGATTCAGCAGCGCCTCGACCCGAAAACGCCTTCCCACCCTCTGCGGTCCGGCGCTGGAGCCGGAGAGCGGCTGCATTACCTGCTCACCGGGCTCCTGGCCCTCCGGGTTGTGGCACCACACACACCGAAGCGGGCACCCTTTCAGGAATATCGTGGTACGGATGCCGGGCCCGTCGTGTAGGGCGAATTTTTGGATTCGGAAAACGATGCCGGTCGTGTCCATCGGTTCGCGCCATCCTCTTTGCATTCGGCAACGCAGCGGATGTGGGTCCGAAATCCGTTTCGGGCTCTCCACCACCACCGCCCTGAACCCCCTGCTGATCAGGCGCTGCATCCAGCCCGTTCGTTTCCGGCGGGAAGGTCCACAGCCGAACCGCCAACCCTTGGTCCCCCCCAAGGGTACGTCATGGCAGGCATTCGAGATGAGAGTTCAGGTGTTCAGACCAATTTAGCGGTTTCCCTCATTCGTGTCAAAAAGCTTTTGCCTGGTGGAAAAAAAATTGGTTTTCGTTTATAAGACGATTTTGGATCAAAAACGGGTTCAGATGGATCGCCGAGAGGGATGCTCATGGCTCAGGATTTCATCAATGATTTGCTCAATGCGCTTCAACGCGTTGTCCGACCGGATCCTGGCCAACTGCGGGAAATTCTCATCGTATGTGGTATGCCCGAGCAAACCCAAAACCTGCGGTATCTCAACTACAACAACCAGGTGCTGGAGGATTCCGGGCGCCGAACCACCTTCTCGGCGGTGGCCGTGATCAATAACCGAAGGACCGATTCCTGGCGATTGGTGGGATACCGAAAAAGCATCAGCCGTTGGGTGTTCCACCGCTGCTGGACACGAAGTCCGGTGGATTTTTTCCTCAACAACCTCCGATCCAACCCAGAGATGATGCGGCTGCTGGGCACCGCACCCTCTGCCTACACGTTGCTGGGAATGCTCCAGATCCAGGAGACCAGAGGCGCCGGGCATCTGAAAAGGGGTCTGCTGCGCATCCGTCCCGTCGTGGCAGTGCCGGGGCTCAGCGACAACGACGCCGAAAAGGTCACCGCTTTCGAGGAAGTGAACGAAATCCGAAAGGGGTGAGTTTCACCACCTGCGGAAGCGGGAAATGCGATAAGGGGACGGGTCGATATGCGGCCGCTCGCCGCAAAGTATTTCGGCCACCAGTCGTCCTGTTGCCGGCGCCATGCTGATGCCGAGCATGTTGTGCCCGGCCGCGATCATCGCGTTGCTGCAGCCGGCAAGGCGGTCGATCACC
>JAJDOA010000231.1 GCA_022340405.1 Desulfobacteraceae bacterium | reverse complement strand
CACGGAATCGAGATATTTCTGGGTTCGATCGAAGCGGTTGTTCAGCGAAAGATGACTGGATTGAAGAAGATTGCCCTTGGTGGTCTTGTTGACATCGAGAAACCGGATGTACTTCTTGTGCTCGGCAGGAATGGCGTCTTCCACAAAGATCACCAGAAAGACGTTGTGGGGGTCATACTCCTGCCCGGGAATGCGGGCCCGGGGTTTGAGCTCCCGCCTCTCCACAAAAGGATAGCGAATGCCTCTCTCCGCAAAGCGGTGGTAGGAATCTACCAAAGCATACCGCATCAAGTATTGATCCAACTCGTCACGAAGCAGCTCGTAGTAAGACCGCCGTATGCGATTGGACAAGCTCAGCTCTTCTCTAAAGTTCCAGAAAGCCAATGTCGATGGGAGGTCCTTTCCCCTGTTCGAGGAGCATCGGTATCAAGGGATATCCAAATTGTCCAGCAATCCCGGGTATATGAAGTATACCCTCATACCACGAGCAGGCCGGCGGCGTCAACGCAGAGCGTCCACCGCAACCAACGTTTTTCCTTCCAAGAGGGTGAGAAAGGCTCCGCCGCCGGTGGAGATGTAGCCGATATCCTCGGCCACCCCCGCGGTATGTATGGCCGCGACCGTATCCCCTCCCCCTGCGATGGAGAGCGCCTCGCTTCGGGCGATCTGGGCTGCGACTTGTTGGGTGCCGTTCCGGAAGGGCTCCATTTCGAACAAGCCCATCGGACCGTTCCAGACAATGGTTCCGGCGTCGTGAAGGGCTTCACAAAAAAGGGCGGCCGACGCCGGCCCGATGTCCAGGGCCATGAGATCCTTCGGGATCTCATCCACCGGAACGCAGCGGGTCTGGGCACTCTGTTCCATCCCATCGGCCGCAACGACATCGACCGGCAGGTAAAGGCGCACCCGATTCTTTTCGGCTTGATGGATCACTTCGGCGGCCTGCCCGATCATGTCTTCTTCGATCTTGGATCTGCCCACGTCCTTTCCAAGCCCACGAAGAAAGGTATTGGCCATCGCTCCGCCGATCAGGATCTTGTCCACCCGTTCCAGCAAGTGCTTCAAGGCCCCAAGTTTGGAGGAAACCTTCGCTCCTCCAATGACGGCAACCAGGGGGCGACGGGGATCGGACAGGGCTTTGGCAAAATAGGAAAGTTCCTTTTCCAGCAGGTACCCGGCCGCGCGCACACGAACGTGGTCGGTGATGGCCACCACGGAGGCATTGGCCCGGTGGCTCACTGCAAAGGCGTCGTTTACGTAGACGTCGCACAATCCGGCAAGACGGCGTGCGAAGTCCGGGTCGTTCGCCTCCTCCTCCGGATGAAACCGAAGGTTTTCCAGCACGATCACCTCTCCGGCATCCAGGGAAGAAACCTGTCGCTCCGTTGCTTCGCCGATACAGTCCGGCGCTGTTTGGACATCCTGTTGAAGGATTTCTCCGAGCCGCTCGGCCGCCGGTCGGAGGCGAAGCGTGGGATGAGGTTTTCCTTTGGGCCTGCCCAGGTGAGAAGCGACGATCAGCCGAGCGCCTTGTTCCAGCAGGTACCGAATGGTGGGAACCACATAGCGGATGCGGGTGTCGTCTGTAATTCGTTGCTGGTCATCAAGCGGTACGTTGAAATCCACGCGCAGAAATACCCGCTGGTTCCGGACATCGATATCTTCCAATCGGTTCATTTGCCTGGCCTCCTTTCCCGATGGTCATTGATCGTGTCCCCGCGCAAGGACGGCAGGGTCAGCGAAGGGAACGCTTCCAATGATACAGCGTCTTCTTCCGCAACCATCTTTCGAAGAACCTCATCGTCCCGCCGTGGTAGGCCCGATCCACGACTTCTTCCCGAACGGATATCCCGTCTGCCGTCTGCATGGCGTCGCGTAAGCACTGGGTCTTGCAGACGCAGGGCATGCAGGATTCCGGCGTGTGCCGCAGACCATCACCTCCCAAAGGGAAGACGATTTCGATTTTCCCGTAGCAATAGGGTCGTTCTTCGTATCGTCGTTGGATCAATATCCCGGCTCCCCCGCGGCAACCGGTGACGGCCGCCGCAAGTCGAACTCTTGGTTCATTCGGGCAATCATACCGTGGTCGGCAAAGCTGAAGTAGCGCCCGGCCCCCATGATCAGATGCTCGTGCACCGCAATGCCGACCGCCCGGCAGGCGAATACCAATTGCCGTGTGACGTTGACATCTTCGGTCGACGGATCCGGATCTCCGGAGGGATGATTGTGGGCGAAGATCAAAGCCGCCGCCCGATTCCGGAGGGCCGCATCGACGACTTCCCGCGGATACACCGCACTGGCGGTCAGCGACCCGGTGAAAAGAGTGTCGGTGCAGAGCACCCGATTCTTGGCGTCGAGAAATATGACTTCGAAGCACTCACGGTGCTTGTCACGAATTCTGTGGACCAGGTATGCGTACAGTTCCGTAGCGTTCGTGAGGGGGTTTTTTCGTTCCAGCCGCTGTTGCACATAGCGGTCCGAAACCGCTTTGATCAGAGTGATCCCGAGAAGATTCTTGGAGCCGATCCCCGGCACTTGGCAAAGCTCCTGCGGGGAAGCCTCGAGTACCCCTTGCAGGCTTTTGAAGCGTCGCATGGCCTCCTTTGCAGGGTCCTTGCAGTCCCGTCGCGGGGTGCACAGGGTCAGCAACAGCTCGATGATTTCATAATCAAGAAAACCGTCGAGTCCGGAACGGAGAAACCTTTCCCGAAGGCGACTCCGATGCCCTTGCCCCTTGGTGGAAGCCGAAGGTATTCTGTCCGGGCGTTTTTGGGGGGACCGTTTGACGGCCACGATGCCCTCCGGTGGATGGAGCCGAATGGGATCGACTCGCGGCTTCGGTCAATACTCGTCCAGCTCCTGCTTCAAATCCCGCGTCATCAGCCGATGCAGTGCCTCCGACGGCGGCATCTCCTCGTACAATATCTGATAGACCGCCCAGCAGATGGGCATCTCGACTTGCACCTTTCGGCTCAGATCGTACACAGAGCGAGCGGTTTCCACTCCCTCGGCCACCATTCGCATACGGGAGAGAATATCCTTCAAAGTCATCCCCTGCCCGATCTGGAAACCCACCGTATGGTTTCGGCTGAGAGTTCCGGTGCAGGTGAGAATCAAATCGCCCAGGCCGGCCAGTCCGGTAAAGGTGCGGGGGTTGGCACCCAGATGCAGACCCAGCCGCCGCAATTCGGTCAGTCCGCGGGTGATGAGTGCGGCACGGGTATTCAGCCCCAGGCCAAGGCCGTCGATAATTCCCGCAGCGATGGCGACGACATTTTTTACGGCACCGCCCAACTCCACTCCAACCAAATCGTCGCTGGTGTAAACCCGGAAATAAGGAGTAGCGAAGACCTTTTGGACCCTTATGGCCGTGTCCGGCTCGGAAGAGGCTACGGTGACGGCCGTCGGGACCCTGGCGGCCACTTCTTTGGCAAAACTCGGCCCGGAAAGAACGGCGATGCGGGATTCGGGGCATTCGGGAAAGATGTCGCGGAGAACACGCGACATGGTCAAATGGGTGCCGTTTTCAATACCCTTGGAAGCGGTGACCAGTAGCGTTTCTGCGGACAGCAGACGGGTCATTCGTTGGACCGTTTGCCGATAGACATGGGAAGGAACCACCAAAAGAATCAGTTCCTTGCCGGAAACCACCGGTTCCAGTTCGCTGTGGGCCGAAAGGTTCGGCGGCAACCGGATTCCCGGCAGGAAGACGGTATTTTCCCTCTGGGTTCGAATCTGTTGGCAGACCTCCTCTTCATAGGCCCACAGGTCCACTGAATGGTTCTTTTCGGCCAACAGGCTGGCCAGAGCCGTGCCCCAGCTTCCGGCTCCGACAACGCCTATGCGGGTGCTGTTCTCTCCGTTCTCGTTCATCATGGGCCCTCTTCGCCCTCCTCCTGCACCTGATCGGCCACATCTGCCTCCTTTTCGGTGAGACGCGCAAGGCCAATCACCCGCTCATCCGGTTCCAAATCGATCAGCTTCACACCCAGCGTGTTGCGGCTGTAAATGGAAACACTGCGCACGGGGAATCGAATCAGCCGGCCGGTGTCGGTCATGAGCATCACATCCTCTTCCTCGTCCGCCAAGGATATCGCCGCGACAGGGCCGTTGCGTTCGTTGGTCTTGATGGTGATGACGCCCTTGCCGCCTCTTTTCCGAAGTGGATACTCGTCGATGGAGGTCCGTTTGCCGAAGCCGTGTTCTGTGACGGTAAAAAGCGTTTCGCCGTGGCGCATCACCTCCATGCCCACCAACCGGTCGGATTTGTCCAGGCGAATGCCTCTCACGCCTCTTGTGACGCGTCCCATGGGGCGAACCCCCGACTCATGAAACCGGATGGCCTTACCCAGAAATGTTCCGAGAAAGATATTGTGCGTGCCGTCTGTGATCCGCGCCGCAATGAGTTCGTCTCCAGCGGTCAGGTCCAAAGCGATGATGCCGCCGCTCATCGGGCGGCTGTAGGCCATCAAATCGGTTTTTTTGACCATCCCGTTGCGTGTGGCCATCAAAATGAAGGCCCCGGGCTCGAAGGAGGAGACTTCCAGCACGGTGGTCAGCTTTTCCCCCTCGGCAAACTGCAGAAGGTTGACCAACGCCTTTCCTCGACCGGTCCGGCCCACCTTGGGAATTTCGTATACCTTCAGCCAGTAGACCTTTCCCAGATTGGTAAAGAACAGGAAGGTGTCGTGGGTGGACGCCACGAAAATGTGCCGGACGAAGTCTTCGTCGCGCGTGACCATGGCGGTCTTTCCCTTGCCGCCTCTTCTCTGGCTCTGATACAAGGTGATCGGGTTGCGTTTGATGTATCCGGCCTGCGTGATGGAAACCACCATATCCTCTTCGGCGATCATGTCTTCGACGGTGATCTCCCGGGTCTCTTCCACGATTTCGGTCCTTCTCGCGTCTCCGAAGCCCTCCTGCAGTTCGGACATTTCGTTCTTGATGATTTCAAGAATCAGCCGTTCCGTGGAAAGAATTTCCTTGAAGCGCTGGATATCTTTCAGGACGCTCTCGTACTCGTCCCGTATCTTTTGCCGCTCCAGACCGGTGAGCCGCTGCAGGCGCATGTCCAGGATGCTCTGGGCCTGCACGTCGGTCAGGCCGAACCGGGAAATGAGACCGGATTTGGCCTCCGCAGGAGAGGCCGCCGAGCGAATCAGCGCGACCACGTCGTCCAGGTTTTCCAGGGCGATCTTCAGTCCCTCCAGGATGTGGGCACGCGCTTCGGCTTTGTTCAAATCATACCGCGTCCGTCGTACGATGATGTCCTTGCGGTGGTAGATGAAGTGATCGATGATGTCCCGCAGGCACAACAGTTCGGGACGGCCGTCCACAACAGCCAGAAAAATGATCCCGAAGCTGCTCTCAAGCTGGGTGTGTTTGTAGAGCTGGTTGACGATGACTTCGGCGATTTGGTCCCGTTTCAGGCCGATGGCGATGCGCATGCCGCGCCGATCGGATTCATCCCGGATGAACTTGACCCCCTCGAGCTGTTTGTGCCGGATGAGTTCCGCGATCTTCTCAATCAGGCGGGCTTTGTTGACCTGGTAAGGCAGCTCGGTGACGACGATGGTATCGTAGCCACTTGCCTCGTCTTTTTCGATGGAAATCCGTGCCCGTATGCGGATGATCCCCTTCCCCGTTCGATAGGCGTCGACAATCCCCTGGTTGCCATAGATCAGGCCGGCCGTGGGAAAGTCCGGTCCGGGAACGAGATCGATGAGCTCTCTGTCGCCAATTTCAGGCCGGTCGATGACGGCTTTTACGGCTTCGGCCACCTCCGTGAGGTTGTGCGGAGGGATGTTCGTGGCCATCCCCACGGCGATACCCGCCGAACCGTTGACCAGCAGGTGGGGAACCTTTGCCGGCAACACCGACGGCTCCAGCAGTGATTCGTCATAGTTGGGAGTCCAATCCACCGTCTCCTTGTCCAGGTCCTCAAGCATCTGGTGCGCGATCTTCTGCATGCGGACCTCGGTGTAACGCATGGCCGCCGGAGGATCACCGTCCACGGAGCCGAAGTTGCCCTGTCCGTCCACCATGGGGTAACGGAGCGAGAAACCCTGCGCCATTCGTACGATGGTGTCATAGACCGCGCTGTCCCCGTGAGGGTGGTATTTACCAATGACGTCGCCGACAATGCGCGCGGATTTTTTATAGGGTTTGTTCCAGTCGTTTTTCAGCTCGCTCATGGCAAACAGGACGCGGCGGTGCACGGGTTTCAGACCGTCCCGGACATCGGGCAGCGCCCTGCCGATGATCACGCTCATGGCGTAGTCGAGATACGATTTCTTCATCTCGTTCTCGATACTGATTTCGGGCAGCTTGTCCATTTCCATATTGGTTTACCGTTCCGGATAGAGGTAGAACACCTGCCGGGATTCCGTCATGCAATGACAGCAATCCCTCTTTGGGAATGGGATGTGCCCATCGCACCGCCAACACGGCGCTGCCGGCCTACGGTCCGGGAACGCCTGGGCCTGGTGGGGAAGCAGTTCCGGTACGACCGCAATGGCAGCGGCGGAGACGGAAACGACGGGTAGCGGGTGGGGAGTGGTTTACCGGCTGACGAAAGCCCCCGCAAAAGAAGCGAGAAGGATCTCATAAATGGCCACGGCTGCGTAGCTGTGGGAGAAATGATACACGAATCCTCCTCCGATGATGGCGGGAACCATACAGAAAACGAGAATTCCAATTTTCCTGGCAGCGTCCATGTCGGCAAAGCTCCTTGGTACCGGATGCGGTTCCGGCGTCCCCCACCGGCGGGAACAACCACGGCTGGTGGTAGAAACACCCTGTAAAATCGGACTCTTTTTATCAGCAGGCGCAATCGATGTAAAGGAAAAAAACACCTAACGCTCGACAATCATCGCCATCCCCATGCCGCCTCCGATGCACATGGAGACGAGGCCGACGCCGTACCCGCTGCGCTTCATGTGATGCATTCCCGTGACCAGCTGCCGCGCTCCCGTGCATCCGATGGGATGCCCCAGCGAGATCCCGCTTCCCAGCTCGTTGGGACGATCGTTGTCGATGCCCAACTCCCGCAGGCATCCGATCGCCTGGGCCGCGAAGGCTTCGTTGAGTTCGATCATGTCCATGTCGTCAAGGGTCATCGAACCCGCCCGCAGTGCTTTTCGGATGGCAGGCACGGGGCCCAGCCCCATGTAAGCGGGGTCCACCCCGCCGGAAGCGAAAGCCCGGATCCGCACGATGGGTTCCAACCCCAGATCGGCGGCGGTTTCGGCATTCATCATGAGAACGGCCGCAGCGCCGTCGTTGATCCCGGATGCATTGCCGGCGGTCACCGTCCCGTCCTTTCGGAAAGCAGGGCGAAGCTTGCCCATTTTCTCCATGTCCGTGTCCATCGGCCGCTCGTCGGTGTCCACCAGCACCTCCCCCTTTCGGGAGCGGACGGTGACAGGGACGATCTCCTGTGCAAAAAGCCCATCGGTGATGGCACGACGTGCCCGCTGGTGGCTCAGGACTCCGAGCTCATCCTGCTCTCTCCGTCCGATGCCATAGAGGCTTGCGATATTTTCTGCGGTAACCCCCATGTGGTAGCCGTAGAAGATTTCGTACAGCCCGTCGAAAACCATCAGGTCCATAACCTCGCCCATGCCGGTCAGCTCCATGCGGTGGCCCCATCGTGCCTTGGGCAATGCCATGGGTGTCGAGCTCATGCTTTCCTGCCCTCCGGCCAGGACGACGTCCGCCTGCCCGGTCATGATGGCCGATGCACCGATGGCGACCGCCTTCAGACCGGATCCGCAGACTTTATTGACGCTCATGGCAGGGGTCTCTTTGGGAATTCCTGCGCGCATCATCGCCTGCCTGGCGGGATTCTGGCCCTGCCCGGCCTGCAGGACGTTGCCCATAATCACCTCCTCGACGGCCACCGGCTGAAGCGTCTCGTCCCAGTCCGACAAGGCGCTTTCTGGCTCCGTCGGTCCCTTTCCCTGCAGGGCTTTGGGCGCGTCGGAATGCATGGTCTCACTGACCAGCGGCCGCAGACCGGCACGCTGCAGCGTCTCCTTCAATACCAGAGCCCCGAGATCCACGGCTGAAACGCTCTTCAGGGTGCCGCCAAACGATCCAATGGGTGTTCTACATCCGCTGACCACGACCACTTCTCTCATCGATGCTCCTCCCCAGTTGATTTTGCCTCCATTGAAACCTATGATTTCGCAAGTCGGGTCTTGTATCACGAATGCTCGACTGCGGTCAATGAGAGGCCCTC
>JAJDOA010000258.1 GCA_022340405.1 Desulfobacteraceae bacterium | reverse complement strand
AATTAGGATTTAGGATTTGGAATTTGGGGTGTGCGGAAGCAAAAATTCGGGGCGCGAAATCCGAAATTCACCCGCCAGAGGCGGGCAAGAATGAAAAGCACGAATGATCCAATGCGCCAAACAACGAACGGCAAGTCCCATGAAAACTAGAGGTTTTTCACCACCCGGCCGAGAGCGGGAAACGTCCCCTGCTCGAAGGCCGAAAGGGAGTGCTTCAGGCGTCTGACGGCGATGGGAATGTAAGGTTCGAACCACGCCTTTCCTTTTTGGCGGCTCAGAAACGCATAGGCACCGAGGATTTGCAGATTGCGGCTCAAGCGGCAGTAGCGGTATCCGCGATGAAACCGTTGTGGATCGGTCGGACGGTGCCGCTGCAGTTCTTTCAAAGCCAGCTGCTGAAGCGCATTTTGTACCGGCTCGGGCAGGTCCGCATAGGGGTCGATGAGCAGGGAGGCGAGATCGTACTGGAGCGGTCCGCGGCGTCCTCCTTGGAAGTCGATGATGTGTGGGCCCTTGGCCGTCATCAGCACGTTGCGGGATTGAAAATCCCGGTGGAGAAATCCCATCTCACCGTCTTGAACGGCGCCTTCGGCCAGGCGCCGGAAATCCGCCTCCAGGGAGGCAAAGGAGACGGAAGCCCCTTTGTAGCCATTCAAAAACGCCTCCAGAAAATACCGGCATTCCTTTTCCATCACCAGGTCAATATCATAGGAGGCCGTCTGCCAGGTCCATCCGTCGTCGAAACCTTCTGCGGCGCGCACAGACATGCGGATCAGTATGCGGATCACCTCGTCGTACAGCGCTGCCAGGGCGTCCGTATCGTCTCGCAGGCGGAGGGCCTCCTCCTGCAAGTGCCGGTCACCGAGATCTTCGAGAAAAACCAAACCGGAAAAGGTGTCCGACCGGTACAGCGCCGGGACAGGCAGCCCCCTGTCTCGCAAATGGGTCCCAATGGAGACAAAGGCGTCGGCCTCAGAGGTTTCCAGGGAAGTACGGATGCCGTGATCGGCCAGGATCAGGGAGCGGTCTTCGTACCGGAGGCGCCACCAGCTGCGGTCGGACCCATCACCCGACAGCGGTTTCCGCTTGACGTCTTCGAGGTGCACCGGTTCGCCGAATGCGCGCTGGAAGGCCTCCGGAATCATGGCCTCCAGGCAGGCGTCACGGTACCGCTCCGGGGTGCCGATGTCATGCCACCGGTGCCCGGAGCGAACCAGTGCCTTCAAGCAATGCCCGGCGCGGATCATGGACCGGTACATGTCGATGCTGCTGAAAAAGGCGGCAGGGGGGATAAACTGCAGGCACAGGGGATCCAGCACCTGGATCCCGGTAAAGGCCAGCGGCTTTCCCTCACCGGAGGCGTCGTTGGCGCCGAACCCGCGGATACATCCCCTGTCATCCACCGAGACGGTATTGAATTCCGGGCAATCGTGGAGCACTAGCGTCGCCGGATGCGGGTGCCGGCGGTGTTCCCTGTAGATTCCGGCCCAATCCAGGTCCGTGACCACATCCGCGTTGATCACGAGAAAAGGGCGCTCGTCCCAGAAGTCGGCCATATTGGCAATGGCCCCGCCGGTTCCGAGAATGGCGGATTCGTGACGGCAGATCACCGGTATCGGGTAGGGGTTGCGGTCGATCCACTCCGCGATGCGGTGGTGGAGGTGGTGGGTATTGACGGCGACGGCCTCGCATCCGGCGTCGACAAGGCTTCGGATGAGCAGGTCCAGCAGCGGACGCCCGGCGATCGTGAACAGCGGCTTGGGCGTGTGCTCGGAGTAGGGTCGCAGGCGGGTTCCGAAACCGGCGGCCAGTACGAGGGCTTTCACGGAATCGGGGGTCCTCTAGGTAACCATCAGGCGCAAATAGCGCTGAGTGGCGCGGGTGTAGGATTCGATCAGGTCGGCGTCTTTTCTGCTGCTGATTCCCCGGCTGCTGAAAAACTTCACCGCATTGCGGTAATTGATCTCCGAGAGAGACTCCTTGCGCTCGATTTCTTCGAGCTTGTACATGCGATTTCCGGTGGAGACGATTTTCTTCAATTGCTCCTTGCCGTTTTTGGCGTCCGGAGGTGCATTCTTGAAGTACTGAAGCGTGATCAAGTAGGATTCAAAATAGGATTGTAGGAATTCGCAAAACAGCTTCAGCTTCCGGAATCCGGCGGATGTCAAATTGTAGGTTTCCGGCAGCGTGGGATGGGGCATGAGGACGGCATCGTCGATGAACGCCTTGATGTTTTTGCGCACGAAATACTCCGGCGGCTGGTCCACGTCATAGGCGAATTCGTCTTTGAAGTACTCCCGCAGGTAGCGGTAGGATTCGTAGAGGTCCGAAGTGGTGAACTGGAATGCATCCCGTTCCAGGATGGCAAGAGCGGTGAAGGCCGCCGGGACGAAAAAGGAGACAACGTTGTTTTTGTAATATTCGAGATTGGGGCGCTTGCTTTCGTTGACGGTGTAAAGGTCCTCGCGTTCCTCACCTTCCACGCTCAGAGAAATCCGTTCGACGAATTTTCGCTGCTCGTAGGTCTCGATCACCTGATCGATGGCGCTGCCGTGCTCCAGCAGGAGGGTGTCGGCCAGCATCGCCCCCTGGGTGAGCAGGTAGGAGAGGTAGAACTCGATGACTTCCATCATCTGGTCTCTGGAAAAGCGTTTTCGGCCGATGTTCAGCATGGCGCTGGCCACCAGGGCGTGGGGGGTTACCACCGTGACCAGGTTGATGGCGTTGATGATGCGGTGGCCCAGGTTGCGGCACAGGGCGCTTTGCTCCTTGGCGGTCATCTCCTCCATCCGGGCGCCCATTTGATCCAGCAGGTCAGTGAAGGAAATGGGATCGCTGAAGCGCACGTAGATCCGTCCGTACCGCCTGCTCAGGAATTGGTGCACCTTCAGCATCTGCTTCAGGTTTTCCGGTTCTTTCTCCTTGCCCTCGATTTCGTTCAAGTAGGCGGTTTCCTCCAGCACGCGGTCGTAGCCGATATAGATCGGCACAAAGATCATGTCTTCGCACGCACCGTCCTTGTAGGCGTTGAGCAGCGTGGACAGCAGGCCCAGCTTGGGCAGGATCATTTTTCCCGTACGGCTGCGCCCGCCTTCGATGAAGAATTCGATGTTGAATCCTTCGCTGAGAAGCATTCGGATGTATTCGGCGAAAACCTTGGAGTAGAGAAGGGCGCCACGGAAGGTTCTCCGGATGAAAAAGGCCCCTCCCGAACGGAACAGCGGGCCCAGAGGCCAGAAGGAAAGGTTTTTCCCCGCAGCGACGTGCGGGCACGGCATGTCCGCGTGATACATCAGATAGGAGAGGATGAGATAATCGATATGGCTGCGGTGGCATGGGATCAGGATCAGCGGCCCTCTGCGGGACATGCTTTTGGCCAGCTGCAGCTTTTCCCGGTTGACGCTCACACCGTCGAACATGGTACGGGTAATCCACCCGACCATCACCTCCATGGCCTTGATCATGGCGCTGTTGTATTTTGCCGCGATTTCGTCCAGATAGGCGTCGGCTTTTTTCCGAACCCGGTAGATGGGCATGTCCCTCTTCTTGGAGTACAACGCCATGAAACTTTGCAGCCGGTCGCTGGTCAGAATTCTTTCCTTGAGTTCTTCTGAGGACTTGAGCACGGGACCGGTAATGGTCTGCTGGTGACGGTTGAGGCGCTCCAGAAGCAGCATCCGCAAATCCAGTGCCAGCCGCTCCCGGTTCTGCAGGCTCTGGTTGTTGTCGATGAAGGCGCGCAGAGAGACGGGTTCGGACACCTCCACGAAGACCTTGTGCGGATTGCGAACCAGGATGGCCGCCTTGCGGATCGGGCCGGGGTCGATCTCTGGGCCGAACATTACGTCCATGAAAGAGGGTACCGACCGCAGAGGGGTCTTGCCGAAAAAGATCAGCTGGGGGACCAGATAGATCGGGCGGTCTGTCTCATTCTGCACATCGATCAGGTAAAGGAGAGGATCGGTTTTGGCTTTTACAAAGCGGCGGCGGAATCCCCGCTCACCCACCAGCGCCAGGAAACCGGCACTTCCCGCCAATAACTTCTGGCGGACATAGCCGCTTTCATACCGGTCCGGAAGTCTTCGATGGCGGGAAAAAAAGATCAGGCGACCCAGTACGATGTCCACCAGCCGGGACAAGGGCTGCCAGAACAGCAGGCCGCAGTCGAAGCCGAGCTGCGGCTGCGGCAGCTTCCGCTGCAGATATCGGCTGTGGTAGAAGAGAAATTCGAAGACGCTCTTCTTTTTGGTGATATACACCACCACGCTTTGTTCCGGCAGGCTTTGAATGATCCGCGTCTGGTCCGTTTCCAGCCGGATACCTGAAAAGAACTGCCGCAGCAGGAAACCGGTAAATGCGCCGAGCCGCTGCGGCAGGAAGCATATGTAGTGATCATGCGTCTCGGAGCGGCGCACCTCCACCCAGGCGCGGAAGCTCTTGCGGCAGCGCTGGAAAAAATCGCGTATTTTCGCCATTTCCGTTCACATCCATCGGCCGCCTTCGTTCCGGTTTGGATTTCGACCGGAACGGCCGGTCGACAAAAGAGTGCAATTGCATAATTCGGAGATGTAAAATCGAAACGCTATCAGAACCATTCTGCGAATGCAATGGTTATGTTCTCAGCGACGAAGCCCCAATTATTCTTGTAAATTGAGTTGGTTAATGAGCAGGCTATGGAGCGTTTCCGCCACGGGTTCGAGGGTCTCGCTCGCGTCTGCAAAAGCCAAAAATCACTTGTGTTTCGCAACATCTTGTGATAATCCCGTCCCGAAATGTAGCAACGGATGCATTCGTCTCCCATCGGCCGATACCCTCGGTGCAGGCTCATTTCTTTTTTCAGCGAGTGAAAACCGTCGAGAGGCGATCAATACACTTAAGTCAAAGGAGGAAGATTTTTTATGAAAACTCTAATAGGTGGTGCGGTTGCGGCGGTATTGGGTCTTATCGGACTATCGGTGTGGTTCAAAGAATTCCTGCTGCTTCTGGCGGGGGCGCTTCCGATCATGCTCCTTCTGGGAGGTTGCCTCGCGCTGTACCTGGGCTTCGATGAGTTGAAGGACACCTGGAAAAAGGAAGACACGGTGGTTGAGCCTCCCATGAACGCCGGCGATGATGTCGACAAGTACAAGCAGGAGATCGAAGATCTGAAGCAGGAGATCGAGACCCTGAAGAGCGATAAGAGCTAACCCTTAGCCGGTTGTCACATCGCCTTCATATCGAAGCCCTCCCCCCATCTTTCACGGAGGGCTTTTGTTTTGCCCGTTATTCGTACAGGTGAAAGCGCCGGGCGGACCGCCGCCAGGCGGAAAGATCGGCCTGCCAGGAGCGGTCCATCTCCTCTACATCGATGCCGTCCTCAAGGGCTGTACGGATCCCTTCGTTTCCGGTGATCAGGTCGAACGGAAGGCGATGGTGCTCGTATTCGTAGGGAGGGGGGCGCCACTGCCACCGCTCCGGATACTCCCGCAGGATCGCCTGGACGAGCCGAAGTGTCGTAGCGTAGGGTCGGTAGGTAGATGGATCCACCACGTGTAGCTGAAATCCCCGGCACAGTTCCCCGTGAAATTTGTGAAAAGTCGGCTGAAAGGCCGCGGTGCGCAAAACGACGCCGCGGGGCGGCGGCATGAGTCGGGTCCGGACACGCTCCGGGTCGAGAAACGGCGCTCCGAACAGCTCGAAAGGCTGGGTTGTGCCCCTTCCCTCCGAAACACAAGTGCCCTCCCACAGCACCTGGCCCGGATATACCAGGGCGGATGTGGGGCTTGGCAGGTTCGGCGACGGCGCCACCCAGGGCAGCCCGGTGTCGGCAAACAGCATCGAGCGCTTCCAGCCGGTCATGGGTATCACCCGTAGCCGGCACCCGATGCCGAACTCCAAGTTGAAAAGCCCCGCCAGCTCACCGATGGTCATTCCGTGTCGCATGGGCATGGGGTATCGGCCGACGAACGAGGCCATTGCCGGATCCAAAAGGTTGCCCTCCACTTGAGAACCGCCCAGTGGGTTCGGGCGGTCCAGCACCACCACCTCCTTGTCACAGTCTCGGGCCGCTTCCATGCAGTAGGACAGGGTATAGATGAACGTGTACACCCGCGTTCCCACATCCTGGAGATCCACCAGAAGGGTGTCGATGGATGCCAGCATTTCCGGCAGCGGTTTCCGTGTCTTCTCGTAGAGGCTCCATACCGGAAGTCCGAGCAGGGGATCGACACCGTGATCCGACTCGATCATATTGTCCTGCTTTTCCCCGAAAAAGCCGTGCTGAGGGGAAAAAAGCGACCGCAATGCGCCCGGCAGCGCCTCCTGG
>JAJDOA010000236.1 GCA_022340405.1 Desulfobacteraceae bacterium | reverse complement strand
ATCCCGGTGCAACCGGGGCGGCTGAAAACGCGGATCCTCCTTGACCTGGAACGAAAATCCTGATGTTGAGATAGCTTCTACAGACAAAAGATCGCCTGCACGGGTCGCGTTCCGGAAAACCGCACAAGCCGGAGAGGGCATCGATGGAAAAGGAGGATACCGTGTCGGATTTGAGCATCCGGAAAATCGAACAGAGTATCGAGGATCGGAAACACCTGCACCTGTCGTTTCTCAAAAACGTCAAAACCTACAAACCCTTCCTCGAAGTGGAGGAGAAGGCGTTTGCCGACGGGGCCCTGGCAAAGAAGACGAAGGAGCTGATGGCGCTATCCATTTCCATCGTCACCAAGTGCGAGCCGTGCATGGAGTGGCACCTGGACCAGGCGCTGCAGGCCGGTGCCACGGACGAGGAGATCTACGAAACCATCGACGTCGCCATCGAAATGGGGGGAGGGCAGGCCGGGGCCTACGCGCGGTTCGTCCTCAAGGCGATGGCCTATTTCAAGGAACAGCGGGAAATGGTAAAGGGCCGGTGAGTTGGTGCTCACGGCCTGGATGTGGCGCTTCCATAGCGAGATGGCGTCTACCACGCCGTCATGGCTGATCCGCGCTGCCCCCGCCTGGCGCAGTGGTTTTTCGTCGCCGCCCTGGCATACGCTCTCACCCCCGTCGACCTGACCCCGGACTTCGTTCCCGTTTTCGGGTATCTCGACGAGATCCTGGCTCTCTCCCTTCTCGTCGGGCTTGCCCTGCGACTCATTCCGAAGGAAATCGTTGCGGAGCACCGGTCACCGCCGCCAGAAACTCGGCCTCCAGGCGCTTGCGGTCCCGGCCTATGGCCTCGATTGCGGAAAGGACCGCCTGCCGAGAGCGGGGGCCGGTGTCGGGAAGGGCCCGCTTCTGCCTGGGGCACAGATACCAGGTGCAGATCCATGGGCGGGCGGCGCGTTCCACCGAGCATCCCCTCGAGGTCAGGAAGCGGCATCCACTTCGCTCGGAGGATGCGGGTTGGATGGGCGGCAGCGGCACTGCGGTCAGGCGGTAGAGCAGTAGGTCGCGGAAGTCGTACCAGACCCGGGCGGTGCGGCAGCAGGGCAGGGCGCAGCAGGTGCAGGTTTCCCGGCCCAGTGCCTCCATGACCGGGAAGAGTTCGTGAAGCCTCCGGCGGAGATCCGCGGCCCTGCGGTACGCGTTCTCCAGCGCCCTACGGTGCTCCAGGGTCAGCCGGTCCAGCGCCCACTTCGCTTCCCGCCACCGGGAGGGCTTCTCCCAGGGGATTTGCGGAACCCCGTCGGCTGCCAATCCAAACCTCCATCCCTGGCGGAAATCCTGCCTCTCCTAATCGCAGCGGCCCGTTGCCTTTTTTTCAAAGCCGTAGTGGCGGATTCCCTCCAGGATTCCGCCTGCACAGGGCTTTTTGGCAAAAAAGATCCGTTTGCGCCCGCGCAGCTTTTTGAGCTCCTCGCTGTAGTTGCCCACCACGACACCCATGGGCTCACCACGCAGCATCTCCTCGTCGTTGCCGGAATCGCCGCAGACGATGAAGTTCGCCAGCGGGATCTCCCACTTGTAGCTCAGGTAGCGGATGGCCTTTCCCTTTGAGGCCCGCCAGGGAAGGATGTCCAGGTACTTCTGGTGGGAGTAGATGAGGTTGTAGCGGCACTTGTGCCGGAGGAGGCGGTCGTGAATCCGGGCCAGCCGGTCCCTTCCGGGCTTCATATCGTAGCTGACCTTGAACTCCCGCTGGGTATCCTCTTCCTGGTAGGTGAGAAAGTTGAAGTCCTTCAGAAGCCGGGCAATTTTCTCCCGGTCCCACTGCTTGGAAATGTGGGAGCGCCATCCCTGGCCCGGGTGCCGGGTCCGGCCGTAGTAGATTTCCGAACCCACGGAAGTGATGTACACGTCGGGCTGCGGGACGCCGTTTTCCTTTAGGTAGGCCACAGTGCTGTCGATGGTCCTTCCGGTGGCCACGGCGAAGCCGACGCCCTCCCGGTGCGCTGCCAGCCACTTCAGCAGCGCCTCCAGCTCCCCGTTCTCCTCTCCGATCAGCGTGTTGTCGATGTCGGTGACGACAAACGCGTTCAGGCACGCCAGCCGGCGGCCGATAACGTTGGAAGGGACGGCACGCTCCATCTTTTCGTTGTCCAGCTTGCGGACCAGCTTGCGGATCGTCCCAGCGTAGGTTTCGGCGTGGCTGCTCCAGGTGTAGTAGCTGTGAACGTTGAGAATGCCGTTGCGAGAGTACCGCTCCCAGGCTTCCTCGTCGGTGAGGATGGTCCGGATCGCTTCGGCGATCCGGGCGCTGTCGGTCGGGTCCACCAGGATGCCGTTTTCGCAGTTGCGCACGATGTCGTTTGGACCGCCGTCGTTGGTTGCCACGATGGGAAGCCCCGTGGCGGAAGCCTCCAGCAGCGTGATGCCGAAGGGCTCGGTGAGAGCGGGGTTGACGAAGACCCCCCGCTTTTCCGCCGCGATCCGGTACAGGGCGGGCACCTCGTGCTCGACGTCGTGTTTTTTCGGGATGGCCATCTTTCCGTACAGGTCGTACTTGTCCAGCAGCAGCAGCATCCGCGTCAGCACGTCGCGTTCGTTGTCCTCCATCTGGTCGATGTCTTTGCGGATGCCGGCAAACACCGCCAGGTTGGCCATGGCCTGCAGGGCTTTGTCCTCGCCGTAGGCGCGGATGAGGCCGGAGATGTTCTTTCTCTTGTCCGGCCGGCAAAGGGCCAGGATCAGCGGCCGGTCCGGGTTCATGAAAAAACGGTGAAGTTCCTGCATCATGGAGGCTTGCGCGAATTTCTGCTCCTCGCTTTTTTCGCTGTCGGCCAGCATGTCGTGGTAGAAGGGGTAGAATCGGTCCACACCGATGCCCGGAGGGATGACCTTGAAATCGGGTACGTTTCCGTTCCGGTACATGCCGTATTGCTCTTCGACCTCCTGGTGGGTGCTGGTAATTACCAGATCGGCGCTCTTGAGCACGTCCTCTTCGACCCGGATGCGTCGATCGATCTTGTACTGGCGGCTCATCTCCTTTTCGCTCATCCCGTCGGCGGCAAGCCGCAGCTTTTTCGACCGCCCCAGCGAGTGGCCTGTGTAGACGAACGGCAGTCCGAAAATGCGCGACAACTCCATGGCCACGTACCCGCCGTCCGGATAGTGCCCGTGAACCACGTCCGGGATGCGTTCCTCCCGTTTGATGAATTTCACGGTCTTGTCGGTGTATTCGTCCAGATGCGGCCACAACAGCTCTTTGCGGATGTATTTCCTTCCTCCACACTGGATGCGGATGATCCGGAACTTGCTGTTGATTTCCTCCACGGCGCGGCCGTAGTCCTCGGAAACCCGCTTGTCCCGAATCAGCCGGGTGAACAAGTCCACCTGATCGATTTCCTCCCGCTGACTCAGATGATCACACAGTTCGATGACGTATTTCACCTGGCCGCCGGTATCTGCATCGCGGCCCAGTTCCAGGTTGTCTCCGCGAATCAGCCCGTGCACACTGAACAGTTGCACGTAGAGTCCGCTATCGGACATGGTCTTCCTCCTCCATTGCCGCCGCGGCATTTCGGTAGATCGCCGGATCGGCGGGAAGCGCTCCCTCGACGCCGCAGATGGCGGCAGAGAAAGAGACGGCCGCCGAAAGAACCTTCCGCAGCGGCACGCCTCGAAGGTAGCCTACAGCCAGCACCGCGGCGAACGCATCGCCCGCTCCCACGGTGTCCTTCATCCGGTCCACCGGGACGGACCGCGCGGTGAGCCTCTCTCCATCCAGGGTAAAGAGTTCCGCCCCGCGCTCTCCGTGGGTGAGCGCCATCAGACGAATGCCGAACCGCTCCATAAGCCACAACCGAAAGGAATCGAGGCCGCTCTTCGGCGAAAACATCCGTGCCAGGACTTCGAGCTCCTCCTGGTTGAGTTTTAGAACGTCCGCCTGTTCCAGGGACGCTTCGACCGAGCTCTGACCATATCCGTTCCGGCGAAGGTTGATGTCCAGAAAACCCAGCGCTTCGGCCGGCCGCTTCCGCAGCAGGCGCTGAATCCGGTCCAGTCCACCGGGGGTCCGCTGCGCCAACGTACCGAAATAGACCAACTGCGCTGGCTCGGGAGCATCCAGCGGACCCACTGCGCCGGGATCGATGTGGTCGTAAGCGACGCCGGTGAGGATGTCGAACCGGGGTGATCCGTTTGCGTCCAACTCCACGTTGACCCTTCCTGTGCGGTGTTCATGGTCCGTCTGGACCTCTCGGGCGGGAACGTTCTGACGCTGCATTTCTTTCAGGATCGTGCGGGCGTCCGCATCGGTTCCCACCCGGCTGATAAAGCGCACCGGATGCCCAAGGTTTCGAACGTGGGCCGCAAAATTGAAGGGCGCCCCGCCTACGCGGCTGTAGTCCGGAAAGGCATCGATCAACACCTCGCCGATGGATACGATCATGATTTCTCCTCGCCGGTGACGGCGGCCGATCCCAGTGCCAGAATGTCGACATCCGACCGGAGCGGCTCCGTCTGCCGGAGCCCATGGTTCTGTTTGGATGTTACTAACAATAAGAATTTATTATAAAAGTAAAGATATCATGTCTCGTCCTGGAAATCAACCGCAGCGGCTGGATGCCCTCGCGCGCTAGGTCCATCCGTTGCCGATTTGCCATTCGTTCCGGATCGTCTTATGATGGCGATAGGATTCCAATGCATCGGCAAACTCACGTTTTTCTTACCCACAAACCGGGTACGCATCTCGGTTCACGGTTGCAATCATGACCAAGAGCATTCTCGTTGTCGACAACAACCGCACGTTTCGCACCTTTTTGACCAGCCTGCTTCGGAAGGAAGGCCACACCGTGCACGAGGCAGGAGACGGTGTGGCGGCGCTGGATATCCTGCAGGATCTTCGTCCGGACGTGGTGTTTGTGGACCTGATCATGCCCGGCATCGGTGGAGACCACTTGTGCCGGATCATTCGAAGGCTGCCGCAGTTGACCGCGTGCCGGGTCGTTGTGGTGTCCGCGGCTGCCGCAGAATTCGACTTCGACCATCGCGAGGTGGGCGCCGACGCATGTATCGCAAAAGGACCCTTTCATACGACGGCTTTCTATATCCGGGAGGTGCTCCGGGAACTCGGAGAAGGGGCCAAGACCGATCCGCTGCAGAAGATTTACGGTCGAAAGGGCCTGCGCTCCCGCGGTATTACACGCGAGCTGTTGGCCAAGACCGAGCGGCTCGAAAGCATCCTGGACGGCGTTTCCGAGGGCATCCTGGAAATCGCTCGTGACCGCGTGGTGTATGCCAACCGGACGGCCCTCGAATGGCTTGCCATCCCGGTGGAGTCCCTGCTGGGTCGCACGGTGCCCGCGGTCTTGGAAGGGGCTCTGTACCGGCTTTCCACCTCCGGCGGTCCCCGGGAAGTAGAGATGGCGCTGAACGACCGGTGGTTGGCAATCCGGTGCCTGTCGGCCCGTGAATCCGGGGTGGATGTCCTTTTGTTTACCGACATCACCCGCCGACGGGAGGAAACCCTCGCCCGGAAGCGCTTGGAGGACCAGCTGCGACAGCAGACATTGGAACTGGAAGCCGCCAGCGAGAGGTTTCGCCGTGAGACCGAGCGCCGCAGGCAGGCCGAAGAGACACTCCGTTCGAACCAACAGCATCCCCGTCGGCCGTAGCCGCCGAATAGGATGCGGATTCCATAGACAAGGATGAGCGAGATGAAAAAAAACCTTCTGGCCGCCGTAGACGATTCCCTGCATTCCCGAAACGCGCTCCGGTACCTGACCGAAATGGGTTCCGTTGTTCCGGAACTGAACATCACCCTGTTCGTTGTTCAGAATCCGCTGTCGCAGTACCTTCTGGACGAAGCCAAGGGCAACGCCCGGGTGCGGAAGGAAGTGGAACGTCTGAAACAGCGGAACCGGGAAAAGGCCGAAAAGACACTGGCCGAGCACCGGGATTTTCTGGTTCGTGCGGGGTTTCCGGAGAAGGCCGTGCGAACCGAGACCCGGCCGCGGTCCGCCGGCCTGTCCAAAGACGTCCTGACATTCGCCCAGGAGGGTCTTTTCGACGCCCTGGTCCTGGGACGCCGCGGGCTTTCCAAGCTGCAGGAGATGATCATGGGCAGCGTCACCGCCGGCGTACTGG
>JAJDOA010000234.1 GCA_022340405.1 Desulfobacteraceae bacterium | reverse complement strand
GGGAATGCCGGCCTTCGACGAGGAAACCTTCGGGCCGGTGGCCGCGGTGGTTCCGGTCCGGGACGAGGACGAGGCGGTGCGCATGGCCAACCAAACTCGATTCGGCCTGGGCGCTGCGGTGTTCACACGGGACATCGAACGCGGCGAACGTATCGCAGCCGACCGGTTGAACGCCGGAAGCTGCTTCGTGAACGCTTTCGTGAAGTCGGATCCGCGCCTGCCGTTCGGAGGAATCGGGGAGAGTGGATACGGCCGGGAACTCTCCCATTTCGGTATCCGGGAATTCGTGAACGTCAAAACGGTCTATGTTCAATAACGCGGAACGTCTGCCTGCTGGATATTGCTTCTCTTTCCATTGCGGCAAGCCACTGTCGAAAATCACTTGATTTACCTGGAAAACGTTGTTACGGTATTCTATACTCAAACGCGCCCCGTGGCTGTATACGGGGCGGCTTCATTTGGCGGGACCTTTGTGTAAGCGAAGCGGCATCCTCCAGTTGAAGAATTGAGAAATCTACGAAAGGAGGATGTTGCCATGACCAACGGAATCGTCAAATGGTTCAACGACCAAAAGGGTTACGGGTTCATCGAGCAGGAAGACGGGCCGGACGTGTTCGTTCACCATACGGCCATCGACGCCAGCGGCTTCCGGTCCCTCAACGAGGGGGATCGCGTTTCCTTTGACATCGAACAGGGCCAGAAGGGCCTGTCCGCAACCAATGTCAAGTTGATCTAACACCCCGCTATTCTGGAAAAAGGCATCCTTCCGCCGTGGCGGAGGATGCCTTTTTTTTGGACTCCCATGAAGTCTGACAACCTCCTTTGCGTGGTCACCGGAATGGAGCAATCCGGGACGACGTTCCTGTCCAAGCTGCTGGCCTCCCATCCGGATATCATGTGCGGCTTCGAAGGCGGTCTGTTGCTACGGGATTTATCCTCCTTTACGGAAAGCGATCCCTGGTACGGATGGATGCAGGAATCCACGGACATCGGCCACTGGGGAATTCTGCCGGAAAACATGGAGAATATCTGCCGGGCCGACAGCTATGCCGAGGCCTATCGACTGGTCAAACGACATGCCGGAGAGGTGGGCAGCCCGCGGGTTCGGCGCTGCTTTCAACAGGCGAAATGGATCCTGGACAAAACCCCCCGTTATCTGGATGTACTGGAATCGGTGATGGGAAGAGTCGATGCTCCATTTGTCGTCATCCGGAAGAATATTTTCAATCAGTACCGATCGTTCAAGAAGAGAAATCTATCCATGGAGTTCTTTCTTCTGCGTTACATTTGCTGCAAACGGCAACTGGCTGCGGCGAAACAAAAATACGCCGACAGGCTCTTCACCGTGAGCTACGAGGAATTGGTGAAGGATCGGCAGGGAGTCCTTTTCGGCCTGTACCGCTTTTTGGGCGCACCCGCCTATGCCGAGGCGAGCCTGGAAGCCTTTCGCCGCAAGACCCGCCTTGTGGAACACGGCGGGCTGCATCGCCGGAGCGCAGAAAGCCATGCGCCGGTGGATCTGACTCCCTCCGAGGTGAGAAAACTGGAGCGGATCCGACAAATGAGCATACCTCGCCTGCGGGTTGCGGCCCTGGCTGCCCGTCTGAAGATGGCCTGGCGCGGGCTTCGTTCCGGCCTGTCGGCGATATAGCGATCGTCAGAATTCCGTTCCGTTTCCGAAATGGCTTCTATGGGCTGTTTCTACATTGTCTTTTGACCCAACCCGCCCGAGGCGGATGAATCTCGGCGTCGGGTCCTCGTTTCCAGTCCTCGAAAACCAGCCGTATGCCTGTCGCAGATCCCGGTGCAACCGGGGTGGCTGAACCGGCAACAGCGAGCGCATTCCCCGCAGCTTGTTGGAGCGAAACGGAAATCCCGGGCACCGGGGCTGCGGGATTAGCGAGCGAATCCAGATAAGGAGAATTCCTTACCGGGCTGCGCAGCACTGCCGCCAGGCAGAACATTCCCCGCTGCTTGCGGCGGGGAGTCTTCAAAACTCGGATCCTCCTTGACCTTGTCGAAGATCCCGGGTTTTACCCGGGGAACGAAAATCCTAATTTTGAGATGAGTTTCGGTCTTCTCCTTGCTTTGCAAAGGCGACGGCCTCCCGCCGCCCCCTGTCCTCGTCCACCAAGCAAAGGCACGCCGCTCCGAGGACAAAGAGAATGGTTACGGCTCCGATGCTGATCCTGGAGGCCAGCTGGCCGACGGAGGCGGCTGCCTCTGGCGTGGCACCCGGCGGCATCAGCAGCATGCGTGCCGCCAGTGCCACGACGCCCATGAGAAGTGGCCCCAGAATGGCGGCGAACTTGCCCAGCATGTTGTAGAATCCGTAGAATTCTCCGCTCATGTTTTCGGGTATGAACCGGGCGTAATAGGAACGGCTGAGCGCCTGAATTCCCCCCTGGGTCAGGCCGATCATCACGGCCAGAATTGTAAACTCCGCGGAATTGGACATCTGGGTTGCCCAGAGAGAAACGGCGGTGTACACGGCAATCCCCAGAAAGAGGGATCGTTTGACTCCCCATCGCTGTCCCAGGATGCCGAAGGCCAGGGCCGCCGGAAACCCGACGAACTGAACGATCAGAAGTGCCACGATGAGATGGTTGGCGTCGAGGCCCAGGGACAACCCGTAGTCGACAGCCATCCGAATGACGGTATCGACCCCGTCGATGTAGAGCCAATAGGCAACCAGAAAAAGCGCCAGGGTTTTCAGCCGGCGAATTTTCCCCACGGTGGCCAGCGTCTGCCGCATGGCGCCTCTGAGGGCTTCGGAAAAGCCCCGGGACCTTCCGACACCTCGGGATTCCGGCACCCAGGCCAGGGTAAACAAGGTAAACCCGCCCCACCACGCGGCCACGGCCAGCAGGCTCAATCGAACCGCGTCGCCGGCGCCGGCCAAGCCGAATTGTCTTGGATACAGGGTCATCAGAACGCTGCCGAGAAAAAGCAGTCCCCCGCCCAAATACCCCATGGCGTAGCCGAAACCGGAAACCCGGTCGATGGCCTTCTCATCGGCCACCGAAGGCAGCAGGGCGTCATAGAAGATATTGGCCCCGGCGAAGCCGACGGAGGCGGCCACATAGAAGCCGATAGCCAAGATCCATTGCCCGCGGTCCACTGCGTAAAGGGCTGCGGTCATGGTCGCCCCGAAATAGGCAAAGGCCACCAGCATGCGCTTGCGGATGCCTCCGCGGTCGGCGATGGCGCCCAGCACCGGTGCGCACACGGCCACGAGTACTCCCGCCGTGGCATTGCCGATGGCGAGCCTGGCCGTACTGACATTCACGTCCACTCCGGCACTCCAGAAGGATTTGAAAAACAGGGGGAAAAAGCCGGCCATAACACAGGTGGCAAAAGCGGAGTTGGCCCAATCGTACAGGGCCCATCCCCAGACGGCTTTCCTGGAGGAAGGTGGTGGGGACTGCCGGTTTCGAGTCGCTGCCTGAGGTCCCGCCGCGTTGTCGTCGTTCATGAAAGGAATCCGTGAAATTCGCGAGATCCGCGGCAACAAATGGCTGTGAAATCCGCCCGCGTTACAATTTCCCCGAGCGAAGGATCTGCACGATCAGCAGAATGCCGAGCACGGTGGCAATGGTGTAGCCCATCAGGCCGAGCAGTCCGGTTACCGTTACCGTTTGGCTGCCGAACAGATGAAAGGTGAAAGAAAGCACTTTCTGGGAGGAATTGAGAACCAGCGCTGCCGCAATAATGGAGGCGGCAATGACGATGCCCACGGTCAGGCGATTGATTCCCTTCTCGAACTGGGTGTTGATGCTCTCGAATCCGCCGTGTCGGATTTCGATGCGCTGGCGCCCCCGGGCCAGGTTTTTCAAAATGTCGTGCATCATTCGGGGCAGCCCCTTCAAAATACCGCCCAGCCCCATGACATCCCTCTGGAAGCTCCGAAACAGCCGCTGGGCATCGTAGCCGCGCTTCAGCAGTCGGCGAGCATAGGGCCGGGTGACTTCCAGAATGCTGGCGTCGCTGTCCAGGATTTTTCCCAGCGCCTCGGTTTGGATGAAGGTTTTGAACAGCAGCAGCAGATTCCGGGGCATGCGAATGCGGTATTTCATCACCAGCTGCATGACCTGGTCGTAGACGTCTTTGACGGAAATGGTCTTCAGACTCCGCCCATAGAAGGGCTCGCTGATATCCTGGAGATCGATGCGCAGGTTGTCCAGATCCATGGTTTCTTCGTCGACGAGACCGGCGTCCCACAGTGCTTCCATGACCATGTCGTAGTCGTGCTCTGCGTATCCCAGGAAAAGGTGGGCAATCTGGCGCATGACCTCCTCGTCGAGGTAGCCGATGATGCCGAAGTCCACCAGGCTCACCCGACCGTCGAACATCACGATGGTATTGGCCGGATGCGGGTCGGCGTGGAAAAAACCGAACTCCATCAATTGGCGGCTGAAGGACCGCAGACCGATCAGGGCCACATCCCGGGGATCGATGCCGTGGTTGCGGATCGTTTCCACATCGTCCATGCGGATGCCGGGGATGTATTCCATCACCAACACGGATTTGGAGGTGTGCTCCCAATAGACGCGGGGGATGACGATTTCGTCACTGTCGGCGAAATTGGCGCCGAATCGTTCGATATTGCCCGCCTCGATGTGCATGTCCAGCTCTCGGAAGATGGTCCGTTCGAATTCCTTGACCAGGTTCACGGCACCGACCACCTGGCCCAGGTCAAAACTGTTCTCGATCTTCTCCGCAAAATAGTACATCAGCCGGATGTCTTGGCGGATGACCTTCTCGATTCGAGGACGGATCACCTTGACCGCCACATCCTCGCCCGTTTTCAACCGGGCCCTGTGAACCTGGGCCACGGATGCAGCCGCCAGGGATTCGACGGAAAAGGTTTCGAAGACCGTCTCCAGAGGGCCGTCCAGCTCGGACTCCACCACCTCCCGTATTGCCTCGTAGGAGATCGGCGGCACCCGGTCCTGCAGCTTCTTCAGCTCGTCGATGGTTTCGGGGGGGAAGAGGTCGGCACGGGTGCTCATCAATTGGCCGAGCTTGACGAAACTGGGGCCGAGTTCCTCGAGAACCCTTCGGATGCGTTGCGGGGACGGATAGCGGGAATGAAACAGTTTGCCCTGCGGCCGGGGCACTTTGCCCATGTCGCCGGAGCGGTTCAGCATCCGGTCCACCAGATCGCCGAAACCGTGATTGATCAGCACGCGTGTGATCTTTCCGATTCTACGAATGCCGCCCGCTCGATATACGCCGCTGGACTTGTTCATGTGTCGTTTCCTCCCGGCTGTCTGAGCTGTATCGGAATTCTCCGCGACACGTTTCGTGTATACCATGCTCGGCTCAAAAGGCAAATGGCCCCCGGGCCTCTCCGTCCGGCATCCCACAGCGGTCTCTTCCGAGAGGCCATGGTTTTTCTTGACATCGCAGGCCATCCGAATATCCTAACCACGGTCAGGGATGAAGAGGGCAGGGTGCCGTCTCCGCAATCGGCCTGTTGGAAGAAGCAGCCGAAACGTTCCGGAAATATCCTTTTTGATTCGGATTTGCCGCACCATCCCGAGTCATTACCGGAAAATCCGGTTCTTACCCAATACAAGGGGGTTTCATGAAGGTACTGGTCAGCGACAATTTGGGAGAGGCGGGCATCGAGCTGTTTCGTCAGGAGGCGGGCATCGAGGTAGCGGTGCACACGGGTTTGAGCGAGCAGGAGCTGGAGGCGGAGATCGGCGGCTACGACGCGCT
>JAJDOA010000233.1 GCA_022340405.1 Desulfobacteraceae bacterium | reverse complement strand
GGCCGCGTACATGTGCGCGCGGGTGGAAGCCACCTGGCGTGCCGTGAAAGTCGATGCATTGAAGGAGTGCTCGGCATGCAGCGTAAGGCACACGTCGAAAAATCGTGTCAGCTCATCGTCGGGGCGCTGGCCCTGCAGCATATAGAGAAAATTGGCGGCCTGACCGAGCTGCGGGTCCGGCTCCACCACATCTTTTCCGGCTCGGATACGGCCCCATGCGGCAAGCAGTGTCGGAAACTTCGCAATCAGCCGCACGGCGATGCGGAGGAAGGCATCCCGTGACGGATCCTCCAGATCCGGGTCGTGCGGGGCCAGCAGGGAGGTGCCCGCCTGCAACACATCCATGGGCTGGGCGTCATTGGGGATGGTTTTCAGGGCATCGACCACCTCGATGGGAATCGCCCGTTCCCTGGCCATCTGGGCCTTGAAATCGTTCAACTCTTCGAAATCGGGGAGCTTTTCGTGCAGGAGCAGATAGGCAACCTCCTCGAAGGTGGCTTTTTCGGCCAAATCCTTGATGAGGTATCCGCGGTAGATGAGTTTTCCGGCTTGACCGTCCACCTTGCTGATTTTGGTGGTGGCAATGGTGATCCCGCGCAGTCCGATGTTGACGGTAGGTGCACATTCTTGCATCCGGTTCCTCCTTCTCTGCCCCGATGGAAACCCGCTTCCCGTTGCCTCTCCCGTGCCTATAGATCCACCCACATATCGGCCTCGTTGCCGCAGTGGGTGCAGGTCCCTGTGCCTTTGACCCGCCGATGGGCATCGGAAGTTTTCGCGCCGGCTGTGTCCGGCCCCTGGGCCCGCTCGTCGTCCGCCATCGGCTCCGCATCCTCCAGGGAGCAGGTAACGATCATTTCCGCCTCGTTGCCGCAGTTCGTGCACTTGCAGACTTGTTTCACCGTTTTGATCTTGTCGCTCACGCTTTTCTCCTTTTTCCGCGCCCGGCAATCCAACAGCCTGGTGCTCGCGGGCGGGAATGGGGTAAGAATGATTCCTAATAAAGAATGAAATCTGACCCAAAAAAAGTCAAGGACGAATCACGACGCCCGTTCTCCCGCGCTAGAACGGCATTTTTTCCGGCGGCCTTCTTTCGGGAATGTAGACGTGCGGAATGCGTCCCTCGTTCCAGTCTTCGGAAACGTAGAGATTGCAGTAGCAGCTGCCGTATTCCTCCACGTCGGGAGCCCGGTAGGCGCAGGGGCAAATGATGTCTCTGTCCTGTTCCCGATCGCCGCTGGCCAGGCGGCATGGGCAGACCATGATGCCATAGCGCTCTTTGTTGTGAAGCAGGCTTTCTATCAGTTCGAAAACCCGGTCCTTGTCCTTGTTGAAATGGTAGCCTTTGGGTTCCTGGCTCTTTTTCAGCGTCTCATAGAGCTGTTTTGCGTCCATTACAGTCCCAGCGCCTCCTTGATCTGGTCTTCCTTATGCCCGACGATGACCTTGTCGCCGATAATGATGGTGGGAAATGAGCACTTGGGGTTGAACTTTTTGACATCTGCCAGGATGGCCTTCCGTTCATCGCCTTCCAGCAGATCCACATCGACAAACTCGTATTTTACGGTGCATTCGTTGAGGAGCTTCTTGGTGGACTTGCAGTGGCTGCAGGTGCTCAGGGTATACAATTTGACGTTCGGCTCACTCATCGCTTCGAATCCTTTCCCGTTTGGCGTTTCCAAGATTGTGACGTGCAGCAAAACATATTTGCGAAAAATTGACAACGGTTAGCGTCTGCCGATACGCATCGAAGCCGGGAGCCCTATTTTTCCAGCAGCAGCGACACCTCTCGTGAGGCCAATAGCAGAGCCGTATCCCGTGCCGGCGTGTCCGGATCGGAAAGAATGGTTTCCCGCAAGCGGAGCAGATCGCCGCGGTTGTCCACATCCCTCCACCGGCGGAGCAATCGGTATCGGCAACCGGCATCGTCGAGAGCGGCGAGGCTGTCCCCGAGAACCGTGGGGGTTCCCCAGGCGACGTCCTGGAAGACGCCCGGACAGAAACCGCTTCTTTGAAACCCCACCAGGTAGTAGCCTCCATCATAGGCTGGGCCCAGAACGGCATCCGTGGTGCAAAGGGCCTTGAAGGCCTCCTGAATCACGCCCCCGGGAAGATCCGGGACATCGGTGCCCACGAGCACCGCCCGCTGCAGCCTTCTGTCCGCATCGAAAGCCTGTTGAAATGCACCGGCCATCCGCTCTCCCAAGTGGCCGCCTTGCTGCGGCTGAAAACCGTGGTTGCTCCCCAACCAGGAGCGAACCCGCTCCTCGTCCCGTTGCGGAAAAAAACAGACTGTCGTCGGCACCCCAATTGCGGCCAGCGTGCCCAGCAGATCCTCGACAAAACAGCGATACAGCGCAAGAGTGAGCTTTGGCCCCAGATGCCTCGCAAGCCGTGTTTTCACCCTTCCCTGTCGCGGAGAGCGGAGGAATACCAGAACCCGCCGGTCTTGGGCATTGCGGTTCATGACGCCTTCGGATCCTGTATTTCTCTGAGCTGGGCCGTCAAACGGTCAGCCTCGGTGGTCGGTTCCCGGCAGGCGCCCTGCCGGCAGAGATAGGCCCGGGCCGGGGATGCATCCCAGTCGATATTCTCCACGAAAGGCAGGTGCTTTGCAAGGCTTGCCCGAGCACCGGCGTCGGCGATCCGCATGAGCGAAGGTCGCGGGCCGAAGAAAGTGCGAACCTGGCGCAGCAGGGCGTCGGCGCTTTCACTGGAGCGGTTTCCGGCGATGATGACGTGGGCCGGAGGGTTTTGTAGCTGGCGCAACGCTGACATCACAAAAGGAGCAGCCGCCGGGTGCCGCTGCAGGCGCGAAGCCGACGCCTGCACCGAACGCCTGGCCGTCTCTGCGAAAACACGCCGGTCGGTAAGCCGGGAGAGCCGGAACAGGTTCAGCAACGCGACCGAAGCTGCACCAGGCACCGCACCGTCGGTCTCCTCTTTGATACGGAAAGGAAGCACACCGGCTGCATCGGCCGGGCTCGTGAAAAACCCATGCCCTGACGGGTCGTGGAAGATTTCCAGCAGGTTTTCGGTCAAGCCGACGGCCCAGTCCAGCCACTGCGGATCGAAACCGGCTTCGTAGAGATCAAGAAGGCCGCTGGTCAGAAAGGCGTAGTCCTCGCACATGCCCTGCACCTTACGATCACCTTCCCGCCAGCGGCGAAACAGGCGGCGCTCGGTCTCGTCGTACAGGTGGGAGCGGATGAAGACAGCCGCCGTCTCCGCCGCCCGCAGATACCGCTCCTGGCCGCCTTGTTCATGCAGGCGTGCGAGCGCGCCGATCATCAGACCGTTCCATCCGGTGAGCACTTTGTCGTCCAGGTGGGGTCGTGGCCTCCGGTTGCGAACCTCCAGAAGCCTTTCCCTGGATCCGGAAAGGATGTCGCGGACATCGGCGGGCTTCCGGCCGAAGCGCCCGGAGGTCTCCTCCACGGTGCGCATCCGGCGTAGCACGTTCTTTCCGGCGAACTCTCCGTGGGGATCGAAACGCACATTTCCCTCGGGCTTCACCCCGAAGTGGTAGGCGAAAACCTCACCGTCCGTTCTCCCCAGCTCCCGGTACATCTCCGTCATCGTCCAGACGTAGAAGGCACCTTCTACGTTCCCGCCCTCGGGGTCGCCGGAAACGGGGCTGTCGGCGTCCTCTGCGGAGAAGAAGCCGCCTTCCGGATGGCGCAGATCCCGGCACACGTAGTCGGCTGTATCCCTGGCCACCGCAGCGTAGCGCTCGTCACCGGTCAGTCGCCAGGCATCCACGTAGACAGCGACAAGCTGGGCGTTGTCGTAGAGCATTTTCTCGAAATGGGGAAGGTGCCATTCCGGGTCGGTGGCGTACCGATGGAATCCACCACCCACGTGATCGTAAATCCCTCCGGCGGCCATGGCACGCAGCGTGTGCTCGACTTTCTCAAGCACCTCCCTGTCGCCTCCGGCGCCGTGGCCTGCGGATTCCTCCAGCAAGAACTGCAGCAGGGAGGGCATGGGAAATTTGGGAGCCGGGCTGAAGCCGCCAAAGCGCGGGTCATAACCGGATACGGCCGCGTCACGAGCCCGGTCCGGCAGCGAAAAATCGAGCCTGTCTCCAGCATCGCTGCTGGAAAGGTGCGCTTTCAGCACGGCGGTGAGCTCTTCGGCCGAAGACAGAATCTTGTCCTTTTTTTCGGGATCCCCCCAGGCGTCCGCGATGAAACCCAACAGTTTCCTCCAGGAAACCATTCCCGGACGGCTTCGGGGGGGAAAGTAGGTCCCCCCGTAAAACGGTTTCCGATCCGGGGTGAGGAACACGTTCAGCGGCCATCCCCCCGATCCGGAAATGACGTTCACGGCAGTCATGTAGAGCGCGTCCACGTCCGGCCTCTCCTCCCGATCCACCTTGATGCAGATGTAGTGACGGTTCATGAGCTCTGCGACGGCCGGGTCCATGAACGATTCCTTCTCCATGACGTGGCACCAGTGACAGGTGGAATATCCGATGGATACCAGGATGGGTTTGTTTTCCTCCTCTGCCCGGCGGAGAGCCTCGACGCCCCATGGATACCAGTCCACGGGATTGTGGGCGTGCTGCAGCAAATAGGGGCTCTTTTCTTCGGCAAGGCGGTTTCGGTTTCGCGCCATCAACGGCTCCTTTGAAGACTTCCCGCCGCAAGCGGCGGAGAATGCGCTCGCTACTGCCGGTTCAATGGATCCTGAAAATTTGGCTTGACACGGCAGACATTGGCCCGTTATAAACCCTAAATAGTAACCATTACTAATAACGGTTTCCGTATAACCCTCTGCCGCGATCGTCAAGGCAACGTCGTAAAAAACGCTATGATCTGACTATGGAGTCTAAGGATCATCTAACTCAATTTCCACCACAGGGAGGTCCAATTTTGGAAAAGGAAAAGAAAAAAATCGAACCCAAACCGAAAAAAGAGGTCAACATTCGTGACCTGACCACATGCGATGCAACCGCCCAGATGCTGGAAAAGGCCCGCCGCGACGGCGTGGAAACCGCTTTCGACCGTGCGTTGAGCATGAAGGCCTGTCCCATCGGTGCGGATTCGGCCTGCTGCAAGCACTGCTCGATGGGCCCATGCCGGCTCAACGCCAAAGATCCCTACGGCAAGGTGGGTGTCTGCGGCGCCACCATCGATACGATCCAGGCACGGAATTTTGCCCGAATGGTCGCATCGGGCGCCGCCGCACATACAGACCATGGCATGGCCATGCTGGATCTGTTCCGGGAGGTGGTCAATGGCCACATCACGGATTATCAGATCAAAGACACCCACAAGCTGGAGCAGGTCGCCGAATCCATCGGTATCGAAACCGAGGGTCGGAGCGTTAAGGAAATTGCGACTGACGTCTACGAAGAGTTGGAACGCACCTATACACAGGTGGATGGAGAAATCCCCTTTGCCAAGCGGGTGCCGGAAAAAACCCTGGAAACTTGGCGCAAGCAGGGGGTTGTGCCAAGAGGCGCCATGCGGGAAATCATGGAGTTGATGCACCGCACCCACATGGGTGTGGATCAGCACTACGAAAACATCACCAAACAGTGCAGCCGGACGGCCCTTTCCGACGGCTGGGGCGGCTCCATGGTGGCCACGGAAATTTCCGATATTCTCTACGGCACGCCTACCCCGGTATCCGTCAACGTCAACATGGGATGCCTCAAGGAGGACCAGGTCAACGTCATCGTCCACGGTCACGAACCGAACATGTTCGAGTCCATGCTGGAGTCGGTCAACGAGCCGTCTCTGGTCCAGGCAGCCAAAGACGCCGGGGCCAAAGGGATCAATCTAGTGGGCATGTGCTGTTCCGGCGCCGAAATGATGTCCCGCCACGGCGTGCCCCACGCCGGCAACTTCATGTCCACCGAGACCGTTCTGGTGACCGGTGCGGTGGATGTCATGTGCGTGGATATCCAGTGCATCAAGCAGGGGCTGGTCAAAGTGGCGGAATGTTATGGCACCCCGCTGATCACCACCAACCCCAGAGCCCACATCGAAGGGGCCACGCACATCGAGTTCCGCGATCACGATCCCAAGGCCTGCACCGACGAGGTGGTGATCAAGGCCATCACCCGGTTTAAAAACCGAAAGGCCGAAATCGAAATTCCCAATATTCGCAACGCCGGTATCCACGGATTCTCCCACGAGTACATCAACTACATGCTGGGAGGCACGTTCAGAGGATCCTATACACCGCTCAACGACAACATCATCAACGGCAGGATCCGCGGTGTGGCCGGTGTGGTGGGTTGTACCAATCCCCGGGTCAAGCAGGACTACGTGCATGTGGAACTGGTCAAGGAGCTGATCAAGAACGACGTGCTGGTCCTTCAGACCGGGTGCTCACAGATATCTTTGGCCAAAGCCGGTCTCTACACGCCGGAAGCCGCCCATCTGGCCGGTCCGGGTCTCAGGGAAGTATGCGAAACCGTCGGTATGCCGCCCTGTCTCGGCGTGGGATCCTGCGTGGACAATAGCCGCATTCTGGTCGCTGCCTCGGAAATGGTTCGTGTGGGCGGACTCGGCAACAGTATCGCCGATCTGCCGGCAGCCGGCGCCGCCCCAGAGTGGATGAGCGAAAAGGCCATTTCCATCGGTCATTACTTTGTCGCCTCCGGTGTCTACACCGTATTCGGCGTGACGTTCCCGATTGTCGAAGAGACCAAGTTCCACAAGCATCTTTTCGACGGCCTGGAAAAACAGGGCATGGGCAAGTGGGGTTTCACGCCGGATCCCTATGAAATGGCCAAAATGATGATCGAACACATCGACAAAAAGCGCAGGGCGCTCGGCCTGGACAAAGCGCGCGAGCGCGTGCTCATGGACATGGCAGACCGGCAGAAGCTCCAGGAAGCCGTATAAGCGGACGGCTTAGAGCATTTTCCAGAGGTATGTTCCGATTGGAATGGCCTTTCCCTTGTTTTTCGTAGGGGCGGGGTTTATCCCCGCCCGCGGTAGCGCAGAGGACATCCCGGGCACGGGACCTGTGGGATGGCTTCGGCGCAACGGGAGGGGATTAACCCCTCCCCTACGGTTCAAACCAAAAACATGCCAAAACGGAAAGGAATTCCGGCATCCGCTATAGCCGTGTTGAGAAAAGGGCCTCCCTGCGGAGGCCCTTTTTTTGCAGGCTGGGAACTGTAATGACAGGCTTTCCCCGAATATCGATCGGGGCTACCGAATCTCCGGGTGCTTTTCGAGAAACCGGTACAGCGTCGCCCGTCCGACGCCGAGCCGGCGCGAGGCCTTGGACTTGTTTCCACCAGCCTCCTTCAGCGCCCGGGCCACGGTATCCACGTCCAGCTTGGGGACCGGTCCGGGGCGGGTGACACGGCATTCCACCGATCCCATTTCCAAGGGCAGATCCTTGGGGCGGATCATGCCGCCGGTGGATTTCACGATGGCAAACTGGACCGCATTCTGAAGTTCCCGCACGTTCCCGGGCCAGTGGTAGTCCATCAGGATGCGCACGGCCTGTTTGGAAATCCGACGCGATCTGCCGTTGTGCCTCTCGGCCGCCTGCCGCAGAAAATGATCGACCAGCAGCGGAATGTCGTTTTTTCGTTTCCGCAGCGGCGGCAGATGGATGGGGATGACATTGAGCCGGTAGAAGAGATCGTCGCGGAAGCTTCCCATCCGCACCTCCTCTTTGAGGTCCTTGTTCGAAGCACTGATCACTTTGACCTTTGCCTCGAGCGTCTCCTCCCCTCCCACGCGTTCGAATGTGCCCTCCTGTAGAAAACGCAGCAGCTTCACCTGCACGGGTTTGGAGAGTTCGGCCACCTCGTCGAGGAATATCGTCCCGCCGTCCGCGAGCTGGAACCGCCCCTTCTTGTCCCGGATGGCACCGGAGAAGGCGCCCTTGACGTGTCCAAACAACTCGCTTTCAATCAGCCCCTCCGGAAGCGCACCGCAGTTGATGGGCACGAAGGGTGCGTCTTTGTGATGACCCTCGCCATGAATGGCCGAGGCTGCCAACTCTTTTCCGGTTCCCGTTTCCCCGTGTATGTGGACGGGAAAATCGTAGTGGGCCACGTTGCGGATCTGCTCGAAAACATGCAGCATTTTCTCGTCGCGGCCGATCATCCGTCGGAATCCCGTCAGCTCACCGGCCTGACGACGAAGACGCATCAGGTCGGTGACATCGCGGAAGGAGGCCAGCACTCCGGCCGGGTCGCCTTTCGGATGGTGAATGATGGTCACCGAAACCTCCAGCCGGCTCTCCTCCCCGCGTCGGTCCGCAAAAGTAACCGTGTACTCCTTGCCCTCCTCCGGCACCTCCTGATTACCGCAGAAGCTACAGTGGAGACCGCAAAGGGGGCCTCCGAAAACATCATGGCAGTCCTTTCCAACAACCTCGTCCGCACGGCAGCCGGTGATTCTTTCCGCCTCCCGGTTGATGAAATAGATCCTGCGCTCGAGGTCGTGGGCGATGATGCCCTCCTTGAGGCTGTCCAGCACGCGTGCCAGATTGTTCCGTTCGGCAATAACCTTTTTCAGGGAAAACGGCTGCATCGGGATGATCCAAGAAGGTAAGACACCGGGGGCCGGGCGAGCGGCGCAGACCCGGATGCAGGTTACAGGAGGCTGTGGATAAACAAGCATTCCGCCTTCAGACAAGAGGCTCTCTGCCGGTCTTGAAAAATCAGCCGAGTCATCCCGCCATGCGGGAGACGCCGTATCAAGGTGGAAGGCGCCGTTTATCCAAAGCCTCTCAGGGTTCAGATGCGACGGCAAGGTGTGAGGATAGGGCAGAAACCGGAGCAAGTCAAACCCCTCTGTACGGGGGATTTCGTATTCCTCGCGCCTGGCATCGACCGCTACGCCTCCCGGCGCAGGAGAAGGCATGTCCGGAGATCAGAGCATGAGGGGAAGCCGGCGCCGGAGGGCGATGCCTGCGGGATCCACGTGCACATCGTAGGCAAGGATCTCGACACCGCCGCGATGCACGCGCCGAAGCTCCGCCCCGTAAGCGGGGTCGATGTCGTCGGCCGGGGAAAACCCTTCGGCATCCATTCGCTGGACCAGGAAAAACGTAACGGCACGGCACCCGGAGGCGGACAGCCGTTCCAGTTCCAGCAGGTGCTTTCTTCCTCTGGTTGTGACCGCATCGGGAAATCGCGCCCGTCCCGCCTCCACCAGCGTGCAGTTTTTGATCTCGACGTAACAGGGCCTCCTTCCCCGTGACTCGAGGAGCAAATCGATCCTGGATCGACTCCCCACGGGGATCTCCCGGCGGATTCTCTCGTACTCGGTCAGATCGGGAATCTTACCGGCGGCAACGGAGGCGGATACCAGACGGTTGGGAACCAGGGTATTGACGCCCACCCATGAGGAGCCCATGTCGATGAGCTCCCAAGTGTACCGCAGCTTGCGCCGCGGATGATCATGTTCGGAAAGCAATACCGGCCGCCCGGCCTCGCTGCATCCCTTCATGCTGCCCGAATTGGGGCAGTGGGCCGTCACCGGCCGGCCGTCATCCAGCCGGATGTCGGCCAGAAAGCGCTTGTACCGGCGCTGGAGCACACCGGATATCAGTGGCGGCCAGCACAGCCCGCCTTCGTTGCCGGGGCTCATGACAGACACGCAGACCTCCCATTCCATAGGGTGTATGCTGCTCTTCCCGCTTGACAGAAATATCGCTTTTCCATACCCTTACTCTCTCTGAGGGGATTGGTAAACACCACCGAACCCGCTGCGGAAGGCCGAGCCTGGCGCAGCGTCGAGAAGCGGTTTTATGGAACATTCCAGCCGACTATGGCAGCCAGTGATCGCCACGGGTAGATTCAGCATCTGGTTGGTACAAGAGCTGGGTCGGATGGCCATATTCTTTTTTCGGGCCTTGGGCAACATCTTTCGACCCCCCATCCAGATCTCCAAATACATCCAACAGGTGTATTTCATCGGAGCTAAATCCATCTTCGTGGTAAGCCTCACCGGTAGCTTCACAGGTATGGTGCTGGGCATTCAGGGATATTACTCACTGTCCATGTTCGGCGCCACTGGATTTCTGGGTCCCGCGGTAGCGCTTTCCCTGATCCGGGAACTGGGGCCGGTTCTCACGGCGATCATGGTGACCGGCCGGGCCGGCTCCGCCATTGCCGCCGAGATCGGAATCATGCGCATCTCCGAACAGATCGACGCCCTGGAAACGATGGACATCAATCCGATCCGTTTCCTGATCAGCCCCAAATTCGCAGCGGCCCTCATCAGTCTCCCGCTGCTGACCGCCATCTTCGACGTCGTGGGCATCATTGGCGGCTACCTCACGGGCTCCCTGCTGCTGGACATCAATCCGGTCCTCTATTTTTCACGCATCGAATCCAGCGTGGTGATGCATGACATCAACGGAGGCTTCATCAAGGCGGTGGTCTTTGCGGCCGTCATAACGACCATATGTTGTTTTCAGGGCTACTATACGCACACGCGCCAGAAAGGCTTCGGCGCCGAAGGGGTGAGCTACTCCACCACCAGTGCTGTTGTGCAGTCCTGCGTGCTGATCATGGTAACCGACTACGTGCTGACGTCGTTTCTCCTTTGATCCATGGCAACCACCATGAACGAGCCGCTGATCGAGTTCAAAGAAGTGTCCAAATCCTTCGGTGACCTGCCGGTGCTACGGGGTGTGAATCTCCGTATCCACAAAGGGGAAATTACCAGCATTATTGGAAAAAGCGGTGGCGGCAAAAGCGTTCTTCTTAAACACATTATCGGCCTTTTGCGGCAGGACAGCGGCGAAATCCTCTACGAAGGCAAGGCGGTATCTTCTCTGAAAACTCCGGAGCGGAGGAAACTGAAACGAAAATTCAGCTATATGTTTCAGGGATCGGCGCTGTTCGACTCCATGACGGTCTATGAAAATATCGCGCTTCCGCTGAAAGAGAGGGAGTCGATGACCGACGAGGAGATCCATAGCCGGGTGTCCGAAAAGATGCAACAACTGGACCTGCACGACATCGAGACCAAATTTCCTTCCCAGCTGTCGGGAGGAATGAAAAAACGCGTGGCCCTGGCGCGGGCGCTGGTCACCGAGCCGGAAATCGTTCTGTTCGACGAGCCGACGACCGGACTGGATCCGATCCGCAAGGGCGTGGTGCACAGCATGATTTCCGACTATCAGGGCCGATTCGGATTTACCGGCGTGGTGGTCAGCCATGAAATCCCCGACATTTTCTACATCTCCCAACGGGTGGCTATGCTCAATGAAGGCCGGATCATCTACGAGGGGTCGCCGGACGGTATACAGGAAGCGGGAGATCCCGTGATCCAGGAATTTGTCCGCGGCTTCGAATCCCATCAAGACGTGGAGACCGGCATGCAGTCGATGGCGTACGGAGAACGGCGCTTTCAGGAGGAGTTGGCGCGGTTGCAGCGGCATCAGACGCCCTTTTCACTGCTTTTGCTCACCGTGGAAAATCTGGGTGAGATTTACGAAAAGGTAGGACACCGCATCGGGCAGCAGGCCCTTCGCAATTTCGCCATCAAGGTACGAAGCAACCTTCGGGTGACCGACATCTGCTCCCGAACCGCACTCAACCGCATGATGGTTGTACTGCCCAACACCGATCAGGAGCAGACGCGGATGGTCTGCGCGAAATTGTCCCGAGCCATCAGCTCGGAGGATATAATGGAGGCTCCCGCTATGGCGGATTTCTGCTTTTCCATCAGCGCCGGGTTCGCCGAGGCCCGGACCGACAGCAAGCTGGAAAACGTTATCTCCATGGCGGAATCCAAGCAGAATACGTTTTACGAGTTTCGCGTCTGCTGAAAACGCGGAGGAAACATGAACATGCGATCCGTTGAGACGGCGGTAGGTATTTTCGTGATCATCAGCATCGTCTGCGTGGGATATCTGGCCATCCGCCTGGGCAAGATGGAGTGGTTCGGGAAGGACACCTATGGGATCGAAGCACGCTTTATCTCCGTTTCCGGACTCAAGACCGGCGCCCAAGTCGAGATGGCCGGCGTGGAGATCGGCAAGGTCGAAGCCATTGAACTGGATCCGAAGCGAAAGGTGGCCATCGTGAAAATGCGTATTCAAAACGGTGTTTCACTGGCCGAAGACGCCATCGCCTCGGTGAAAACCGCCGGCATGATCGGCGACAAATATATCATGATTTCCCCCGGCGGATCCCCGGACGCGATCCCTCCCGGCGGGGCCATCATCGAGACCGAGTCCGCAGTGGACCTGGAAGAACTGATCAGCAAATATGTTTTCGGCGAAGTGAAATGACCATTGCATCGACGTCGCTCCGGGAGGGATCTGCGGAGCGGCAGGGGAGGAGGCCATGAAGGCATGGATAGCGGCGACCGTAGTGGTGCTGTTGAGCCTCACGACGAACGCCTTTGGGGTGGAACCGATGGAGGCGCTTCGAGGACCTATCGAGCGCGGCCTGCAAATCATCAAAGATCCAGAGCTGCAAGCGGAAGACAAGAAGGACGAACAGCGGCGGCTGCTCAAGCAGGAAGTATGGTCCGTTTTCAATTTCGAGGAAATTTCTCGAAGGGCGCTGGCCAACAACTGGCGGTTGTTCGACGAAGCGCAGCGGGAACGCTTCGTCGATCTTTTCTCCCAACTGCTGTTTGAGACGTATATCAGCAAGATCCGCAGCGAGTATCAGGACGAGGCCGTGGTTTTTCTGGACCAAGAGGTCACCGATGACCGGGCGAAGGTGTTCACCAAGGTTACACGGGAATCCGTCGAGACCCCCATCGACTACAGCATGAAAATGATTGATGGCCATTGGCAGGTCTATGACGTGCGGGTGGAAAATGTCAGCCTGGTAGGGAACTACCGCTCCCAATTCAGCAAAATACTGCTCCGCAATTCTCCGGACCATCTCATCGAGAGCCTACGCAAAAAGGTACAGGGTAAATCATCGTGAAAGCCTTTCGATTTTGGGTCGTCGCAGTGATGATGGTGGCCGCAATCGGGTGCGCACACCAACAGGGCACCGGGCTTCAGAGCGGGACAACGACGACACAGACCCTGCTCGGACCGGCGGAGGCGGAACCGGTCGAGCCGGTTCCGCCGACCTTCGCGGTCACGCCGGACCCCCTGTATGGACTGAATGTCGCGATGTTTGAGCTAAACGACAGACTGTATTTCTGGCTGCTCAAACCACTGGCCACCGGATATCGGGCTGTCTTTCCGGAACCGGTTCGCACGGGCGTCCGCAATTTTTTCTACAACCTGACGGCTCCGATCCGCATTGTCAGCTGCCTGTTTCAGGCCAAGGGTCCCCAATTCGGCTCCGAGCTGATCCGCTTTCTGATGAACAGCACCGTCGGCGTGCTGGGATTCGGCAATCCTGCAGCAAAGTACCCGGATCTCACGCCTCCGGAGGAAGATCTGGGGCAGACTCTCGGAAGCTACGGGATTGGCAACGGATTCTATATCGTTTGGCCGTTTCTGGGTCCATCCACGCTGCGAGACAGCGTGGGGCGCTTCGGGCAGACATTTTTGAACCCGGTTAGTTATGTAGAACCTTGGCACAGCTACATCGGTATCCGTGCGCTGGATCTCACCAACGACCTGTCGTTTCGAATCGGCGACTATGAATCCCTCAAAGAGGCCGCCCTCGACCCTTACGAAGCTTTGAAAGACGGCTATCTGCAGCGGCGGGCGGCACAAATCAAGGAATGATTTCATGAAGGTACTGGTCAGCGACAATTTGGGAGAGGCGGGCATCGAGCTGTTTCGTCAGGAGGCGGGCATCGAGGTAGCGGTGCACACGGGTTTGAGCGAGCAGGAGCTGGAGGCGGAGATCGGCGGCTACGACGCGCT